>NZ_JBHVTL010000026.1:114476-146904 GCF_042884635.1 Kitasatospora sp. NPDC058115
GGCCCGCGGGAGGGCGGGGTTTGCGGGGTCGGACCGGGGCTACCGGTGGGGGACAAATTGGGTGCACCCCCCCAGGGGGGCGCACTTGGTGGGGGCCGGGGGGCCTGGGCCCCGCGGCACGAACCCGACCGAACCCGATCGGGCCCGACCGGACCTGCCCGAACCCGCCCGCACCACGCAGAGGACCAGATGACCGACCTGTCCGACGAACTGCTTCCCGCCACCCGCCGCGCACTGCTGCACCGCCTGGCCGTCGCCCAGGCCGAGGGCCGCACCCCCTCGATGGTCGCCGCCGTGGTCCGGGACGGGCGGCTGGTCTGGAGCGGCGCCCGCAGCATGGTCGACGACCACGCGCCCACCACCGACGTGCAGTACCGGATCGGCTCGATCACCAAGACCTTCGTGGCCGTCCTCGTGCTGCGGCTGCGCGACGAGGGACTGCTCGACCTCGCCGACCCCGTCGAGCGCCACCTGCCCGGCACCCCCGCCGACGGCGCCACCGTCGCCCAGCTGCTCTCGCACTCCGCCGGCCTCGCCTCCGAGACCCCGGGCCCGTGGTGGGAGCGGACCGACGGCGCGCTGCGCCCGGCCCTCGCCGACCTGCTGGAGGAGGAGCGGCCGCGCCGCCACCCCGCCGGGCGGCTGCACCACTACTCCAACCCCACCTACGCGCTGCTCGGCGCGCTGGTCGAGCGGCTGCGCGGCGAGCCGTGGGGCGAGGTGCTGCGCCGCGAGGTCCTCGAACCCCTCGGCCTGGACCGCACCACCCTGCTCCCCGAGCCCCCGCACGCCGGCGGCTTCGCCGTCCACCCCTGGGCCGACGTGATGCTGCCCGAGCCGCTCACCGACACCGGGCTGATGGCCCCGGCCGGCCAGCTCTGGTCCACCACCGCCGACCTCGCCCGGTGGGCCGCCTTCCTGGCCGACGGCGACGAGAAGGTGCTGTCCGCCGGCACCCTGGCCGAGATGCGCCGCCCCGCCGTCGCCCCGGACACCGACGACTGGACCGAGACCTACGGCCTGGGCCTCCAGTTGATCCGGCACCAGGGCCGCACCCTGTTCGGGCACAGCGGCTCGATGCCCGGCTTCACGGCCGGTCTCTGGATCAGCGAGGCCGACGGCCTGGCCGCGGTCGCCTTCGCCAACGCCACCCACGGCGCCCGCACCGGGCAGGTCACCGCCGAGCTGATCGCGATCACCGCGGAGCACGAGCCCCGCCTCCCCGAGCCGTGGCGCCCGCTGCCCGAGGTCGACGAGCAGCTCCTCGCCCTCACCGGCCCCTGGTACTGGGGCGCCGCGCCGCACACCCTGCGGCTGGCGGCCGGGCGGGCGCTGGAGCTCTCGGTGCTCGGCAGCGGCGGGCGCGCCTCCCGGTTCCGCCCGGAGGAGGACGGCACCTGGACCGGCCTGGACGACTACTACGCGGGCGAGACCCTGCGCGTGGTGCGGGCCGCCGACGGCTCGGTCAGCCACCTGGACATCGGCTCCTTCGTGTTCACCCGCGAGCCCTACGGGCCGGCCGAGGTCGTCCCGGGCGGCCTCGACCCGCGGGGCTGGCAGGCCTACTGACCACCCCTCGGGCCCGCCGTGCCCCGCCGCCCGTCCGCGCCCGGCCGCACCCCGCCGGGTACCGGGGTGCGGCCGGGCGCGGCGGGCCGCTGTCATGGCAGCGGCGAGGCCCTGCCGCACTCCCGCCCCGGAATCCACCCCCTGCAGCGGAGGACGGGGCGACGCGCCGGTGCCCAACAGATGTCCCGCACACGTCGGGTGGTCGCATTCAGCAGGTGCACATCTGCGCTCCGCCGAACCGCAACGTGGATGCCAGCCGACTTGGAGAGACATACGGGTGCCGGTCCGCGGACCCGTCGACCGTACGGGCCTGACGGGGCCGGCGCCACGGAACCCCGTGGCCGTCGTCGTCCGTGCTGCCCTGGAGGGTCCGCCATGACCACCGTCCCCTCGTACACTCCGCCCGCAGTCACCCCCGCCCGGGCCGCCGCGGTGCCCGCCGCGCGCCGCGACGGCGCGTCCGGCTCCGCCTCGGCCGTCTACACCGTCTCGCTGGCCCGCGACGAGGACGACGTCC
This sequence comes from Kitasatospora sp. NPDC058115, assembly GCF_042884635.1. Classification (NCBI taxonomy): domain Bacteria; kingdom Bacillati; phylum Actinomycetota; class Actinomycetes; order Kitasatosporales; family Streptomycetaceae; genus Kitasatospora; species Kitasatospora sp. NPDC058115. The sequence goes on from NZ_JBHVTL010000026.1 coordinate 116,563, forward strand.
GCGCCGCCCAGCGGCTGCGCCACCAGATCTTCGCCGAGGAGCTCGGCGCCACCCTGCACAGCACCGACCCCGGGCTGGACGTCGACCCGTTCGACGAGTTCTGCGACCACCTGCTCGTCCGCGAGGGCGAGGACGGCGCGGTCGTCGGCACCTACCGCCTGCTGCGCCCCGAGGCCGCCCGCCGGGCCGGCCGGCTCTACTCCGACGGCGAGTTCGACCTCTCCGGCCTCGCCCCGCTGCGCGACGGCCTGGTCGAGCTCGGCCGCTCCTGCATCGCCGCCGAGCACCGCGGCAACGGCGCCGTCATCAACCTCATGTGGGGCGGCATCGCCCGCTACCTCGCCGACACCGGCAACACCTGGGTCGGCGGCTGCTGCTCGATCTCCCTGGAGGACGGCGGCGCGACCGCCGCCCGGGTGTGGGACACCGTCGCCGCCAAGCACCTCGCGCCCCGGGAGTACCGGGTCACCCCGCACCGCCCCTGGGACGCCACCGGTGTGACACGGGCCGAGAAGGCGCCGCTGCCGGCCCTGCTCCGCGGCTACCTGCGGCTCGGCGCCTGGGTCTGCGGCGAGCCCGCGCACGACCCGGACTTCGACTGCGCCGACCTCTACGTGCTGCTGTCGCTGGAGCGCACCGACCCGCGCTACCTGCGGCACTTCCTCTCCGGCGTGGGCGGCGTCGGCACGGCGGCCCCGGCTGCGGGCCCGGCTGCGGGCCCGGCTGCGGGCCCGGCCTCGGGCTCGGCCTCGGGTTCGGCGGCCTCGGCCTCGGGCTCGGGAGAGGTCTCATGAGCGTCTGGCTGCCGACGGCCTCCTGCACGCCGGAGGCCTGCCTGACCGACCCGGCGCCCACCGTCGCCCTCCCCCGGCGGGTCCTGCGGCTGGCCGCCTGCCTGGTGGTGCTCACGGCCGGCCTCGCGCTCAGTCTGCCCGCGCGGGCGCTGCCGCGCGGGCCGCGCGACCGGCTCGCCCGGTTCTGGGCCCGCGGCCTGCTCGGCTCGCTGGGGGTCGCGGTGCGGATCGGGCCCGGGTCGGGGGCCGAGGGCGGAGTGCTGCTGGTGGCCAACCACGTCTCCTGGCTGGACATCCCGCTGATCGCGGCCGCCCGCCCGGGCCGCTCGCTGGCCAAGACCGAGGTGCGCCACTGGCCGGTGCTCGGCCCGCTGATCGCCTGGGGCGGCACCGTCTTCCTCGACCGCGACCGGCTGCGCACCCTGCCGGTCACCGTCGCCGAGGTGGCCGCCACCCTGCGGGCCGGCCACCCGGTGATCGTCTTCCCGGAGGGCTCCACCTGGTGCGGCCGGGAGAGCGGCCGTTTCCGCCCGGCCTTCTTCGAGGCCGCCGTCCGCTCCGGCACCCCCGTCCAGCCGGTCGCGATCCGCTACCGGCTGGCCGACGGCCGCCCCACCAGCGCCCCCGCCTTCGTCGGCGAGGACGGCCTGCTCACCTCCCTCGCCCGGGTCGTCGCCGTCCGGGGCCTGGTCGCCGAGCTCGCCTTCCGCCCGGCCGTCGAGGCCCCGCCCACCGACCCGGCCCGCCCCTGGGAGGCCCGCAAGTCCCTGGCCCGCACCGCCCAGAGCGCAGTGGAGGGCATCCGCTGAAGCACCCCCGCCCCGGCCCCACCCGGCCGGGCCGACGGGCCGCGACCAACCGCGCGCACCACCGAGGCCACCGACCCGCAGCCCGCGGGGAAGGCCACCCGCTGAAGCGCCCCCACCCCCGGCCCCGGCCCGGCGGGGCCGACAGGCAGGGGCGCGTACCGTGCACCAGCAGGACCACCGGAACCGCAGCCACCACCGGGGCCGCCGCACCCGACGGGCGGCGGCCCGTTCAACCCGGCAACCGAGCCGCCCTGCCCTGCTCCCGGCAGATCCCGAGCCACACCGCCCACAGCACAGCGAAGGCCACCCGCCGAGGCACCCGTACCATGCCCCGGCCCGGCCCACCGGGGGCCGGCGGCCGCCGGGGCCCATGCGGCGCGCGGTCGGGCGAGAGCCCGCAAGCCTCGACCCACCACCCCGCGAAACACGGTGACGGAAGGCACCCCGCCAAGCCCCGCTAACCCCGGCCACGGCCGGGACGTCCCGCCCGGTGGGGTCGGGAGCCGTGACAGCCGGCAGTCTGCGGCGGGCCATGCGACGCGCGCCCAGGCAAAGACGCGCACGTCAGTCCCGGACCCCGAAGCACGCTGCAGAGCACCCCGCCCGGCAGGGCCGGGAGCCCGGGCGGCAGGCAGCAGGCCATACGACGCACGGCCAGGCAAAGGAGCAAGTCCCCCAAGCATGGTTGGAGGCACCCCGCTGCGCCCCAGCCCCGGCCAGACATCCCGCCCGGTGAGACCGGGGCGGCCGGCGGCGAGCGGTGGCCCGCTCGGCACACGGCCAGGCAACGCCTGCCAGCCCCTGACCCACCATCACCCCGCTCAGCACGCCACAGAGCACCCCGTTTACGCCCCGGCCCTGGCCCGAACACCCCATCCGGCGGAGCCGGGAGGTGGGGGCGGCGGCGACGGGCGGCGGACCATGCGGCGCAGGGCCAGGCAAAGACCCCAGCCCCAGCCCCGGGCGGCGGGCGGCGGGCGGCGGGCCCCGAAAGCCTCTGATCCACCCACCGCCCCCGTGAAGGACACCCGCTACACCCCGGTCCCGGCCCGCACGTCCCGCCCCGTGGGGCTGACAGCCGGGGCGGGCAGTGGTCGGTGCGGCGACGACCAGGCAAGGCCCGCGAACCCCCGGCCCCCCGGAGCACGCTTCGGAGCGCCCCGCTACACGCCGGCTCCGGCCGGGACGTCCCGCCCGCTGGGGGCGGGAGCCGGGGCGGCCGTGCCGCGCAGCAGGAGGGCGACCAGGACCGCGGCGACCGCCAGGGCCGCCGAACCGCACCGCAGGGCGAGGTGGATGCCGTCGGTGAAGGCGAGTTCGAAGGCGGCCCGCAGCGGGGCGGGGAGGGGGGCCGCCGGGCCCGGGGCGCCTGCCGCGGACAGGGTGTCGGCGGGGCGGCCCAGGGTGTCGGACGGGAGGCCGAGGCGGGTCAGCGAGGCGGTCAGCGCCGTTGTCAGGCGGTGGGTCAGGAGGGCGCCGAGGACGGCGATGCCGAGGACGCCGCCGAGTTCGCGCAGGGTGTTGACGGTGGCCGAGGCGGTGCCCATCCGTTCCGGGGCGACCCGCTGGAGGACGGCGATGGAGACCGGCGTGAAGGTCATCCCCATACCCAGGCCGAGCACGAACAGCGTCCACAGGTACTCGGCGTAGCGGGCGTGCTCGCCGTACAGGGACAGCCCCGCGAGGCCCAGCGCGCACAGGGCGGTGCCCAGCACCAGGGGCGGCCGGGGACCGTGGCGGCCGGTCAGCCGGGCCGAGACCGGGCCGGCGACGACGATCATCGCGGTCATCGGCAGAACCGCGAGTCCGGCCGCCGTCGGTGACCAGTCCAGCACGCCCTGCATCAGCAGCGGCAGGAAGAACAGCGCACCGAACATCCCGAAGCTCACCATGAACCCGCCGAGCAGCGCGCCGCCGAGCACGCCGTCGCGGAACAGCCGCAGGTCCAGCATCGGATCGGCGATCCGCCGTTCGAGGAGCAGGAAGGCCGTCAGCAACAGCACCGCGAGCACCGCCGTGGTGAGCACCCGGGCGTCGGTCCAGCCGCGCTCGGGGCCCTCGACCAGGGTGTGGACGGCGGCGCCGAGGCCGGCCGCGGAGAGGACGAGGCCGCCGAGGTCGACGCGGCGCGCCCGGCCCGGGACGACGGGCAGCACCCGGCCGGAGAGGACCAGCGCCCCGATGCCGATCGGCACGTTGATCCAGAAGACACTGGCCCAGCCGAAGGCCTCCACCATGGGTCCGCCGACCACCGGGCCGACCGAGAGCCCGAGCGCGGAGACGCCGGACCAGGTGCCGATCGCCCGGGTGCGTTCGCGTTCGTCGGTGAACACGTGCCGCAGGATCGCCAGGCTGCCGGGGGTGAGCAGGGCGGCGCCGACGCCCTGGAGCATCCGCGCGGCGACCAGCGCGCCGACGCTCCCGGCGAGCGCGGCGCCCGCCGAGCCGGCCGTGAACAGGGCGAGGCCGAGCCGGAAGACGGCGGTGCGGCCGTAGCGGTCGCCGAGCGCGCCGCCGGTGAGCAGCAGGGCGGCGAAGACCAGGCTGTAGCCCTCGGCCACCCACTGGAGGCCGGTGATGCCCGCGTCGAGGTCCCGGCCGATCCGGGGCAGGGCGTTGCCGACGATGACGTTGTCCAGCATGGACATGAACATGGTGATGCAGAGCGTCGCGAGCGCGAGCCGTCGGCGGCGGGCGCCCGGCGCCGCGCTCCCCCCGGTCTCCCCCATCGGATGGTCCTCCCGGTTCGGTCACAGAGAGCCCCTAACGGCGTTAGGGGCTGGTTCGACGGAGGACAGCGTGCACCTAACGGTGTTAGATTGCAAGCGCGATCGCAGCCCGCCCGACGAGAACAGCGAGGACCGCATGCCGGCCGACCAGGACGACCCCGCCCCGCCCGCAGTCACCCGTGAGGGGCTCGCGCAGGCCGCGCTGCGGGTGCTGGAGCGCGACGGCCTGGCCGGCCTGTCGATGCGCAAGGTCGCCGCCGAGGTCGGGGTCAAGGCCGCCTCGCTGTACTGGCACGTCCGCAACAAGGAGGAGTTGCTTGACCTCCTCAACGACGCGCTGATGGCCGGCGTCGAGGCCCCGCCCCGCACCGGGGACTGGCGCGTCCAGCTGCGCGGCTACTGCGAGCGCTACCGCGCCCACCTGCTCGGCCGGCGGGACGCGGCCAAGGTGGTGGCGGGCCGCCTCGCCCCCGGGCCGAACCTGCTGCACCTGATGGAGGACCAGCTCGGCCGGCTGCGCGGGGCCGGCTTCTCCGCCCCGGACGCCGCGATGGTGTCCTACCTGCTCGGCGCGTACGTGCAGGGCTTCGTGCTCCAGGAGCAGTCACCGATGGCCGCGGCGGAGACCACCGGCACCGGCCGGCGCGAGCTTGCCGACGCCGCCGCCGAGCGGTTCCGCGCCCTGCCGCCCGCCGAGTTCCCGCACCTGGTCGCGATGGCCGGTGACCTCACCGGGCCGGACCTCGATGCCCGGTTCGCCTTCGGCCTGGAGCGCATCCTCGACGGGCTGGCCGCCCTGCTGCCGCCCGAGCGCCGCTGACCGCCGCCCTCCCGCCCGCTCCCCCGCTCGCCCCCGCCCACCCGAAACCGTTCGACCGCCACCAGGCGGGGGCGCTAGGGTCCGGACGCCCGCAGACGTCCGGCCCGCCGAGGAGGCACCCGCATGACCGCGTTCCACCCCGTCGGCGAGCCCTGCGCGGAAGGCCTGCTGGATGTCGGAGACGGCCAGCGGATCCACTGGGAGGTGTCCGGCAACCCGGCCGGCAAGCCCGCCGTGGTCGTGCACGGCGGACCGGGCTCCGGGCTGAACGCCGGCGCCCGGCGGTACTTCGACCCCGAGCGCTACCGCCTGGTGTTGTTCTCCCAGCGCAACTGCGGCCGCAGCGAACCGCACGCCGCCGACCCGGCGACCGGCCTGGAGCACAACACCACCGCGCACCTCGTCGCCGACCTGGAGCGCCTGCGCGAGCATCTGGGCATCGGGCGCTGGCTGATGTTCGGCGGCTCCTGGGGCTCCACGCTGATCCTCGCGTACGCCCAGGCGCACCCCGCGCGGGTGTCGGAGATCGTGATCAGCGCCGTCACCACGACCAGGCCGGAGGAGATCGACTGGCTCTACCGGGGCGTCGGCCGCCTGCTGCCGGGCCCGTGGGAGGCCTTCCGCGACGCGCTGCCGCCCGAGGACCGCGACGGCGACCTGCTCGTCGCGTACGACCGGCTGCTGAACGACCCGGACGAGTCCGTCCGCCGCGCGGCCACCACCGCCTGGGCGACCTGGGAGGACGCGGTGATCGCCCACGAGACGACGGGATCGCCGAACGCCTACACGGCCAGGCCCTCCGAGGCGCTGACGGCCTTCGTGCGGATCACCGCGCACTACTTCTCCCGCCGGGCCTTCCTGGAGCCCGGCCGGCTGCTGCGCGACGCGCACCGGCTGGCCGGCATCCCGGGGGTGCTGATCCACGGCGCCCTCGACCTCGGCAGCCCGCTGGACACCGCCTGGCAGCTCGCCAAGGCCTGGCCGGACGCCGAGCTGACGGTGATCCAGAACGCCGGGCACACCGGCTCCCGCGCCACCGGCGAGGCCGTCCTGGCGGCGGTCGAGCGCTTCGCGAAGGGGTAGCCCCACACGGGCAGTGACGGGCCATCAACGGTCCGGAGCCGGGGGGTGACAGGCCGGCCCCGGCCGCCGACACTGGGGGGAGAAGCTCCCATGTCAACGGGTCGGCCGGCGCCGGCCGGTGCCGGCCGCGGAGAGGGCAGGCCGGCCATGAGCACGCCGTCCGCCGGGCTCCCGATCGTCTACGTCCGGGGATACGCCGGAGGCAGCCCCGGGATCGAGAAGGCCGTGACGGATCCGTTCTACGGATTCAACCAGGGCTCGACGCACATCCGCGTCGGCCGCGAGGACAACCCCGTCCTCTACCAGTTCGAAAGCCCCTTACTGCGCCTGCACCTCGACGAGGAGTACGACATCGTCGTGGAGGGGCGCCCCGGTCCGGCGGAGGAGGCGCCCCACCCCAGGAGCATCTGGATCCACCGCTTCTACGACGTCTGCTCCCCCACCTTCGGCGGCCGGCCGGAACCGTTCAACCTGGAGACGGCCGCCCGGGACCTCCTGGCCCTGATCGAACGGGTGCGGAGCAGGACCGGCGCACCCCGGGTCAACCTGGTCGCCCACTCGATGGGCGGACTGATCTGCCGTTGCCTGATGCAGAAGATCATCCCGGAGGAGCGCGGCGAGCACGCCACCGCCTACGTGGCGAAGCTGTTCACCTACGGAACGCCACACGGCGGCATCACCTTCGCCATCGGGTTCGGGATCCCGGAGGCGCTGCGCGACCTCTTCAACTTCAACGGCTCCGACGTCTTCGGGCCCCGGCGGATGTACCAGTACCTGACGCCGCACGCCGACCCGGACGGACCTCCCGACGACTGGCACGCGGTGGACATGCCGGACGACGACGGCAACACGCCGGTGGACGTCGGAGGCTTCCCGCTCGACCGGGTGTTCTGCATGGTCGGCACCGACGCCGATGACTACGACGTCGCCCACGGCATCTCGGCCGCGGCGGTCGGCCCGCGCAGCGACGGCCTGGTGCAGATCGAGAACGCGCAGGTCACCGGCGCCAACCGGGCCTTCGCCCACCGCAGCCACAGCGGCCGCTACGGGCTGGTCAACTCCGAGGAGGGCTACCAGAACCTGCGCCGCTTCCTGTTCGGCGACCTGCGGGTGCGCATCGACCTCGCCGACGTGTCGCTGCCCGGGGACGACACCGTCTGGCAGGCGGAGGCCCGGCTCTCGGTGCGCGGCCTGCCGGTGCTGATGAACGAACGCGCCGCCGCGCACTCGTGCCCGATCCAGCTCTCCGACCCGACGAAGGAGAGCCGGCGCACCCGGCCCGCCCTGACCGGGGACGACGCCGTCCCGCTGGCGACCACCTTCCTGTCGACCCGGCTGCCGCGCCCGCAGGAGGGCGGCCCGCTGCGCTTCATCCTCGACCTCGACCTGCTCTCCCTGCACGAGCAGCGCGGGCTGTTCCGCTTCCGCGACCACGTGGAGACGCCCGACTTCACGGACACCCTGATCATCGACGTGCAGCCGACGGCGCCCGGCTCGCCCCCGGACGTCTGGGCGCGGTGGAACTCCGAGGTGCCCGGAGCGATCCGGGACCTCAGCCCGATGGGCGAGCCGCTGCCGGACGAGGACCCGTCGGAGGGCTCCTGGACGGCCCGCATCCCGCTTCCCGCCACCACCGCGCCGATCCTCGGCGACGACGCCAGGGTCCGTCTCAGGATCGACCCCTGGTGTTAGGACGCGTCCTGCGGGTCAGCCGTGCCAGCCGGTCTCCGGGCGGTCGGTGCGGGTCTCCGGCGCCGGCTGCTCGGCGGCCAGCAGCACGCGGCGCAGCAGGTCGGAGAGCTGGCGCCGTTCGGCCGGGGAGAGGACGCCGAGCAGACGCTGCTCCTCGCGGCCGACCACGTCCAGCGCCTGCTGCCAGGCCAGCCGGCCCGCCTCGGTGAGCTCCACGTCGACCCGGCGGCGGTCGTCGCCGGAGGGCGTGCGGACGATGAATCCCCGCCGCTCCAGCGCCTCCAGACGGCCGGTCACCGAGGCCGGCGCCAGGTTGAGGTCGGCGCGCAGGTCGGAGGGGGTGGCCCGGCCGCCGCGGCCGGCCAGGCCGTGCAGGGTGTCGAACTCGTGCTTCTGCAGGCCGTAGTCGGCCACGCCCTGCTCGCGGACCCGGCCCAGGTGGCGGGTGAGCTTGCTCATCCGGGTGACGGCGCCCTCGACGTCCGGGTCGAGGTGCGGAAGCACCGGCCGCCAGCGTTCGACGTGGCCGTCGGTCCAGTCGCGGGGCCGTTCGGCCGCCGCCCGGGGGGTCGCGCGTGTCATGCCCCCGAGTCTAGGCGTCCGTGAGCTGCGGGTTTCCGCCGTCAATATTTCGTTGCCGAAACTTCGGCACCGAAATACAGTGCTCCCCGTGACCCTGCTCCAGCACCCGCTGCGCTCGCGCGGCTTCCGTCTGCTCTTCCTGGGCCGGACGATCTCCACCCTCGGCGACGCCGTCGTGCCCGCCGCCCTCGCCATCGCCGTCACCCGGGCGACCGGCTCCTCCGGTGCGCTCGCCCTCGTCCTGGGCTGCGCGATGGTCCCGCGGCTGCTGCTGCTCCCCCTGGGCGGCGTGGTCGGGGACCGCCTCGATCCCCGGCTGGTCGCGCTCGTCACCGACCTCGTCCGGGCCGCCGCCCAGGTCGCCGTCGGCCTCGAACTCCTCGGCGACCAGCCCCGGCTGGTGCCGATCGCGGCCGCCGAGGCGGTCGGCGGCATCGCCTCCGCGTTCGCCATACCGACGGCCACGCCCCTGGTCGCCGCCACCGTCACGGGGCCGCAGCGGATGCGGGCCAACGCGCTGCTCGCCTCGGCCTCCAACGCCGCCCGGCTGGGCGGCCCGGCCCTCGCCGGGGTGCTGGTCTGGACGGCCGGGCCCGGCTGGGCGTTCCTGCTGGACGGCGCCTCCTTCCTGGTCAGCGCGGCGCTGCTGACCCGGCTGCGGATCCGGCACACCCCGGGTGAGCGCCGCTCGCTGCGCACCGACCTGCTGCGCGGGTGGAGCGAGGTGCGCTCGCGCGACTGGTACTGGACGAGCCTGGTGGGCCACGGCGTCTGGAACGGCGCCGCCGCCGTGCTGCTCACCCTCGGCCCGCTGATCGCCACCCGGCACCTCGGCGGGGACGGCGTGTGGATCGCCATGACCCAGGCCGGCGCGTGCGGTGTGCTGGCCGGCTCGCTGCTCGCCGGGCGGTACCGGCCGCGGCGGCCGGTGCTGGTCGCCAACCTGGGCCTGGCCCTGTACGCCCTGCCGCTGGCCGCCCTCGCGGTGGCGGCCCCGGCACCGGTCACGGTGAGCGCGTACGCGGTGGCGATGACCGGGCTCGGCTTCCTCAACCCGGTGTGGCAGACGACGGTGCAGCAGGAGTTCCCGCCGCAGGTGCTGGCCCGGGTGACGTCCTACGACTGGCTGCTGTCGCTCGCCGCCGCCCCGCTCGGGTACACCCTCGCGCCACTGGCCGCCGACGCCTGGGGCAGCACCGGTCCGCTGCTGGTCACCGCCGCGCTGGTCGCGCTCGCCTGCGCCGGCACCGCGGCCGTCCCGGGCGTCCGCCGGATCGGGCGGACGGCGGGGGCGGGGGAAGCGGCGGAGGCGGAGAAGACTGCGGAGGCGGGGAAGGCGGCGGAGGCCGCGCCGCAGCCCGAGGCCGAGACCGCGGGCAGGGCGGTCCGGACGGGAACCCCCGGCGGGCATCGTGCCGACGGGGAGGCCCCCATCGACGCCGGCCCGCGAAACCCTACGATACGGTCATGATCGCCTATGCCCCAGCGGCCTTCTTCTTCCTCCTCTGCGGGATCGGGGTCCTTCGCGACCGGCGCCGGTTCAGCAACGCCGTCCTGCTCGGCATCGCGGTCTCGCTCCTCGCCCTCGCCCTGATCGCCGAACTGCGCCGGGCGCCCACGCTGGTGGCCGAGCTGGCGGTGGCCCTGATCGCCCTGCTGCCGACCGTCGGCACGGCCGCCCTGGTCTGGTTCCTGCTCTCCAACGGCATGACGATGATCCGCAAGGAGGGGCGGCGCCCGGCCAACCTGCTGTCGCTGCTCGCCGGCCTCGGCATCCTCGGCCTGATCGTCCTGTTCGCCGCGGCGGTGCTCACCGGGTCCGAACGCATCGGCATCCTCGCCGCGACGGCGCTGCTGGTGGTCGGCTACATCTCCTTCCTCTTCGTCTGCTTCGTCGGCTACGCCTTCCTCTACCAGCGCCACGCGCCGCGCGGCGACGTCGACTTCGTGGTGGTCCTGGGCTCCGGGCTGATCGGCGGCGAGCGGGTCCCGCCGCTGCTCGCCAGCCGGCTCGAACGCGGCCGCGACCTGTACGAGAAGCAGGCCGCGCGCGGCAACCCGCCGGTGCTGATCACCTCCGGCGGCCAGGGCCCGGACGAGAAGCTGCCGGAGTCCCACGCGATGGCGGACTACCTGGTCGAGCGCGGCTTCCCGGCCGATCACCTGGCGCGCGAGGACCGCTCGCGCACCACCGAGGAGAACCTGCTCTTCAGCAAGGCCATCATGGAGCAGGCCAAGCCCGACTACCGCTGCGTCGTCGTCACCAACAACTTCCACGCCTTCCGCGCCGCCCTGACGGCCCGCAGGACCGGTGTCACCGGCCAGGTCTGCGGCTCGCCGACCGCCCGCTACTACTGGCCGAGCGCGACGATCCGCGAGTTCGCGGCCGTCTTCCTCTCCCACAAGCTGATCAACCTGGGCATCTGCGGCTTCCTGGCCGTCTGCGGCCTGCTCGCCGCGGCCTTCGGCGCCTAGGGTCTGTCTCTTGGATCCTTGCCGGGTCCGCGACGCCTGGGCACGCACCTCGCCGCGTTGTCGTCAGTCGCCAATGCTCCGCAGTGGCTCCCTCCTCCGCCTTGCGATGCACGCACCCAGACGCCGCGGCCTGATCCGACAAAATCCAAGAGACAGACCCTAGTCACGCGCGCCGGTCCCCCGACGGGCCCCGGTGGTCACCCCCGCGCAGCAGCGCCGGGGGTGACCACCGGGGCCCGTGCGCGTGGGTCAGTCGGCCCGGCGCGGGGTCAGGATCGCGCAGGTGGTGGTCGCGTGCGCGTACAGCCGGCCGTCCTGGCCGCCGAGGATCCGCGCCTCGGCGGTGGCGATCGTCCGCCCCACGTGCAGCGCGACCCCCTCGCAGCGCACCTGCCCCGAGTCGGCGAACAGCGGCCGCACCATGTGCACGTTCAGCTGCGTGGTGGTGTAGCCGACGCCGGCCGGCAGCCGGCTCATCACGGCGCAGCCGAGCGCCGAGTCCAGCAGGGTGGCCAGATAGCCGCCGTGGACGGTGTTCATCGGGTTGAAGAGGTGATCGCCGAGCGCGCCCTCGAACGCGGCCGTCCCGGGCCCGGCCTCCACCAGCCGGAAGCCCATGGTGCTCCCGATCGCCGGCTGCGGGATCCGGCCGGCGATGATCTCCCGGAGGATCTCCTCGCCGGTGAGGTGCGGGAACGCCGAGATGGGCGGACCGGCCCGCCACTCGTGGGTGCGGGTGCGCGGCTCCCCGTCGGCCGACGGCCCGGCGGGATCGATCTCGAAGGTGGTCATGCCACCACCCTTTCCCGCCGCCCGGCGCGCGTTCAAGGGTGACCTCGTTCACGTTCCGCCCCGCCGGCGCGCCACGGCGGTGCTGGCCGGCTCCGGGCGGCCGGGGACGGACGCCCGCCCCCGTGGTGACGGGCCGCCGGCGGGCGGTGCTGACCCCGGCTCCGTTCCCGCCGCCCGTGGTGACCTTGACGAAAGGTTGACCTGCTCACGGCAGAACGTTGGGGGCGGCGAATCCTATGGTCGGCCCATGCCTCCACTGCCCGCCGGACGGACCGCCCACCTGCCCGTCCTGCCCTACCGCAAACCCACCCCGGGCCGCGACTACTGGGTCTTCGACGACGTCCTGCCCGACCCGGACGCCGTACGGCGCCGCTGCCTCGACCGGAACGACTGGGCCGAGGGCTACCCCTACCGTCCGGAGACCTGGCCGGGCCTGCGGACCATGCCCGGCCTGGAGCCCGCCGAGCTGGCCCGGGTCGAGGCTCTCGTCCGCCGGGCCACCGGGGCGCCGCGGCTCTGGGTGCAGAGCGCCCCGGGCGGCGGCACCCTGAACCACAACTGCGTCCAGCTCGTCGGCGCCGGCGAGTCGGAGCCGCGCCCGCACACCGACTCCCGCGCCCTCTGCCGCTACGCGGCCGTCCTCTACCTGAGCCCCGGAGCCGCCGAGGACGCCGGTACCGGCTTCTACCGCCAGCAGTTCCCCGGCGGCCGGCTCGGCGGCAACCTGGTCGCCGCCCCGCACACCAATCTGGTCGAGGCCCTCGGCACCCGCCGCGTCCCCGCCGACGCCTTCACCGAGGACGTCCGCGTCCCCAACCGCTACAACCGCCTGCTCGTCTACCACGCCAACCTGATCCACAGCGCCACCTCGTACCACGGCCTGACCCTGGAGGAGCGCCGCATGACGGCGGTCTTCTTCTGGATGGCCTGAACCCGGGCGGCCGGGCCTCCCGGGCGGGTCGGCCTCCCGGGCAGCCGGGCCTCCCGGGCGGCCCCGGCGCCGGCCCGGGCACGGCTACGCCGCCCGGAGTTCGCCGGGCCGGACGCGGCCCAGGCTGAAGCGGGTGAGGGCGGCGGCGAGGCGGGCGAGGTCGCGCGGCGGAGCGAGGGCGGCGAGGGCGGCCGGGGTGCGGGGCAGGCCGAGGTCGGCCGCCGCCCTCAGGGCGCGGTCGTCGAAGGACGGGCGCAGGACCGGCCAGACCGCCTGGGCCTCGCGGCAGAAGATGCCCGAGCCGACCGGGCCGATCCGGGGGAACACGCGGAGCAGCCCGGCGATGCGGGCGGGATCGCCCCCGGCCTCGTCGCGGAGCCGTCGCAGGTCGCCGTGCCAGCGGTCGAGGAGCAGGTCGGCGCCGCGGCCGAGAGCGGTCGCGGTGCTCTCGTCGTAGCGCACGTAGTGGGCGCGGCCGAGGGCGTCCACCCTGGTCTGCCAGTGCGCGGCGGCCATGGCCTTCGGGGTGCGCAGGCCCGCCGCGGAGAGCTCCCGGGCGGCGGCGACGGCGAGGTCGGCGCTGATCCGCACCGAGCTGAGCGTGGTGAGCACCAGCAGCCGGTAGAGCGGGGACGGGGTGTCGCGGAGCGTGATGCCCGCCTCGTCGGCGTAGGTGCGGCCGAAGCGTTGCAGCAGGGCGGCGACGGTCTCCTGGTGGCCCATGGCCGGCCTCCCTTCCTCGCCCGACCGGCACCTGCCCGGGTTGGCGGCGGTCATGCGCGGGGAGGGGTTCGGCATGGAGAACGCCGACCGCCCGGTGACCGAGCAGGTCCGGCCGCAGTGGGCCGGCCTCGACCGGCTGGGGACACTGGAGCTGCTGCGGCTGCTGAACGCCGAGGACCGCACGGTCGCCGGGGCGGTGGCCGGGCAGCTGCCGAGGATCGCCGTGGTGGTGGACGCGGTCGCCGGGCGGATGGCCCGGGGCGGGCGGCTGGTCTACGCGGGCGCGGGGACGGCGGGGCGGCTCGGGGTGCTGGACGCGAGCGAGTGCCCGCCGACGTTCAACACCGCCCCGGGCCAGGTGGTGGGCGTGATCGCGGGCGGCGCACGGGCCCTGGTGCGCGCCGTGGAGGGCGCGGAGGACCGCCCGGAGCTGGCGGCCGCCGATCTGGCCGCGCTGGCGCTGACCGCCGAGGACACGGTGGTCGGCGTCTCCGCCTCCGGCCGCACGCCGTACACGGTGGCCGCCGTGCGCGGCGCCCGCGCCGCCGGGGCGCTGGCCGTGGGGCTGGCGGGGAGCGCCGGGTCGCCGCTGGTCGCGGCCGCCGAGCTGGGCATCGAGGTGGTGACCGGGCCGGAGGTGGTGGCCGGGTCGACCCGGCTCAAGGCGGGGACGGCGCAGAAGCTGGTGCTGAACCTGCTGTCCACGGCGGTGATGGTCCGGCTCGGCAAGACGTACGGGAATCTGATGGTGGACGTCCGGGCGGGCAACGCCAAGCTGCGCGACCGGGCGCGGCGGATCGTCACCGAGATCACCGGCACGGACGAGGAGACCGCCCGGCGGGCGCTGGCGGCCACCGGCGGCGAGGTGAAGGACGCCGTCCTCGTCGTCCTCGCCGGGGTGGACGCCCCGGCCGCCGCCCGGCTGCTCGCCGCGGCGGGCGGCCGGCTGCGCGAGGCGCTGGAGCTGGCCCGCGGCGGCCTCAGCCGAGACTGACGCCGCTGCGGTCGACCACCTCGCCGAAGCGGGGCAGCGAGAGGGCGACGGAGGCCCGGTGCTCCTCCTCGGTCAGAGCCGTCATGGCCTCCTCGACGAACACCAGCCGGTAGCCGTGGTCGGCGGCCGCGCGGGCGGTGGACTCGACGCCGAGGTTGGTGGCGATGCCGCCGAACACCAGGGTGTCGACGCCGCGCTCCCGGAGCCGTTCGTGCAGGCCGGTGCCGTGGAAGCCGCCGATGGTGCGCTTGACGACGGTCTCGTCGGCCAGTTCGGCGACCTCGGGGAGCAGGTCGCTGCCCGGCGGCTGCTCGGCCACGCCGGGGCGTTCGACCCGGATCGCGATCACGGGCGCGCCGGCCGCCCGGAACGCCGTGGCGAGGTCGAGCGCGGCGGCGACCGCCTCGTCGCCGGGGCGCGGGGCGAGCGGCAGGGCGGCGATCCGCTCCATGAGGTCGACGAGGACGAGGGCGGTGCGGGCGGGGTCGAGGGTGCGCATGGTCGGTCACCGTAGTGGACCGGCCGCGGCCGCGTCCCCGGTATTCCCGGCCTCGCGGGCGATCTCGGCCCGGAAGCCCTCGATCAGCACGCGCAGGCCGTACTCGAAGTCGGCGTCGTGGTCGGTCATCCGCAGCACGTCGGCCGCCTCCCGCAGCAGCGGCAGGCCCTGCAGCGCCTCGTCGGGGAAGGGCGCACCGTCGCGCCGTTCGGCGTCCTGGCGCCAGGCCTGCTCCTCGGTGACCCAGCCCATCAGGTAGCGGTCGACGGTGAGCAGCAGCCGCAGGGCGGTGCGCGGGCGCAGGCCCGCCCCGCACAGTGCGCGCAGCTGGGCCTCGACGGCGGGCAGTTCGCCGGCCGTGGGCAGGGTGCCGGCGTGCACCCGGGCGCCGTCGCGGTGGGCGAGCAGGGCGCCGCGCTTGGCCCGGGCGTCGGCGGCGATCCAGTCGGGCCAGTGCTCGGGGCCGGGTTCGCGGTCGTGCGGCAGGGCCTCGGCCAGCATCGCCTCCGCCATCAGGTCGAGCAGTTCGCGCTTGCTCCTGACGTGCCAGTACAGGGCAGGGGACTGCACGCCGAGCTCGCGGGCGAGGCGGCGGGTGGTGAGCCCGTCGATGCCGACCTCGTCGAGCAGCCGCAGCGCGGTGCGCACGACCTCGTCCCGTGTCAGCGCCATGGTGTTCCGCCCTTCCGGCGCCCTCCGGCGCCCGTGCCGGCCGCCCGGTTATTCGCTTGGCAGCCCACTTTATCGCTGCTAAGTTCCGGACCGGCTTTATCGGTGATAAGGACGGCGGAGCCGCGCCGCCGCACCCCCGGAAGGGACCGACACACCCATGACGACCCCCGGAACGGGCCCGCGCCGCCCGTGGTCCCGGCTGCTGCCGAACACCGCGCCCTGGCGGTCCTCTGCGGACTTCCGCCTGGTCTGGACGTCCGGCGCGGTCACCATGCTGGGCTCGGTGTTCACCCTCACCGCGATCCCGCTGCAGATCGCCGACGCCACCGGCTCGCCGCTCGCGGTGGGCGCGGTCGGCGCGGTGGAGCTGGTGCCGACGGTGCTGTTCGGCCTGTACGGCGGGGTGCTCGCCGACCGCCTCGACCGCCGCACGGTGGCCCTGGCCACGGAGGCCGCGCTCGCCGTGCTCAGCGCGCTGCTGCTGCTCAACGCGCTGACCGGTGCCCCCGCGCTCTGGCCGCTCTACGCGGCGGCCGGCTGCGCCGCCGCCCTCCAGGGGATCCAGCAGCCCTCGCTGGAGGCGATGGTCCCCCGGCTGGTGCCGCACGACCAGCTGCTCGCGGCGGGCGCGCTGCTCTCGCTGCGCTGGACCGTGGTCGGACTGGCCGCGCCCGCCGCCGCGGGGCTGGTGATCGCCACCGCCGGGGTGCGCACCGCCTACCTCCTCGACCTGGCCACCTTCCTGGTCTCGCTCGCCCTGCTCGCCCGGCTCCGCCCGCTGCGCCCGGCCCGGGAGGAGACGGCGCCCGCGCTGCGCGCGTTCACCGAGGGCGCCCGGTACGTGGCGCGCCGGCCGGACCTGGTCGGCACCTACCTGGCCGACCTCGCCGCGACCGCCTTCGCCCTGCCGACCGCGCTCTTCCCCTTCCTCGCCGACGGCCTGGACGCCCGCTGGGCGCTCGGCCTGCTCTACTCGGCCTCGGCGGCGGGCGGGCTGCTCGCCGCCGCGACCAGCGGGTGGACCGCACGGGTGCACCGGCACGGGCGGTTCGTCCTGCTGTCCTGCGCGGCGGTGGGCGCGGCCACGGCGGCGGCCGCGGCGGGCTCCGGCGTGGGGGCGGTGCTGCTCTGCCTGGCCGTCGCCGGCGCCGCGCACTGGGTGGGCGACACCTTCCGGGGCGCGATCTGGAACCGGTCCGTCCCGGACGCGCTGCGCGGCCGCGCCGCCGGGCTGGAGCTGCTGACCGGCACCTGCGGTCCGGCCCTCGGCGACCTGCGGGCGGGTGGTCTGGCGGCCCGCCAGGGCGTCCGGGCCGCGCTGCGCACCGGCGGCCTCGCCTGCCTGGTGAGCGGCGGGGTGCTGGCCGCCGCACTGCCGGCCCTGTGGCGGTACGACGACCGCACCGATCCGCACGTCGCGGAGGTCCGGGCGGCCCGGACCGGGGAGGCCGGCCCGCCCTGACCGACGGGCCCTCCCCCGCCGGTCAGGGCCGGGCGAGGCGCCCGTAGAGCGCGGCGATCCCGCCCTCGTCGGCGATCAGCGGCAGCGTGTCGAAGAACAGCTCCCAGGTGCCCCCGGGGCCGAAGCGCTCGACGATGCCGAAGGACACCTCGGTGCCCTTCCCGGTCACCGGGTCCCTGCTCCACGCGGGGACGGCCGTGCCGTGCCACTCCACGTAGGTCATGCTCCGGCCGAAGGCCACCTGCCCCGACTCGAAGCGGAGGTCGGCCTGCTCGAAGAGGCGCCGCAGGTAGGAACCCTTGCCCTCGGCGGTGGCCAGCGGCGCCGCCAGGCCGGGGCCGCCGAGGCGCGCCCCGCCCTGGCCGGCCGGCCAGGGCGGCGACGTCCTCGCCGTTCCAGGCAGCCAGCCGGGCGCCGATCTCCGCGGCGCGGAACGGCTCGGGGCCGCGCCGGCCGGCGGGCGGGGCGGGGGCACCGGCCGGATCGGCGATGCCGTCGAAGAGCGGCCGCAGTTCGGGGGCGACCGGCGCGAACAGCGCGTGGCGGTCGTAGTAGCGGCGGGCCTGGACGGTCCGGCCGTCGTCGGCCAGCACGTTCCGGGCGATCTGCGGGAAGGCGACCGGCCGGCCCTTGACGGTGGCCTCGTTCCACTGGCCGAACATCACCACCGCGCCGTCGGCGACCACCTCGGTGCCCCGGTAGCGGAAGTCCGGGACGAGGCCGAGCGAGCGGGTGATCGAGGTGCCGATCGCGGGCAGCCCGCGCTGCGGGGCGCCGCCGGCCTCCCAGAGGGTCGCCTCGGGGTCGAAGATCGCCTGGTAGAGGCGGACCCGGGGGTGGTCGAGGTCGCCGGGCGCGGGCGGGGTTCCGGTCGAGGCCTCGCCGAAGGCGATCTGGCGGCGGAGGAAGGCGCAGGCGTTCGGGGTGAGTCGGCCCTCCAGCCGCTCCAGCCGGTCCTGGACGCCGTCGCACTCGGCGAGCCCGCCGGACGCGTCGCCGTGCGCCGCACCGGCCCCGGCGGCGGGCCCGGTCGGGGTGGTGACCGCACCGGACGCCACCGCACCGGACGCCACCGCCGCGAACGCCACCGCGGCGGCCGTCGCCGAAGCCGTCGCGGCCGCGGACAGCGCGGTGCGGGCGCCGCGCCCCGGTCGGTGGGTGAGCCGGCCGATCACCGTCATGTCGATCCCCTTCCGTGGACACCGCGCCGGGTCGGAGGGCGTCTCCGACCGGCGGTGATCACCCTGCCGGACAGGGTTCGGGGGGTCGATTACCTCGGGGGTCATGCGCGCACCGCCGGGCGGCGGCGCCGCGCGGAGGCCGAGCGGGCGGTCAGACCTCCTGGGCCTCCAGCCAGTGCAGCAGGACGGTGCGCTCGGTGTCGGTGCCGGCCGGGCTCGCCGGGTCGAGCGCCCAGTGCCTGATCCGGCGCACGGTCTCCGCGTCGAGATCGAGGTAGAGGCGCCAGTGCGCCTGGGGGTGGCAGTCGGCCTCGCGGGGTTCGCCGCACTCCTGGCAGTGGGTGAAGAAGGCGTCGACCAGTCGGTGCACGATCGTGTCGGCGGGCATGGGCGGCGGGGGTCCTCACTGGTTCGGCAACCGGGGTTCACTGGTGCCCGCCGCTGCCCGTGGCTCGTGGTGCGGCGGATTTGTATGTCCAGGGTGCGGAACCCGGTGGGGCGAACGGCAGGGACCAATGTCACCTCCCGGAATCCCGGCCGGAGCGGGCCGGAGCCCGGTCCCCGTGGGGGTGGGGACCGGGCGGTCGGTGGGGGCGCCGGGCGGCCCGAGGGGGGGGGCAGCCGGGTCAGCCCCGGCCGGCGGACTTCTGGGTGCGCCGGGAGACCGAGTCCAGCACCACGGCGGCCAGCAGCACCGCGCCGGTGATCATGTACTGGATGGCCTGGGCGGCGTGCACCATGTCCAGCCCGGTGGTGATCGACTGGATCACCAGCATGCCGAGCAGCGCCGACCAGGTGCTGCCACGGCCGCCGAACAGGCTGGTCCCGCCGATGACGGCGGCGGCGATGGCGCTCATCAGCACGTTGCCGCCGCCGAGCAGCTTGTCCGCCGAGCCCTGCTGCGAGGCGATGAACAGCCCGCCGAGGCCCGCCAGCGTGGCGGAGACCGTGAACACCGCGATCCGCACCCGGGCCACGTCGATGCCGGCCCGGCGGGCGGCCTCGATACCGCCGCCGACCGCGAAGACCTGCCGGCCCCAGGGGGTGCGGCGCAGCACGAAGTCGGTCAGCACGACCACCCCGAGCAGCACCACCAGCGGCAGCGGCAGGCCGCTGTCCTGGTTGAGCGTCCAGGCGGCGGCCGGCGCGACCACGGCCAGCGCACCGGTGCGCAGCGCGATCCCGCCGGGCGGCCGGGCGGGCAGGCCGGCGGCGGTGCGCCGGCGGGCGGTGAGCAGTTGGGCGGCGAGGTAGCCGCCGACGGAGAGGACGGCGAGCAGCCAGGCGAAGGCGATGTCGCCGTCGCCGAGGAAGTGGTTGTCGAGGTGGGCGACGACGCCGTCCCTGATGTTGTTGACGGTGCCGAGCCGGCCGAGCACGTAGTCCTGCAGGCCGCTCCAGGCGAGCATCCCGGCCAGGGTGACGACGAACGCGGGCACGCCGATCCGGGCGAAGAAGAACCCGTGCACGGCGCCCATCGCGGCGGCGGCGAGCAGGCCGAGCAGCACGGCGAGCCACTCGTTCAGGCCGTGGCGCACGGCGAGGACGGAGGTGACGGCGGCGCAGGCCCCGGCGACCGAGCCGAGCGAGAGGTCGATCTCGCCGAGCAGCAGCACGAAGACGACGCCGACCGAGATCAGGCCGTAGCCGGCGATCCATTTGGTGATGTTGGTCAGGTTGTCGGCCTGGAGGAAGTGGCCGGTGACGCTCTGGAAGACGATCGCGATCAGGATCAGGCCGAGGACGACGGGCAGCGGGCCGAGGTCGCCGCTGCGGATGCGGCGCCGGACCTCCTCGGCGTAGCCGGCCGCGCCGCCGCGGCGGACCAGCAGCCGCGGGTCGGCGGCCGGGGCAGGGGCCGGGGTGCTCTGACCGGTGCTCACTGCGCCTCCTCGGCGATGCGTGCCTGACGCCGGGTCACGGCGTTGTCGGTGGCGCCGGTGATGGCGGAGATGATCTCCTCGTTCGAGGTGCCGGCGACCGGGAACACCCCGTTGTTGCGGCCGAGCCGCAGGACCGCGACGGTGTCGGCGACCGCGCGGACGTCCGCCAGGTTGTGGCTGATCAGGACGACGCCGAGGCCGCGCTGGCGCAGCCGCTCGACGAGGTCCAGGACCTGCGCGGTCTGCTCGACGCCGAGCGCGGCGGTCGGCTCGTCGAGGACGACGATCCGCGGGTCGCCGACCAGGGCGCGGGCGATAGCGACGACCTGGCGCTGTCCGCCGGAGAGCGCGGCGACCGGGATCCGCACGCTGGGGATGCGGATCGACAGGGTGTCCAGGAGTTCCTGGGCGCGCCGCTCCATCCCGACCTCGTCCAGGGTGGCGCGGCGGCGCAGCTCGCGGCCGAGGAAGAGGTTGGCGACGACGTCGAGGTTGTCGCAGAGCGCGAGGTCCTGGTAGACGGTGGCGATGCCGAGCGCCCGGGCGTCCTGGGGGCGGGCGATCCGCACCGGGCGGCCCTCCCTGCTGATGGTGCCCTCGTCGACGGGGTGGACCCCGGCGATCGTCTTGACCAGGGTGGACTTGCCGGCGCCGTTGTCGCCGACCAGGGCGAGGACCTCGCCCGCGTGGACGTCGAGGTCGACGGCGGTGAGGGCCTGGACGGCGCCGAAGCGTTTGGAGACCGCGCGCAGCGCGAGGACGGGTGCGCCTGTCACGTGAACCATCTCCTGCGGAAGCGAAAGCGGAAACGGGCGAGGGTGAGGGCGAGGGTGCGGGTGCGGGCCGGTCCGGGTCGGCCGCGCCGTCACACGAGCCCGGCGGCGGCGCAGGCGGCGGCGTAGTCGGCGGTGCAGATCTCGGCGGCGCGGTAGAGGCCGTCGGCGATGACGGTCGCGGTGATGTCGGCCTTGGTGACGACCTTGGGCTCCAGCAGCTTGGCCGGGATGCCCTTGTCGGTGGCGCTGTCCACGGTGCCGGTGGCGACGCCCTTGACGTCCTGGCCCCGCAGCAGGTTGACGGCCAGTTCGGCGGCGCTCACGGCGAGCGGCTTGTACGCCTTGTAGATGGTGTACGCCTGGTCGCCGGCGACGATCCGCTGGATCGCGTCGAGCCCGGCGTCCTGGCCGCCGACCGGCACGCTGATGCCGGCGGCCTTGAGCTGGGTGATGATCGCGCCGGCCATGCCGTCGTTGGCGGAGTAGACGGCCTGGAAGCCGTCCTTGCCGAGCTGGGTGATCGCGGCGCCGGCCTTCTGGCCGGCGACGGTGGGCTTCCACTCGCCGGACTGCTCGTAGACCACCTTCCTGATCCTGCCGTCGAGGACCTTGTGGGCACCGGACTTGAAGAGCGCGGCGTTCGGGTCGGCCTCGTCACCGTTGATCATCACGATGTCGGCCTCGGCGGCCCTGGGGCCGAGGGCGTCCAGCAGGGCCCGGCCCTGGAGTTCGCCGACCTTCTCGTTGTCGAAGGAGACGTAGGCGGAGACCGGACCGGTGGCCAGCCGGTCGTAGGCGATGACCTTGACGCCCTTGCCGGCCGCCTCCTGGACCCACGCCTGGGTGGACTTGGCGTCGAAGGCGTCGAGCACGATCACCTTGACGCCCTCGGCGATCAGGGTGTCGAACTGCTGCTTCTGCTTGGCCGCGCTGCCCTCGGCGTTGCTGTAGCGGACCTTGCAGTCGGGGCAGAGCGAGGCGACCTCGGCCTCGATGAACGGGCGGTCGAAGGACTCGTAGCGGGTGGAGGAGGCGTTCTCCGGCAGCAGCAGGCCGATGGACCTGGTGTCGCCGGAGGCCGCGGCGTCCTTCTTGTCCCCGCCCGCCTTGCCGCAGGCGGCGAGGGTCAGGGCCATCGAGATCACGGCGGTGCCGACGAGGGCACGACGCGTCATGGCGTTCATGGGGAAGCCTCCGTGACAGGGCCGCACCATTGCGGCGAGGTGCCAGGAGTTAACCCGGACATGTCATGTACCGTCAATAAGTAAACCCGAACCCGGGAGGATCCCGGCAGATTCGCCGCCTTCGTGAACAAGAGTTTGATCATCCGTCGGCGAAGTGCGCCGCCGCGCGTCCCCTGCGACCGGGACCGGGACGTCCGATCTCGTCCGTGGCCTCCAGCCGGGAACCGGAAACCCAGGCGACAGGCGAATGTCTCGCATGTTATCCATGCGGGATGGACATGGCCTGGCTCGACGTCTTCCGCACCACCGCCCGCCTGGGCTCGTTCACCGCCGCCGCGGAGCAGCTGGGCTTCACCCAGTCCGCGATCTCCCGCCAGATCGCCACCCTGGAGGCCGAGTTCGGTGTCCAGCTGTTCGACCGGCTGGCGCGCGGAGTACGGCTCACCGAGCACGGACGGACCCTGCTGCCGCACGCCGAGGCCCTGCTGGACCGCCTGGACGGCACCCGGCAGGAGCTGGCTTCGCTCACCGAACTGGGCCTCGGCCGGCTGCGGTTCGGCGCCTTCGACAGCGCCAACGCCGCCCTGGTCCCGGCGGCACTGGCGGCGTTCCGGTCGGCCCGTCCGGGGATCGGCATCTCGCTGACCGAAGGGCTCTCGGCGGAGCTGCTCGACCGGCTGCGCGACGGCGGGATCGACCTCGCGGTGGTCGTCGCCCACCCCGGGCACCTCTACGACACCGACCTGTTCGACCTGCGTCCGCTGGTCGAGGACCCGGTGCTGGTGGCCCTCCCGCCGGACCACCCGCTGGCCACCCGTACCCGCCTGCGGCTCGCCGAACTCGCCGACGAGCCCTGGATCGCGGCCGGCCGCCGCCCCGGGTCCGCCCTGCTCGCCGCCTGCGCGCGCAGCGGCTTCCGGCCCCGGATCGAGTACGAGGTCGGTGCCTGGACGGCCAAACTGGGCCTGGTCGCCGCCGGGTTCGGCGCCACCCTCATCCCGGCCCTCGCCGCCCGCGGGGCCCGCCCGGACGTCGCCCTCGTCCCCCTGCATCCCGAGGACACGCCCGTGCGCACGGTGCACACCGCCACCCTGCGCGGCCGCTCGGCCCCGCCCGCCGTGACCGCCTTCCTCCCCCACCTGGCGGCGGCCACCGCAGCGCCCCGGTCCTGATCCGGGGCCGCCGCGGTACGGACGACGGCGGTGCGGAGGCCCGCCGCGGTGCGGCCGGCAGCGGCCCGGAGGCCCCGCACCCGGCGGCCCGCCGCGCGGCGGCACGCGCGGCGGGCCGGTCCCTCGAACGCCGCCCTCGCGGCCGGGACCTGCCCGGGACACCCGGGACCGCGGCGCTCCCCGGCCCGGGCGGAAAGCCGGACCGGGTAGCGGCCGTCGCCCCAGGCGGCCGGGACACCGGGCGGCCGACCGTGGAGGTCACGCCCGGTCGGCGCACCGGGCGGCCGTATTGGCCCGACCCAGGGAACCCCCTCATGACCGCAGAGTCCGTCCTGTCCGCCGTTCTCCTCGACGCCCGCCGATCCCCCTGCCTGCCCGACCTGCTCCGCGCCCAGGCCGCCGCCCGGCCCGACGCCACCGCCGTGACCGGCGGGGGCGGCCGGCTCTCCTTCCGTGAACTCGGCGCGGCCGCCGACGCCCTCGGCGCGCAGTTGCACCGGCTCGGGGTGGCCGCCGACGACTGCGTCGGCCTGTACACCGAACCGTCGCCGGAGCTGATGACCGGCGTCTGGGGCATCCTGCACGCCGGCGCCGGGTACCTTCCGCTCTCCCCGGAGTACCCGCAGGAGCGGGTGCGCTGGATGATCGAGTCCAGCGGGACGCGGGTGATCGTCACCCAGGAGCACCTGCGCTCCCGGCTGGCCGAGCTGGTCCCGCCGGGGGTGCGGATCCTCGTCCCGGCCGAGCCGCCGGACGCCGTGGAGCACCCCGACGCCCACCCGATCCCGCACCAGAGCCAGGGGCCCGCCGACCCGCGCCCGGAGTCGCTGGCGTACGTCATCCACACCTCCGGCTCCACCGGCCGCCCCAAGGGCGTGATGATCGAACACCGCAGCATCGTGTCCCAGCTGCGCTGGCTGGCCGACGCCGGGCACCTCGGCCCGGACGCCGTCGTCCTGCAGAAGACGCCGATGAGCTTCGACGCGGCCCAGTGGGAGATCCTCGCGCCCGCCGCAGGGGCGCACGTGGTGATGGGCGCGCCGGGCGTGTACCGCGACCCGGAGGCGCTGATCGACACCGTGCTCGCGCACGGGGTGACCGTCCTGCAGTGCGTGCCCACCCTGCTCCAGGCGCTGCTGGACACCGAACGGCTGCACCGCTGCACGAGCGTGCGCGGCCTGTACTCCGGCGGCGAGCCGCTGTCGGTGCGCCTGGCACGGGCGCTGACCACCGCGCTGCCGGGTGCCGAGCTGGTCAACCTCTACGGCCCGACCGAGTGCACCATCAACGCGACCGCCCACCGGGTGGACCCGCGGGAGCTGGGCGACGGGGGCGGTTCGGTGCCGATCGGCGTGCCGGTGGACCGCACCCGCTGCTTCGTGCTGGACGAGCAGCTGGCCCCGGTGGAGCCCGGTGGCACCGGCGAGCTGTACATCGGCGGCGTCCAGCTGGCCCGGGGCTACCTCAACCGGCCGGATCTGACGGCGGAGCGGTTCGTCGCCTCGCCGCACCTGCCGGGCGAGCGGCTGTACCGCACCGGCGACCTCGCCCAGTGGAACCCGGACGGCACGCTGCACTGCGCGGGCCGGGTGGACAACCAGGTCAAGCTGCGCGGCTACCGGGTGGAGCTGGACGAGATCGCGCTCGCGATCGAGGAGCACACCTGGGTGCGGCGGGCGGCGGCGGTGGTCACCGACGACGCGCGCACGGGGCACCGGAACCTGGTGGCCTGCGTGGAGCTGAACCCCAAGGAGGCCGCCCTGATGGACCAGGGCAGCCACGGCGGCCACCACCAGTCCAAGGCGAGCAAGCTCCAGGTGCGGGCGCAGCTGTCCAACCCGGGCGTGCGCGGCGCGGCCGAGCTGGCCGGGCGCCCGGTGGTGGAGCTGCCGGGGCGCCGGGAGACCGGACGGCAGCGGCGGGAGACCTTCGCCCGCAAGACCTACCGCTTCTTCGAGGGCGGCCCGGCGACCGGGGACGACCTGCTGGCGCTGCTCGCCGCCCCGCACCCGGGCCCGGCCCCGGCGCCCCGGGAGGAGCCCGTCACGCTCGCCGAACTGGGCCCGGTGCTGCGGTGGTTCGGGCAGTTCCACAGCGAGGAGCGGCTGCTGCCGAAGTACGCCTACGCCTCCCCCGGCGCGCTGTACGCCACCCAGCTGTACCTGGAGACGGACGGCTCGCACGGCCCGGCCGCCGGCGTGTACTACTACCACCCGGTGGAGCACACGCTGGTGCGGGTCGGCGAGGCCGCGCCCGGAGGCGTCCCGCTGTCCCTGCACTTCCTGGGCCGGCGCGGCGCGATCGAGCCGGTGTACCGCACCAACATCCAGGAGGTGCTGGAGTTCGAGACCGGCCACATGCTGGGCGTGCTGGAGGAGGTGCTGCCGGAGTACGGTCTCGCGGTGCGGCCGCTGGGCCACGAGCCGGGCGTGCAGCGGCGGCTGGACGTCGCCGAGGAGGACTTCTACCTGGGCAGCTTCACGATCGTGCCGGACGACGGGCGGCCGCGCCGGGACGAGGTCGAGCTGTTCGTCCAGGCCCATCCGGGCGGGGTCGAGGGCCTGCCGGCGGGGCTGTACCGGTACGGGGGCGGGGAGCTGACCCGGATCTCGGACGAGGTGGTGGAGTCCCGGCACGTCATCGCGATCAACCAGCAGGTGTACCGGCGGGCGGGGTTCGGCGTCACGGCGGTGAGCCGGGCGGCCGAGCCGTGGCTGGAGTACATCGGCCTCGGTGCCCGGCTGCACCACCTGCAGCGCAACGCGCTGGGCTTCGGGTTCATGTCCTCGGGCTACAGCTCGCGCAGCGGCCACCCGCTGCCGTCCGCCCGGCGGATGGAGGCGGTGCTGGCCGGGTGCGGGATCGCGGCGGGTCCGTCGTACTTCTTCCTCGGCGGGCGGGTGAGCGAGGAGCAGGTCCGCAGCGAGGGCATGCGGGAGGACGCCGTGCACATGAAGGGTCCGGCGGAGCTGATCAGGGACGAGCTGGCGGCGGTGCTGCCGGACTACATGGTCCCCAACCGGGTCCTGGTGCTGGACGAGCTGCCGCTGACCGCCAACGGGAAGGTGGACGCCAAGGCGCTGGCCGCCGCCGAGCAGGTCCGCGACGCCGGCACGGGCGCGCCGTTCGTGGCGCCCTCGACGCCGACGGAGCGACGGCTGGCCGAGGTGTGGGCGGGCGCGCTGAAGTACGAGGCCGTCTCGGCGGCGGACCAGTTCTTCGCGGCCGGCGGGAACTCGCTGATCGCGGTGGCGCTGGTCAACCGGGTGAACCGGGAGTTCGGCACCCGGCTGCCGCTGCAGGTGCTGTTCGAGTGCCCGGGCCTGGCGGACCTGGCGGCGCGGATCGACGCCGCCCGGGCGGCGGGCGGGGCGGCGGGCGCGCCGGTGTCCCGGCTGGTGCCGCTGCACCGCGACGGCGCGGGCGACCCGGTGTTCTGCTGGCCGGGCCTCGGCGGCTACCCGATGAACCTGCGCCCGCTCGCCGGGCGGTCGGGCCGGCCGTTCTTCGGGGTGCAGTCGCACGGCATCAATCCCGGGGAGACGCCGTACCCGACGATCCGGGAGACGGCCGCCGCCGACGTGGCGGAGATCCGCCGGATCCGGCCGCACGGCCCGTACACCCTGTGGGGCTACTCCTTCGGCGCCCGGGTGGCCTTCGAGGCGGCCTGGCAGCTGGAGCGGGCCGGCGAGCGGGTGGCGGACGTGCTGCTGATCTGCCCGGGCAACCCGGAGCTGCGGCGGGCCGACGGGGAGCGGTACGGGCGCGAGTCCTCCTACCGCAACCCGGCGTACCTGACGATCCTGTACTCGGTGTTCACCGGCTCGATCGCCGGGCCCGGGCTGGCGCGGTGCCTGGCGGAGGTGGACGACGAGGACGGCTTCGCGGCCTTCGTCCACCGGCTGCTGCCGGACCTCGACGAGGAACTGATCCGCCGGATCGCCCGGATCGTCGGGGAGACGTACGAGTTCGAGTACAGCTTCCGCGAGCTGGCCGAGCGCCGGCTGTCCGCCCCGGTGACCGTCTTCAAGGCCACCGGTGACGACTACTCGTTCATCGAGGGCAGCTCCGGCTGGTCGGCGGCCGCGCCGGGGACGGTGCGGCTGGCCGGCGACCACTACGGCGTGCTGCGGGAGCCCGGGGTGGCCGAGCTGGCCGCCGCGATCGCGGCCGCGACGCACGGCTGACGCGCCGTCACCGCGCCGCCGTCAATGCGCCGCCGTCCGGGGTCCTAGCGGGCCCCGGACGGCGGCGCCGGCGGGTCGGCGGGCGGGTCGGCCCGGCGCCGGTCCCAGTCGGCGGCGAGGCCGGCCAGCCAGCGCGCCGTGTCGTCCAGGGCGGCCGGGCGGACGGCGTAGCGCACCTCGCGCCCGGCCCGGTGGCCGGCGACCAGTCCGGCGGCGTCCAGCACCGCGAGGTGCTTGACCACGGCCTGCCGGGAGACCGGCAGGCGCCCGGCGAGGGTGGTCGCGGTGGCCTCGCCCCGGTCGGCGATCAGGTCGAGCAGCCGACGGCGGGTCGGGTCGGCGAGGGCGCCGAGCACGCCGTCGACCGCCTCGCCGCCGGGGCCGCGCCGCACCGTCGCGGCGTCGTTCATGGGGCTGCTCCTCGGCCGTCACAGCAGTGGCAACCCCATGGTTGCACCTTGCCGGGACCAGGGGCAATCCGGCGCCCGGGGGCGGTCAGCCCCACCACTGCTCGGGGACGGCGACCGGCTCGGGCTCCTCCGGCTCGGCGGCCCGGGCGGGACCGCCGGTGACGAGCAGTCCGTCGGGGCCCGTGCCCGCCACCAGGTAGCCGGACTCGCGCAGCACGGCGGCGACCGCGCCGGTGACCGCCGCCCGGATGCCCTCGGCGGGCGGCGGGTCGCCGGCCGGCCCGCCGACGGGCGGCCAGCCGATCACCACCCCCTGCGGCCCCGGGTCGATCCGCAGGCCGGAGGGCCCGCGCCCGGTGTCGAAGCCGGCCCTGGTCAGGTCGGCCGTCACGTCCTCGAAGAGTTCCCGGTGTTCCACCATTGGCGCAGCGTAGGCCCGGCCCCGCGCCCTCCCCGGGCGCGGCGCGCGCCGAAACGCTTCTCCTCGCCGCCAACAGCACCCGAGCGCAGCATCGGGGCCGCGGCCGGGCCCCGGACCGGGGCGGGGGACCCCCGGACGGGCCGACACGAGCGGCCGGACGGGCCGATGGACGTGCACAGTCGGCGCGCTCCCGACAGCATGACAGAGTAAGCGCTCCATCACTTTGAGCAACGGGGCGGCGGGTCGCCGGATCCGCACGCCGGGCTGCCCGGCACCCCCGTATCGAGAGGTCCGATGATCACATCACTCCATCGGCCGGCCGTCTCACGGCCGGGCGCCCAGGACGTGCCGCGGCGAACGCCGGGGAGCCCGTCGTGAGAGCCGAGCAGCAGCCGGGCCCGGGACCGGTCACCAGCACCCGCGCGGCGCCCGCCAACAAGGCCGAGGCCCTCGCCGACTGGACCGACGGACGCCTCGGCATCTACGCCCTGTCCAAGTCCAACCTGCGCAAGATCTTCCCGGACCACTGGTCCTTCATGCTGGGCGAGATCTGCCTCTACACCTTTGTCATCATCATCCTGACCGGCGTCTGGCTGACCCTCTTCTTCGTCCCGTCCATGGGCGAGGTGACCTACGAGGGGAGCTACATCCCGCTCAAGGGCATCCGGATGTCGGAGGCCTACGCCTCGACGCTGAACATCAGCTTCGAGATCCGCGGCGGCCTGCTGATCCGCCAGATCCACCACTGGTCCGCGATCGTCTTCGTGGCCGCCATGTTCGCCCACATGTTCCGGGTCTTCTTCACCGGCGCCTTCCGCAAGCCCCGCGAGATCAACTGGCTGTTCGGCGCGGGCCTGCTGATCCTCGGCATGTTCGACGGCTTCATGGGCTACTCGCTGCCCGACGACCTGCTCTCCGGCACCGGCGTCCGGTTCATGGAGGGCGCCGTGCTCGCCGTGCCGATCGTCGGAACGTACATCGAGATGTTCATGTTCGGAGGCCAGTTCCCGGGCTCCATCATCGTGCCGCGGCTCTTCACGGTGCACATCCTGCTGATCCCGGGGATCATGCTGGGCCTGCTGGTGGCCCACCTGATCCTGGTCTTCTACCACAAGCACACCCAGTTCGCCGGGCCCGGGCGCACCAACGAGAACGTGGTCGGCATGCCGCTGATGCCGGTCTACATGGCCAAGGCCGGCGGCTTCTTCTTCCTGGTGTTCGGCGTGGTCTCGGCGATGGCCGCGATCGCCACCGTCAACCCGATCTGGGCGTACGGCCCGTACCGGCCCGACCAGGTGTCCACCGACGCCCAGCCGGACTGGTACATGGGCTTCTCCGAGGGCCTGATCCGGATCATGCCGGGCTGGGAGATCGGCCTCTGGGGCCACACCCTGGTGATGGGCGTGTTCGTGCCGCTGATGATCTTCCCGCTGGTCCTGGTGGCGATCTGGGCGTACCCGTTCCTGGAGGGCTGGATCACCGGCGACCGGCGCGAGCACCACATCGCCGACCGGCCGCGCAACGCTCCGGTGCGCACCGCGTTCGGCGCCGCCTGGATCACCCTCTACCTGATCCTGCTCGCCGCCGGCGGCAACGACCTGCTCGCCACCCACTTCCACCTGTCGATCAACGCGATCACCATCGCGGCGCGGATCGGCTTCTTCATCGGCCCGGTGATCGCCTTCGTGATCACCAAGCGCTGGTGCCTGGGCCTGCAGCGGCGGGACAGGGAGAAGGTCCTGCACGGGCGCGAGACCGGCGTCATCAAGCGGCTGCAGCACGGCGAGTTCGTCGAGGTGCACGCCCCGCTGCCGCAGGACCGGCTCTACACCCTCACCTCGCACGAGCAGCCGCAGCCGATGGTGCTGCCGGCCGAGGTGGACGAGAACGGGGTGGCCCGCAAGGTGTCGGTCTGGACCCGCGCCCGGGCCAAGCTCTCCCGCGGCTTCTACGGCGAGGGCGCCCAGATCGCCAAGCCGACCGCCGAGGAACACCAGGAGATCAGCAGCGGCCACGGCCACCACTGAGACCCGCGCGCACGGGCCCGCCGCGCACCCGAGGGGTGTGCGGC
>NZ_JBHVTL010000027.1:0-137123 GCF_042884635.1 Kitasatospora sp. NPDC058115
CATCGACCTCGAAGTCCCCCTCGCCCTCAACAACTGGCTCCACACCTACAACATCACCATCACCGACTAACACCCACCACCACACCCCACACCCCACATAAACCACACACCCGACGGTCCTGCCCACCCACACAGGACCGTCGGGCCCCTTTCGTCCCCGAAAGGAACACGCCCATGCCCCCCACCCCGCAACCCCCGCCCGACGCAGTCGCCCTCGCCCACCACATGCATGCCGAGATCGCCACCCTGCACGAACTCGACTTCGCCGGCATCACCCCCGCCGCGGTCTACCGCATCACACCCATCCCATCCGCCAGCCCCGCCGCGCCCGCGGAACACGCCGATGCGGCCCAGTGACCTCACCGTCGCCGACGCCGCCGCGGCCATCGCCGCCCGCCGGCTGTCACCCGTCGAGCTGACCGAATCGGTCCTGGAACGCCTCGAAGCCACCCAACCCCGCCTCAACGCGTACGTCACCGTCACCGCCGACGCCGCCCGCGCCGCAGCCGCACGCGCCGAACGCGAGCTGCTCGCCGGCCGGCACCGCGGCCCCCTGCACGGTATCCCCTACGCCCTCAAGGACAACATCGACACCGCGGGCATCCGCACCACCGCCAGCTCCCGCCAATGGGCCGACCGCGTGCCCACCCGCGATGCCACCCTCGCCGCCCGCCTCACCGCCGCAGGTGCCGTCCTCGTCGGCAAGACCCACACCCACGAGTTCGCCTACGGCCTCACCACCCCCCAGACCGGCAACCCCTGGCACCCCGACCGCGTCGCCGGCGGATCCAGCGGCGGATCCGCCGTCGCCGTCGCCACCGGATCCGCGCTCTTCGCCCTCGGCACCGACACCGCCGGCTCCGTCCGGGTACCCGCCGCGCTCAACGGCGTCGTCGGCCTCAAACCCACCTACGGCCTTCTCTCCTGCCACGGCATCGCTCCCCTGGCGTGGTCCCTCGACCACCCGGGCCCCATCACCCGCACCGCCCACGACGCCGCCCTCGTCCTCGACGCCCTCACCGGCCAGGACCCCCACGACCCGGCCACCCACACTCCACCACCCGCCGACGTCCCCCGCCCCCACGACCTCCGCGGCCTGCGCGTCGGCATCCCCCGCACCTACTTCTTCGACCGCATCACCCCGGACGTCGACAAGGCCGTCCGCACCACCATCGACCACCTCACCGCCCTCGGCGCCCGGACCGTCGAGATCGACACCCCCCTCGCCGACCACCTCCTGCCCACGCTGTGGGGTCTCATGGCCCCCGAAGCCTCCGCCGCCCACGAGCACCACCTTCGCCACACCCCCCACCTCTACGGCGACGACGTCCGCACCCTCCTCGAAGCCGGGCGCCTCCTCCCCGCCGTCGACCACCTGGTCGCCCAGCGTGCCCGCACCCTCATCAACCGCACCTGGCGCCACCTCTTCACCCACGTCGACGTCCTCGCCACCCCCACCGTCCCCCTCACCGCCACCCCGCGCACCCAATCCGACGTCCACTGGCCGGACTCCACCACCGAGACCGTCACCAACGCCTACCTCCGCCTCACCGCCCCCGCCAACCTCACCGGCCAGCCCGCCCTCACCCTCCCCATCGCCCTCGACCCCACCGGCCTGCCCATCGGCCTCCAGCTCATCGCCCCCCACCACCACGAACCCACCCTCTTCCACCTCGCCACCACCCTCCAGCAAGCCCTCCCCACCCTCCGCCCCCCGCAGCCACTCGCGTAGCGCTCCACGCACCGGGGCAACACCGCACACCCTCGACGCCCCGCTGGGCCGCCGATGCCTGCATCCCTGCGACGCAACCCGGCCATGACGCCCCACCACCGCGGGCCGCTGACGGCGCACCGGTGCGCCTCGGTGGCACAGGCGCCGGTGATCTCCAGCGGCGGCCGAAGCCGCCGCTTCAGGCGACGGCAACCAGGT
This sequence comes from Kitasatospora sp. NPDC058115, assembly GCF_042884635.1. Classification (NCBI taxonomy): domain Bacteria; kingdom Bacillati; phylum Actinomycetota; class Actinomycetes; order Kitasatosporales; family Streptomycetaceae; genus Kitasatospora; species Kitasatospora sp. NPDC058115. The sequence goes on from NZ_JBHVTL010000027.1 coordinate 1,931, forward strand.
CCGCGCGGCCGAACAACAGGGCGTAGCCGCGAGGCAGGTGGGCGAGGAGACGGTCGGTGAGGTGGTCGTCGGCGAGGGTCGCGAGGGCGGCCAGGACGGAGGAGGCGTCCCAGCGGGCGGCGGTGAGGCTGGTGCCCAGGGAGTGGGCGAGGCCCTCGACGAAAGCGGGGGCGGCCACCGGTGCCGGGAGGGGGATCTGGGCGGCGAGGACGGCGCGGGCGCGTTCGGGCAGGGCTGCGGCGAGGTCGCAGCGTTCGTCGCCGGTGAGCTGGGAGCCGAGGAGCGCCAGGACGGCGGTGAGGACGCGTTCGGCTTCCTCGTCGGTGGGGTAGCGGCCCAGGTTGCGGACCTGCCGGAGGAGGTGGCGGTAGCGGGTCATGGCCGTGGGGCCTTCCGGGGGCCGGCCGCCGGAAGGCCGGCGGCGTGGGGTGGTCAGGGTCGTGTCCCTGCCGTCGGGCGGCCGAACAGCAGGTCGTAGCCGGGCGGCAGCTGGAGCAGGACGCGCCCGGTGAGGTCGTCTCCGGCGGCGTCGGCCACCGTGGACAGGACGGCGCCGATGTCCCACAGCGCCGTGGCTTCGGTGGCGCCCTCGATCCAGGCCGCGGTGGCGCGCACGAAGCGCTCCGGGCCGAGCGGCTCGGCGGCCTGCAAGGGGTTGAGCAGGATCAGGGCCATGGTCTCCGGTAGGCGGGCGGCCAGTTCCGCGCGCACCTTGCCGGCCAGATGGGCGCCGAGCAGGGCCAGGACGACCCGGGCGGCGCGCTCCGCCTCCTGCGGGGTGTCGTACTCGCCGCGCTCCCGGACCTCGTCCAGGAACGCCTCCCATCGAAGAGTCACCGCACTTCTCCCTCCGTTCCCAGGACCGGTGCGAGGGGTGCCCGCGGGCTGGGGTGTTCCGGCCGCCCCGCCGATCGAGGGGGGAGCGATCGGGGGCGGCCGGAACGGCAGCGGGGCCGGTCAGGCCTGGATCTGCTTGCGGTCGCCGCTGTGGCTGATCGCGACCTTGCGGGGCTTGGCCTTCTCGGCGACCGGGATCTTCAGGGTCAGCACGCCGGCGTCGTAGTCGGCGGTGATCCCGGCGGGGTCGAGGGTGTCGGAGAGCATGACCTGGCGGGAGAACACGCCGAGCGGGCGCTCGGACAGCTCCCACTTCACGCCCTCGCCTTCCTGGCGCGGGCGACGCTCGGCCTTGACGGTCACCATGTTCCGCTCGACATCGATGTCGATCGCCTCCGGGTCCACCCCCGGCAGGTCGAAGCAGATCACGTACTCGTCGCCGGCCCGGTAGGCGTCCAGCGGCATCGGAGCCGGACGCGACCAGGTCCCCGTGCTGCCCAGGAACTGCTGGGTCAGGCGGTCCAGCTCGCGGAACGGGTCAGTGCGCAGCAGCATCGCGAAACACCTCCACTGATCGAATGGGTGCCAGTGCGCTTCACCTGACACCTTTCTAGCGCGTCATCCATCCGATGACAAGTCCCGTAGTCGCCGATAGAGTGACGTCATGAATGAGAAGCCCCGCAACGGCGCCCCCGACGCTCCCCGGCCGGCCGGACCAGCCTCTTTCCTGGCGGCCGCGGCGGCGCTGGCCGCCATCGACGACGCCGTCCGCAGCGCCGAGAACCCCGCGTCGCAGCCCCCGGTCGCCCCGGGCGGGCAGGAGGGCCCCGAGCGGGCCCTGGCCGCCGTGATGCTGCTGCGCGAGCTGCGCGCCCAGCTCGCCGGCTGGGAAGCCGGTCTGGTGGAGAGCGCCCGTGAGGCCGGCGCCACCTGGGCCGACCTCGCCCGGCCCATGGGCGTCGCCAGCCGCCAGGCCGCCGAGAACCGCTACCTGCGCCTCAAGCCCGCCGGCGGCACGACGCAGCCGGGCACCGGCGCGGAACGCGTGAAAGCCGTCCGCGACCGGCGCGCCGCCGACCGAACGGTCACCGCCTGGGCCCGCGACAACGCCGCCGAGCTACGCGTCCTCGCCGCCCGGATCAGCACGACCGCACTCGACCCCGGCGCCCACCCCGCCCAGGCCGCGCTGACCGCCGCCCTCGGCGCCACCGACCCCGCCGACCTCATAGAGCCCCTCGCCGCCATCCGCCCCCACCTCGCCACCGGCCAGAGCGATCTGGTCACGCGCCTCGACGCCCTCACCGACCGCACCACCCGGCTCCGCGACGACAGCGACCGCCGCCGCGCCTGACCCCGTCACCCCCACCGGAAGCCGCCTGCAGAACCCCTGGACCGGGCCATCACCACGACACCACCAGGCCCTCCGACCCCACCGCCGGACAACCCGCCGACCTGCCGGGACCGGAGGCCGGCGCGTGTCCGGGCCGGGCACGGCAGGTGACGGGTCACTCGACCGAAGCGTCGTAGTGGGTCGCGCCTTCGGGGACCCAGGGGAAATGGACCCACGGATGGCCTGCGGGCGCGTGACCGCTCGGATCGAACGCGAGCACCGCCTCGATGAAGGGCATGGGCGGCCTGTATCCGTGGTCGATGACGTAGTGTCCGATGAGTGTCGGAGCGGCGAACGCCCTTCCCGGCCGGTCCGGGACACGGATCTCGCCCGTGCCGACGCTGCTTCGCCGATGTCCCGACCGCGGCTCGTACGACTCGGGCGGCTGCTCGTCCGAGGGCGGGCAGAGCTCGCACTCGTGGAGGCCCAGCATCTCGTTGACGGCCTGCACGGCAAGGACGGCCTCAAGCCTCTCGATGAAGCCCGCCGGCGCCACGCCCCTGGCCCATGGTTCGTCGCCCGACAACCAGCCGACGTTCAGACGCTCGTACGGGGGCTCGAACGTCAGAAACCGGTAGCCCGTGGTCATGTCGGTGAAGCAGTCTCCACCGTTCCAGTAGCTGTAGGGGCTCATGTCCTCGTAGAACGTCACTGTGTGTTCCTACCACCCGCGTCCCCACCCGGTCAGGCCGGGTGCCGCACGCTCTCGACCGGGTCTTGGCGGTCGACTCCCCCGCCGGGAGGAGCGTCGGGGTCGCCGTGACCCGAGGGGGGTGTCGTCCCTACCCGGATCGTCGACGCGCGAGATGGACGGTGATGTCGGCGGCAATCTCGACCGTCCCGGGAAGGACCCGCGTGATCGCGTCGTACGCCCGCTCCCGCCGCGATCGCGGCAGCTGGAGGTACGCCGAGACGGTCGACAGGTAGCCGACGTAGTCCGGAGCGCTCATCGTCAAGCGCCGTTCGACGACGGCCTGCCGCACGTCGCGGAACAGCGGGGACTGCTGCAACTCCGTTCCCGGCCACTGCATTTCCTCATCAGGAGCAGTCCCGTCGGGAGACGGCACCTCGTCGTTCTCCAGGTACGGCGCCCGCGCCGCCCGCACGGACTCCTCCAGGGCCGGGTCGGCCGGCCGCACCTGGCCGCCGAAGGAGGCGAACACGCCCCCCGGTTCCAGCAGCGCGGCCGCTCTCGGCCACCGGCCCGCCGGGCGCGTCCAGTGCAGGGCGGCCGCCGCGAAGACCAGCCCGTAGGTCTCGCCCGGCCGCAGGTCCTCGAACGCGGCGCGGACGGTCGTCACGTTCGCGGGCACGGTCTTGTTCAGCTCGGCGAGCATGGCAGCGTCGGGCTCCGTCGCCGTGACCGCGACCCCACGGCCGGCGAACAGGCGGGTTGCTTTGCCCGTCCCCGCACCGATCTCCAGGGCCGTCCGGACCGGCCGGCCCGCGTACCTCATCACCAGGTCGAACAGCTCCGTGGGATACCCGGGCCGGAACCTTTCGTAGGCTTCCGCAGTTGCGCCGAAGCCCATTGCACGAGCTGACATGCCGAGCATCCTCGCACGAGCGGGGCGGACAGCGCCCGGCAGTACTCCCCCCTCGCCGTCACCGCCCGTCACCAGCCCCGTCGGGCCGGGGCTGGCCGGAACGGCCGCGGCCGTGGTGGGCCTCGGCGCGGAGTTGGCGGCGGGTGCTCATCAGGATCCGCCCGAGCGTGTTGCGTCCCGAGCCGGTCCTTCCGCGCCCCCAGTAGTGATCGGTACCGGTGTCCTCGACGATCTCCTCGTCACCGGTGGACAGCAGGACCGCACGAATGTCCGCGTGCGCCCGGAACTTGGCCCCCACCGCGCGGCGCATCACCTCGTCCTTGACGCGCTCCCAGTCACGCCGCAGCGGTCGCGACGGATCACGGCCCAACTCCGCCGCACGCAGCGGCGTACGGGCCCGACGGATCAGATCCGCATGGCGGGTACCGGCGAACTTCTGCGCCTGGAAATAGTGCTCCGACGTCGGCCACACCGACCCGTCGAGCTCCAACGCGTGCGCGGAGAAATTCGAGAAACACCCGTACGGAACGTCATCCGCACCATAGAAGAAGATCGTCACCCACAGCCCCCCTCACACCGGCGACACCCGCACCGTCCCAGACGCCCCACCCCACCCGCAACCGCATTCGGCCGGCGGCAGCGCATCCGGAGCACCGCCGCCCGCCGGCCGCACGGCACTCCCCGCACTCCCTAGGATCCCGCCGTGACCACCTGGACAGAACAGCCCACCCCGGGCGACATCGAAGCGGTCGTCCGCCACTACTTCCACCTGCTCCGCACCGGCAGGATCCCCGACGTCGAGCAGTTCGTCGACGACCACCCGACCCGGCACGTGCTCACCGCACTGTGGACCGCCACCCACACCGACGACAGCCCCACCGCCGGCCGATGGGGACAGGATCTGTCCTGGCTCGGCGAGCTCCACCTCGCCGCCTTCCGGTGGGGCCACACCACCAGCCACGTCAGCATCGAGATCACCCACGGGGCCCGCACCCTCGACGTCGCCCTCGGCTTCTGGATCAAACCCACCGGCACCGGCTGGACCCTCACGGGGCCGGCCACCTACTGGTAGTACCGCGCTCAGTGCTGGTGGGCGAGTTGGATGAGGTTGCCGCAGGTGTCGTCCAGGACGGCCGTGGTGACCGGGCCCATCTCGGTCGGCTCCTGGGTGAAGTGCACGCCGAGTGCGCGCAGTCGCTCGAACTCGGCGTGCACGTCGTCCACGGCGAAGGACGCGGCGGGGATGCCGTCGCCGACGAGTGCCTTCTTGTACGGGCCGACGGCGGGGTGGCTGTCGGGCTCCAGCAGGAGTTCCGTGCCGTCGGGCTGCTCGGGCGAGACCACGGTCAGCCACCGGGGACCGCCGAGCGGGACGTCGTGCTTGAGCACGAAACCGAGCACCTCGGTGTAGAAGCGCAGGGCCTTCGCCTGGTCGTCGACGAAGACGCTGGTCAGGTTGATTCTCACGGCGTTCCCTCCACCGGGTCTCGATGCGCTCAAGGAGTGTGGTGTCCGGGCCCACGAGCCCACCCTAGTCGTCCCGTCACTGCGGCGCGGTCCTCACGCCTCCGACGTGGACGGCTCGGCCGGCTTCGCCCGGGCAGGCGCGATCGATCCGGCCACGGCCGCCGTCCACGCCTTCGGCCGCCGAGCGATCGCGCAGCTCGGGCGGGGCGAGCGGGCGTCCCGAAGCCGTCACCGAGGCCCCGCCCGTTGTCGGCGTACTCGTGACGGAGGGCGTCGACCTTTCCCTCGTGCAACCACTCGCAGCGGACCAGGGGTCGCACAAGGCCGGCCTCGAACCGGGCAGCCGTCCGTGTCGCCGTGTCCCGCGCCGGGGTCAGTCCGCGAGGCCGGGACGGCGGGTTGCAGCACGATGTCCTCGGCCTTCTGCAGCGGCGGTCGGCACACCCGGTGCACGACCGGGTGAACGACTCACTGCATGACTTCGAGATGCGGATGGTCGAACGACGTCGGGCAGATGTAGATCTGCATGTTGTATCCCCTGCCGATCTGCACCATCGGCGGATCCGAGGGCATGCGAAGTCCGATGCGCTCCGAGGGGACGCGGTCTTCGAGGGGAATCCAGCTGCCGCTTCCGCCGTTCCACTCCCCGCTGCTGACGGTGAGCAGCGGCCGGTACTCGGTCCCGCAGGTCGGGCAGGGCATGGGCGAGGGGTCGCAGAAGCTCCACGGGCCCCAGCCGCCGGTCTTCCAGCCGGGGGCGACCGAGAGCTCGTACTGGTAATAGGCGCCACCGGGGCCTTCTTCCGCGTTCTCCTTCTGCTCCTGCCCCCAGTCGGAGAGGCGGTCGGCGAGCTCCTTCGGCAGTTCGTGCGGCGCCGGGTACTCGGTGACGACCTCGGGGTGCAGGACGCACGGTTCGGGAACGTAGTTGCCGTAGTGCTCGACGTCGGCAGACCCAGGAGGAGCGGTGAGCAGCTCGCCGACGCTCGCGGCGTTCCGCCAGACGAGGCGGGCCGCGGGAAGCCCTTCGCCGTCGTGCTCGACGGGGCACCACAGGACCTGCAGGAGGTCGGCTCCCTCGGGGCCGGTGAGGCCGGGGACGTCGCGGAGGTAGAGCTGGGCGACCGGCAGCAGGGCGTTCGGCTCGGTGCGAGGCGGGTGTCCGGTCTGGAGCTGGTCGAGGTACGCGCGCTCGTCGGGGGTGAGGAAATCCTCCCCCGACTCGCGGTGGCGGAGCCAGGCGGCTTCGAGCAGCGCCCGCCTTCGGCGGACGTCGTCGAGGGAGACGGGCGGCTCCCAGTGGTGGTGCTCCTGCGCGCAGGTCGGCCACGGCTCGTCGGACGGCCACAGGAGCGGCCCGCCGACGGAGCTGTCGCGGACGGACGGCACGCCGGCACGCGGGTGCAGGCGGACGGCTCGCCGGGCCAGCGGCGCCAGCTCCGGGAACAGGGACGCGATGTCCACAGGTCGGGGCGGGGTTGTTCTCGGCACCTGTGCTCCTTCAGCGGCGACCTGCGAGTTCCGGGTGGACTCTATACGCGGGATGTGACAGTTCCTGTCGGCCGCCCGGTCAGGTGGTCTCCGCCGACGCCGACGTCGACGCCTGCCGACATCACGCGGCCCTGGACGCCGGCGGAACGCGCCCGCCTGCTGGGTCAGCCATGGAGGGTGGCGTACCGGCCATCCTCCCTCCCCTCACTTGTTAGTGGCCATGTCAATCGACAGGCTGTATGTGTCCGTACGGCTGCCGTACCGACCGCTCCGCCCCACCGCGGACACCGACGGCCGGTCCTCCGTCCGGTTCGACCACCGATCCGGCATCCCGGATGCCTGCACGGGGTCGCGGCACAGCTGGGGCGGCGTGAACGGCACCGATGTCCAGCGGAACCGTCCGAGAGAGATGAGGAAGAAGCATGCGCAAGATCGGGATGGCCATGATCACCCTGTCGCTCGCCGTGGGAACGGGGATCGCCGCAGCCCCCGGCGCCGCGGCGGCGACGCCGTGCCCGAGCGGAGCGGTCTGTATCCGCGAGTTCGGCGGAGACATCCTGAGCAAGAACATCTTCTACAGCTACGGCGCCCACAACCTCGACAACGTCACCGGGTACCACATACTCGTCAACAGCCAGACCGGCGGCGCGGGCCTCAAGTTCTGCCGCGGCTACGACGGCACGGACTGCTCGATCACGTACCGCGACAAGGGTGAATACCCCGCGATCGACTTCACGCCGATCAACTCCATCGTCCTCCTGCCGTAGTCACGCATTGGGGGGGCAGCCGGGCTGCGCGGTGTCGGCGGCCGGGGTGTCTTCGAGCGCGGCCCGTCGGACGAGGGCGGCCTCGTGCATGTGGCGGCGCCGTTCCTCGTGGGCGGTGTGGTCGGCGAAGGGCGGCCGGGCCGGAGCGGTCGGCGCGGGGCAGTCGGCGGGCCGCTCGTCAACAGCGTGCTCGGGCAGGGGCGCGGGGCCAGGACCGAAGATCGTGGGGACGGTTCCCGGAATCCTGCGCCTGAAATCTGCCTACCCCACACCGCGCTGTGCCGGTTCGTCAGAAAAGATGTCGGATTGGTCCCCGGACCACCTTAGAGTGGCGCGATGGCGACTCAAGTGATCATTCTCAACGGCGGTTCCAGTTCGGGGAAGACCGGGGTGGCCCGCTGCCTCCAGGCCGTCCTGCCGGACCCTTGGCTGACGTTCGGGGTGGACACGCTGATCCAGGGCATGCCCCCGTCCGTCGTCGCCTCGGAGGAGGGGATCGACATCGGCACGGACGGCTCGGTGTCGGTGGGGGACGGCTTCCGGGAGCTGGAGGACGCCTGGATGGCGGGGATCGCGGCCATGGCCCGCGCCGGGGCACGGGTGATCGTGGACGAGGTCTTCCTCGGCGGCCCCGCCTCCCAGCAGCGGTGGCAGCGGGCCCTGGCAGGCCTCGAAGTGCTCTGGGTCGGTGTGCGGTGCGAGGCCGAGGTCGCGGTGTGGCGCGAGGTCATGCGGGGTGACCGGGTCACGGGTATGGCAGAGGCCCAGGCCGAGGCCGTCCACCAGGGCGTGCACTACGACCTGGAGGTGGACACGGCCGGTGCCGCGTCCGTGGAGTGCGCGCGGTTGATCGCGGCTCGACTCGGCTGACCCGCGCGGCCGACACCTGCGCCATCCGGACGCCTGGGCCGCCAGTCCCGAACCTTTGGATCTCTCGGGAATGCGGCCGGCTGGTGTCGCCCCTCACGCCCGGCTTCGATCGGACGGGCCCGGTGGTCACCGAGCAGGACGCCGGGCTCGCGAAGCTGCGCAAGGTGCTGCTCACCGAGCGGGTGAGGCCGGCGCGGCACCCGGGTCGGGTACAGCGGCGCTCGCTGACGCTTCCGATCAGTCGGCTTCCGGCGTGCGGCACCGCTTCGTCAGCCGGGCGGTGACCTGACGCAGGAGGACCGATGGCGACGGCATGACGGCATACCAGGTGTTCGCGCTTTCGTCCGTAGCCGGGGCCCAGGCGGCCACCACCGGGAGTTCACAGTGGTCGCCGACTTCCAGCGGAGGCAGCGTCCACGCCAGACCGTGGTTGTGGCCGAAGTCCACGCCCCATGTGCTCGACGCACGGCCGTCCACCCCGTCGATCAGTGCGGCCCATCGCTGAGGCACCTCGCCCGAATCGGCCGCCCAGCAGATCGCCTCCTCGTCGTTTCCTCCGACGGTGAGCCGGGTTCTCTCGTCCTCCACCGTGATCGCCGCCAGCGCCTGCCCGCCGTCCCATCCCGCGTCGGCACCCTCCGGAAGCCGCAACGGAAGCCCCGCAGAGAACCGCAGCCGCCCGATCGGCGCAAGGACATCGATCCGCCAGACCGCCGCGCGGCAGTCGGTGAGCGGCCCCCAGACCCCGGGGTCGAGCTCGGGATCGTACGGGGTCAGCAGCAGTTCGACACGGGCCACCGGGGTGCCCCAGCGTGCGGCCGCCCGGCAGCTCGAAGTGCGCATCGGGCAGCAGCGGAAGGCCGGTGTTCCCGATGGTCGTGGTGAAGGCCAACGGGCCGAATGGAGTGTCGATCGCCGGCTGACGGGCGAAGCCCAGCGGGGTGCGCGGGACGGCGGGGAGCAGCACCGGCCCAGCGTACCGGGGCATCCTGCGGAGATTGTCGGGTCAGGCAACACCCGCTGCACGGCTGAGCACCGGCGCCTCTCATGCCGGCCGGTCTCGGCATGCCGGCCGTCCGCCGTGAGGTCGTTGTCGCGTTGGAGGCCGTCTCGGCGTGACCACCGTGGCTCTGCGGCCTGCGGCGCCGACGTGACCCGTCACCCCTACGGGCCGAAGGCCTTCGAGTACCGGCTCGCAGGACGTTCAGAAGGTCAACGGCGCCTATCACGACATTCACGGCTGCGACCTCACCGCCGTCGTCACCAGCGGCACGTTCACCAATGGCCGCCCCCCGGTTCTGCACCCAGGGCGGCATCGGCAGGACCGACCACCGTGCTCTCGGCCTGTGGGCCGAGGGCACCGGCCGACCTCCCTGGCGCTGACACCCCGACCGTCGAACCCCCGACGGGGCGTGCCCTCGGTCAGGGCCACCGCGGGCTCCGGTTCCCGGCGGCTTTCGAACCACGTATACCGTGATCATCTAGTACGAAAGATCACGAGACACCGATGGGTTGCCGGTCATCGGGACGCGCCCCTGCCGGCGCAGGAAGGTCCCGCCGTCGATAACCCAGAAGCCGGCCGGAACCGCGCTGCACTTGGCCACTTCGGAGTGCATCTGGGGGTCGGTCCGGTTGAAGCCGACCCGGCGCTCGCCCTGTTCGTCGGTCGGGTAGAACGTGAGACCGGCCTCGGGGTGCCGGCCCTCCTCGAAGAGGTACGGCTCGCCCACGAGCGGGGTGATCACGATCTGCGAGATCGGCCCGGTCACGATGATGGCGCCGTTCCCGTCGACGGTCAGGCAGTCGACGTCGAACTCGGCCCGCGTCGTGCCGCTCTTCTCGAACACGTGCTGCACCACGACGTGCCCCCAGGAGCGGCCGTCGACCGTACGGGCGCTGACCTGCGCAGTGAGCCGCTCGCCGGGGTTGGGGCCCGGGCCGTGCTCGTTGAGCAGGGTCCAGCTGTGCAGGGCGAGGCCCTGGGCCGGTGAGGAAGCGGCCGGCGCGGCCGCGGCGCCGCCGGCCGTCCCGGCCGCGAGGGCCACGGCCGCGGTGGTGAGCGCGATGGCGGTGGTGAGCTTTTGCATGGTCAATCCTCAACGGGGAGAAGGGGATCGGGCTGTTTCCCGACTGCCTCCAATCTCCCGGCTCACCCCCGGTCGCGGCCTCCACCGCAGGGAGGGACCAGCTCCCCCGGGCGGGGGAAACCGCTCCTCATCCGCCCGACTCAGCGGGTGGCAGCCACCGCGCGGCGTGACGTCTCGCGCCCAGGGCGAGGGCGGCCGCGGCTGCCACCGGGGCCGGGGGACCCTTGTCGGTACGCGGCGGCAGGCGGCGGCCGCAGCCGGCTGACCCTCAGCGGCCTCACCACACCCACCAGCGAATCAGCACCGATGCCGCTGCGGTCCTCACCGATCTCGGCCGGCCGGCGGCCGCGCCGCGCCGGAGCGTGCAGGCCGGCCCCACGTCCGCCCCGGCGCCACTCTCCTGGGCTGCGAGGTCGTCCAGCGCGGGCCGTCTGCCTCCGGCTACAGCCCGGGGGTGTAGGGGGCGATGCCGACGATCAGGATGTCGCGGCGCCCGTCGCTCCCGCCGTCGCCGAGGTGGACCGGGCCGACGTAGTGGCTGACGCGCCGGTCATGAACTCCGTAGCCGTCCAGCGGCTCGGTCAGCACGAAGCGGTCATGGATCGCCTCCGAGTGAAGTGTGTCGGGCGTCCGACCGGCGCTCTCCGGGGTGGCGATGACGTTCTCGCCGCCCTTGACGTTCCATCGGCCGACCAGGTGGGCGAAGGTGAAGGTGGCCGGCGAACCGCCGTCCTGGTGGAGGCAGTTCGGCGAGGAGACCGCCACCTGCGCCCGGTCGTGGACGGCGAGGGAGATCAGATGGATCCCGACGTAGACCGGTACGCGGTGCAGATCCTCCAGCCACAGGGCACGGTCGAGGTCGGCACGGACGAGGGTGTCGAGCAACCGGTTGCCGTGCAGGGCTTCCGGGATGTCGGGAAGTCGGCGCCGCATCCGCGGGTACTCGGGGTTGTGCTCGTCCTGCCAGTACTCCGTGACGGTGCCGAACTCCTCGTCGGGCGCGCCGGGGATGTAGGAGAGCTCGCCGGTCCAGGGCAGGTACACGGCGTGCGAGTAGCGGCGGAAGCGGCGGGTCTCACGGGCGTACGGATCCGGAGGCAGGTCCTGGTAGGTGTCGGCAAGCCGGGCGAAGTCCTCGGCCAGTGCCGCTGTGTCGATGCCGAGGTCGGCGGCGTTCAGGCGGGCGTATCCGTCACGGCGCACCCGACCTCCGTGCTCGGGCGGCTGTCCGGGCTGCCCCGGGTTGTCGACCATCGGAATCTCCAGGCGGTCGCGGGCGTCCGTGGGCAGGGAACCGCATGCCCTTCCGGCTTCTTCTCCCACGCTGGCACGTGTGCCGGGGGCGCGCCCCCGGAGGGTCCGCCGTGCGAATGACCCCGGCGGGGTGGTCAGGCCAGCCGTCGCGGGTCGCATACCAGTACAAGCCGCGCAGGAGCTCGCTGCCGAGGCGCGGGCCCTTGTCGCCGTGCTCCGCCTGTCGGGCGGAGGTCATCGCCAAGGCGCGAACGATGGCCGCCAGGGCCACCGAGTCCAAGGCATCGGCCGGAACATCCATATATCGCACTTTCCACCGACGGCAGGCGCGGGTGCGGACGGGTGTCCCAGAACGGCAGGTCGGCCAAGGAACTCCCGCCGACCTCCGCCATCGCGACGGCGGTGCGCCGGTAGTCGTCGAAGGAACCGACCCAGGGAAGCGGACCGAGAGAGGGGAAGTGCAGCCGCAGTACCACGGGCGCAGATGGTTGCCGACGAGGGCGGCCACCGCGCGGTCGGGCGAGTACACGTGGACGTGCAGGGAGCAAACGGCGAGATCGGCGCACGGCGGCGTCCGTAGCTCGACCTGGCGGTCGGTGAATTCGCCGGACACCAGATCCCCCAGCGCGCCTGCGGCGTGGGCGGACAGCCACGGCCCGACGGCCGTCACGGCCCGGCCGGCGCGGTCCACGGCAAGGTACTCCTCCTCCACGCCCACCGACGCCGTCCTGATCCGCCCCGACGGCTACGCCCGCCGGTCCACCACCGGCCGCCACGCCGACACCCCCGCCTCACCGGGACCCTCACCCGCTGGTTCGGCCGCCCGACCGCGGCGGCGCTGAGCTGGGCGGTTCGCCGGGCGCGATTCGGCGGGGCATCGGTCGTTCAGCGCGAGCGCCGGAGCCGGGCCGCCTCCCCGGCGGCGGCCGCCGCCTCCGTGGGCCGCCCCGCTTCCGTCAGGAGCGTGCCGAGCCGGTCCAGCGCGCGGGCGAGTGGTGGCGCGTACTCGGAGGGCTCGTTCGCCGCCGGCAGGCGGTAGGCGTCGACCTCCTCCCCGGCGGCGGCCAGGGCCTCCTCCCGCCGTCCCGCCTTCGACAGGTGCGGGACGAGGTTGTAGAGGAGGCGGGCGAGCCGGGGCCGGTGGGAGCCGGGGTCGTCCTCGGCCAGCGCGCGCCCGATCCCCACCGCCTCCCCGGCGGCGGCCAGGGCCTCCTCGAACCGTCCCGCCCCGAACAGGTCGACGGCGAAGTCCGACAGGGCCGCGGCAAGACTGGGCGCGAAGGCGGCCAGGTTGTGCGCGGCCAGCAGGCGGTAGGCGTCGACCGCCTCCCCGGCGGCGGCCAGCGCCTCCTCCCGCAGGCCGACCTTGGACAGGTGACGGGAGAGAGCGAGCAGCGTGTCGGCGAGGCGGGGTCCGTGGGCGACCAGCTGGTTCGCCGTCAGCCGCCGGTGGATGCCGACCGCCTCCTCGAAGGCGGCCAGGGACTCCGTGCGCCGTCCCGCCTTCGACAGGTGCGGGACCAGGTTGTAGAGGAGGAGGGCGAGCCGGGGCCGGTGGGAGCCGGGGTCGTCCTCGGCCAGCTCGCGCCCGATTCCCACCGCCTCCCCAGCAGCGGCCAGGCCCTCCTCGAACCGTTCCGCGTCCAACAGATCGATGGCCAGGTCGATCAGCGAGTCACTGAGAGCGGGCGCGTAGGCGGCGGGATCGTCCTCGGCCAGTCGGCGCTGGATCTCCACCGCCTCCCGGACCGCGGTCAGCGACTCCTGCCGCAGTTCCGCCTCCGCGCGGAGGTCGCTGAGTTCGTGCAGCGCGAGGGAGAGGCGGAACTGCCGGGCGGGGTCGTCCTCGGCCAGTTCGCGCCGGATCCGCACCGCCTCCTCGGCCGGGGCCAGGGCCTCCTCCCGCAGGCCGAGCTCGGACAGGTGGTGGGCGAGATCGAGCAGTGAGGCGGCCAGGCCGGGTCGGTGGGCGGGGTCGTCCTCGGCCGGCCGGCGCCGGACCTCCACCGCCTCCCGGGCGGCGGCCAGGCACTCCTCCCGCCGCCCGGCCCGCCGCAGGTAGCGGGCCAGGTTGGCCAGTGAAACGGCCAGGCCGGGCCCGTACACGGCCGGGTCGGCCCCGGCCAGCGGGCGCCTGATCCGCACCGCCTCCTCGGTCGGGACCAGGGCCTCCTCCCACAGCCCCGCCTCCCACATCAGGGCGCCGAAGTCGAACAGCGAGGCGGCCAGGTCGTCCCCGAACGCGGCCGGGTCGGCCATGGCCAGCAGGCGCCGGACCATCACCGCCTGTTCGGTGGCCATCAGCGCCTCCTGGTACCACCCCAGCTGCCCCGACCGGATGCCGAGGTCGGACAGCTCGGCGGCGAGCTCCGGCTCGGAAGCGGGCGGCTCGGTCCTGGCCAGCAGCCGGTAGACCTGGTGCGCCACCTCGATGACGGCGCCGGCGTCCACCTGCGGCTCGTCGACGACCTCCTCGACGACGACGTTCAGCTTCGTCCCGTTCGGGAGGTCGACGGCGAACCTCTCCGCGTTCTCGCTGGTGCCGGCATCCTCCCCGATGCTGATCTCCAGTATCCCTTGCGGGAGTTCGACGGTGAACGTCTGCGCCTGCGGTTCGGTGATGGGGCTGGTGTCCTCCTGCCGGGCGTCGGGGTTCCCCGGGGTGGTGAGGTCCGTCCGGGGCCGGTCGGGGAGGTGGGTGGTGAGGTCCGTCCGGGGGCTGTCGGGGAGGTGGGTGGTGAGGTCCGTCCGGGGGCTGTCGGGGAGGTGGGTGGTGAGGTCCGTCCGGGGCCGGTCGGGGAGGTGGGTGGTGAGGTCCGTCCGGGGGCTGTCGGGGAGGCTGGTGGCGCGCGTCCGGGGCTCCGGGCCGGCGGTGGCGGCTCCAGGTGCGACGAGGTCCAACCGCGTCCCGTCCGGAAGTTCGACGGCGAACGTCCGCGACTCCCGGGGTACGCTCCGCCGCGGCTCCTCGCGGCGGGGCCGGAACGCCGTACGGGCCTGCCTCCCGATGCTCGACAGGAGGGCGCCGAGGCCCGACGGCGGGCCGGCCGGGCGGGGTGCGCCGGCCTTGCGCAGTTGGCGCCGGAGCTCCGCGGCCTCCTGTGCGGCGGCCCGGGACTCCGCCCGCCGCCCCGCTTCGGACAGGAAGCCCGCGAAGCCGGACAGCGCGTCGGCGAGCTTGGGCCCGAAGGTCGCGGGGTCGTCCAGGGCCGGTCCGCGGTAGTGGCGGACCGCTTCGGCGGCGGCGGCCAGGCCCGGCGCGCGCCGTCCCATCCGGGTGAGGCAGGAGGCGAAGTCGAACAGCGCGTCGGCGAGGTCGGGCTCGAACACCCCGGAGACCTCCATGACCAGGCGGTGCCGGATGTCGACCGCCTGGGCGAGGAGCGGGAGGGCGTGCTCCTCCCCTCCCGCCTTGATCAGCCCGGCGCCGAGGCGGGACAGCGTGCGGGCGAGGCCGGGTTCGTGGACGTCGGGGTCGGCCGCGGCCAGGTGGCGGTAGAGGCCGAGCGCCTCCTCCAGGGTGACCATGGCCTCCAGCAGCAGCTTCGCCCGCAACAGCCCGGCACCGACGTCGGACAGCGCGCGGGCGAACTTGGCGGAGAAGAGGTCGGGCCTGCGCTCGGCCAGCCAGCGGTAGAGGTGGGCCGTCTCCTCGGTGGCGGCCAGGCCCTCCTTCCACTGCCCGGTCGCCGTCAACCACTTGCCGAGGTTGGTCAGGGAGTGGGCGAGGTCGGCGGCGAAGGCCTCCGGGTTCCCGGCGGCCAGGCGGCGCCGGATCTCCACCGCTTCCCGGACGGCCTCAAGGGCCTCCGCCGGGCGTCCCGCCCGCCACAGCTGGGCGCCGAAGTTGCCCAGCGAACGGGAGAGGTCGGATTCATGGGCCCTGGCGTTGCGGGCGGCCAGCCGCCGCCGGATCCCCACCGCCTCCTCCTCGGAGGCCAGGCCCTCTGCCGGGCGCCCCAGGGCGGACAGGTGGCTGCCGAGGTTGGACAGCGAGGCGGCGAGGTCGGCTTCGTGGGCCTCGGGGTCCCCGGCCGCCAGGCGGCGCCGGATCCCCACCGCCTCCAGTTCCGCGGCCAGGGCCTCCTCTTCGCGCCCCTCCCCCGCCAGCCAGATGCCGAGGTTGGTCAGGGAGTGGGCGAGGTCGGCTTCGTGGGCCTCGGGGTTCCCGGCCGCCAGGCCGCGCCGGATCTCCACCGCCTGCTCGATGGCCGCGAAGGATTCCGCCGTGCGCCCCTCCTCCAGGAGCGAGACGCTCAGATTGGTCAGGGTGAGGGCGAGGTCGGCTTCGTGGGCCTCGGGGTTCCCGGCCGCCAGGCCGCGCCGGATCTCGGCCGCCTCCTGTTCGGCGGCGAGGGCCTCCGCATGGCGCCCGACATCCCGCAGGTGGAGGGCCAGGTTGGTCAGTACCCCGGCGAGGCCGGGTGCGTTGGCCGCGGGGTTGTCGGCGGCCAGGCGGCGGTAGACCACGATCGTCGACTCGGTGGTGGCCAGGGCCTCCTCCCGCCGCCCCGCCTGCGACAGGTGGTGGCCGAGGCCGGTCAGCGCCTCGACGAAGAGGAGTGAGTGCGCCGCCGGGTCGGACTGGGCCCGCCGGCCCAGGATGTCGACGGCCTCCTGGGCGGCGGCCAGGCCCTCGTCCCGCCGCCCCGAGTTCGCCAGCAGGCCGCCGAGGTGGGACAGCGCGAGAGCGAGGTCCGGTTCGCGGGTGGCCGGCCTGCCCGCCGCCAGCCGGCGCTGGAGGCCCACCGCCTCCTGGGCGGCCGCCAGGGCCTCGTCCCGCAGCCCCACCGCTGACAGGTCGCCGCTGAGGTTGACCAGCGAGACGGCGAGGTCGGCGTGGTGGCCGGGGCCGGCCCGGACCAGGTCGCGCCAGATCAGCACGGCCTGCCGGCCGTTGGCGACGGCCTCGTCGCGCAGCCCGGCCCAGGACTGGCGGAGCGCCAGGCTCCGGTGGATCCGTGCGCGGGAGGCGGGGTCGGTGATGGTGGTGGCCAGGCGGTGGGCGGCCAGGCGGGCGGCGACGGCTGCGATGCCGGCGTCGAGATCGGTGTGGCGTTCGGCGGGGAAGCGGGCCTCGACGGCTTCCAGGACGGCGGTGTCGAGGCTCTCCAGGGCGGCCAGCCGGGTCAGGGCGGCGCTGCCGGCGGTCAGGGCGAGATCGGGCCGCTCACGGAGGATCGGATCGAGGTGGCGGGCGGTCAGGTGGGGCCAGCGGTGGGCGGTCTCGATCAGGACGGTGAGGGCCTGGCGTGTGCAGGCGGGCGGTGCGCCGCTCTCGTCCCCGGACGCGAGCAGGGCGGCGGGGGCGGTATCGCTCCAGGGATCGGTGGCGTGGTAGCCGAACTCGTCCTCGTGCCCGGGGAGGGTGAGGGCGAGGTAGTCCTCGCCGAGGCGATCGGGGGCGAGCGGGTCCAGCAGCAGGCCGGGTTCGGCGGGCGGGTAGCAGCGGGCGTGGTCGGCGGCCAGCGCCGTTGCGGCGGTGGTGGTGTCGGCGGCGCCGGTGCGGGTCAGGGCGGTGGCGGCCTCGGAGGGGGCCAGGGCGCCGGCGAGGGTGGCCACGTACACGGCGCGGCCCAGGGTGCGCGGGTCGCTGCGCAGCGGGCCGCGGCCGTGGTGGTGGAAGGAGCGCCAGTGGTCTTGTTCGCGGTCCAGGAGGTAGGAGGAGAGGGCGGCTTGTCCGTTGCCGGTGGGGGGTGTGTGACCGCGGACGGCGGCGTCGACGTCGACCAGGGCGCGCATGTGGAGGGTGAGGGTGAGGCCGAAGGCGGGGTCGTGGAGGTCGCGGGGCGGGGAGAGGTGGTGCGCGTTCGGGTGGTTGAGGGCCCGGGCGAAGCTGTCGCGAGCGGCGGTGTACATGGCGGTGCGAGTGCCGGGGTCGTCGGGCAGGCCCGCCAGGCGGATCGCTTCGCTGTCGTGGACGTCGAGTTTGGCGAGTTGGTGGGCGAGGTTCTGCCACCAGGGGCCGGCCTGACGGGCCAGCAGCAGGACGCGCAGGCGGTCGCGGGCGGCGTCGCGGTGCTGGCGCAGCAGGGTGACCAGGTCTTCCAGGGGCCAGCGTTCGGCGTAGTCGACGATCATGACCAGGCCGGGGGCGCCGACGGTCAGGCTCTGGTCGCCGCCGCCGGCCGAGGCCGTCTCATTGCGGTGGCGGGCCAGTGCGACCGTCCAGCCGGTCCGGGCGGAGCGGGCGGCGAACTCGGCGGCCAGCCGGGTCTTGCCCGAGCCGCCCTCGGCGTACAGCAGTCGCACCGACATCCCCAGGACGGGGCCGTCCCGCCAGGCCTCCAGCGGCCCGGTCTCCGGCAGCGGCACGAACGGCACCACTTCGTGACGGGCCGTCAGCAGTCGGCTGGGCGTCCGCTCCAGCCCGGCCGGCAGCCCGCCTTCCTCGCCCGGCGCGAAGGGCTCCACCCGGTAGGGCGGGGTGCCGCGGTAGATGTAGTTGTACTGGTCCCCGCCCTGCACGGCGTACACCCGGCCACCGTCGACGGCCGTGATGTTCTGCGTGTACACCACGCCCTCGCCCCCGCCCGGGCCCGTCGGCGTTCTCACCCTCGGTCCACCTACTCCGCGAACCCATCGGAATCGGTATCGGGGGAATCCATGAAGTGGTCGTGCTGGGTGCCGTCCTGCACCACGAAGGCGCTGCCGCCGCCGTCGGCGGTGACGTCCTGCACCCACTCCCGCCGCGCCGCTGCCGGCTCCCCGGCCGCCTCGGACTCCTGTCGCACCATGAGAGCCTCCCCCGTTGTCTCGAAGCTTCCGGACCAGCATGGGCTCACCGGCGGCGGCAGCCCGGCCGATCCCGGGCCCTGTGACAGATTCGTTGCAGTGCCCGGGGCGGGCAGGCCCGGTCGGCCGATCACTTTCGCGATTCCCTCACGGGGTACACGGAAGCTCGGCATCATGAAGCTGCCCAGGACGGTGGCCTTGCGATGTCGAGGAGCGGTTGCGTTGGACGATGCGTTGATGACACTTGCGATGACCGGCGCGACAACGATCATGACGGCCATGGCCACCACTGCCTGGAATTCCGCGCGGTCCGGAACCCTCCGGCTGTTCCACCGCTCCGGGCCGGAAGAACAGCGGGCGCTGGAGGTGCAGTTGGACCGTGAAGCCGCTGTGGTGAGTCAGGACGAGGACCCCGAGTCGGCACGTCTGGACTTCGCGGGCGGCTGGCGCAGGCAGTTGGCTGCTTTGCTGCGCGAGCACCCCGAGGCCGAGGTGGAACTGCGGGCTCTGGTGGAGTCGGTGCAGGCCCAACTGCCGGCGGCGGAGAACACGAGATGGACCCAGAACATCTCGGCGACCGGTCACGGCATGGCCATCGGGGCCCAAGGCGGCAACGTCCACTTCCACCAAGCACCGCCCGTTCCCGGGACCGCGAGCGCCCAGCGCGACGACGATGCCTGAGCCTGGCGTCCTTCCTCGTCGGCCTTGATGCTCGGCCAGGAGCAGCGGTACCTGGTGGCGGCGCCCGGCATCGAGGAGGACCAGGAGCCGGCCGCCGGCCGGGCGAAGGTCGCGGTCCGGCCGGACAAGAGCCGCGGTGACCGGTTCGCGGCCGGCCTCGCGGCCCTGGCCGCCTTCGGCGCCGAGGGGCACGCCCGGCCCGCCCGTATCCACAGGACCGGCGACGGGCCGGAGCCGGGTTCAGGGGTCAACGACCAGCACGCCCGCCGGGACACGCCGGCCGAGGAGCAGCGCGGGCAGTTGGAGGC
Organism: Kitasatospora sp. NPDC058115; assembly: GCF_042884635.1. Taxonomy (NCBI): domain Bacteria; kingdom Bacillati; phylum Actinomycetota; class Actinomycetes; order Kitasatosporales; family Streptomycetaceae; genus Kitasatospora; species Kitasatospora sp. NPDC058115. The sequence continues at coordinate 21,365 of NZ_JBHVTL010000027.1, forward strand.
GCTCGGCGTGGCCATGTAGCCCGCTGGACGGCGCGCTGGAGTGGGCCCGCGCCGGGGTGTGCGTCCTCCAGCAGTCCCTGCCCCGGCCGTTCACCGACGTCCTGCTCCGCGGCGAGCCCGACAACGCGCGTGCGGGATGGGGCGGGATCGGGCGGGATCGGCTGGGAAGTACGCCCCGCCGGGTGGCGAATCCCGGGGGGCCGGGGCGGAAGCGCGAGGGCCGGTTCACCGGTGGTTCATGAGGCCGCCCTCGTAGGCGGCGATGACGAGCTGGGCGCGGTCCCGGGCGCCGAGCTTGGCGAGGAGTCTGCTGACGTGGAACTTGACGGTGGAGTGCGACAGGTGCAGTTCGTCGGCGAGCTCCGTGTTGGACATGCCGGTCGCGATCAGGACGAGAACCTCGCGCTCCCGGTCGGTGATCTGGTCGAGGCGGCGGTTGGCTCCGACCGCCACCTGGGGGCGCCGGGTGAACTCGGCCACCAGTTTGCGGGTCACGCGGGGGGAGAGCAGAGCCTCGCCGTCGGCGATGACGCCGATGGCCGAGAGGAGGTCTTCGGGTGGGGTGTCCTTCAGCAGGAAGCCGCTGGCGCCCGCGTGGAGCGCGGTGAACACATAGCGGTCGAGGTCGAAGGTGGTGAGGATCAGGATCCGCACCGGTGGCGGGTCTTCGCCGCCGAGCAGTCGCCGAGTGGCCTCGATCCCGTCCATCCCGGGCATCTGGATGTCCATCAGGGCGACGTCGGGCCGTTCCCGTCGGATGACCTCGACGGCTTCGGCTCCGTCACCGGCCTCGCCGACCACCGTGAGGCCCGGCGTGGTGTCGACGAGCACGCGGAAGCCGGCGCGGACGAGGGCCTGGTCGTCGCAGATCACCACCCGCACGTCCCCGCTCACGCCGATTCCGCGGTGGGGAACCGGGCCCAGACGCGGAAGCCGCCGAGCGGGAGGTGGCCGGCGGCGAAGTCGCCGCCGGAGAGCGCGACCCGCTCCCGCATGCCGATCAGGCCGTGACCGACGCGGCCGCCAGGGCTGTCGGGCGCGACGGCGGGACCGGGGCGGCCGGGGCGGCCGGGTCCGCCGGGCAGACCGGGCAGACCGGCGCAGTCGCGGCCCTCGTCGGTCACCTCGATCTCGATGCCGTCCGGGTGGTAGCTGACCTGGGCCCGGGCGCGGGTGGTCGCAGCGTGCTTGACGGAGTTGGTCAGCGCCTCCTGGACGATCCGGTAGCCGGCCAGGTCGATCGACGGCGGGAGCTGCCGGGCGGCCCCCCTGATCCGCAGCTCGACCTGGAGCCCGGCCCGGCCGGTCTGCTCGATCAGGAAGGGAAGGTCGCCCAGGCCGGGCCTCGCCAGGTCCGAGGCGGCCGCCGCGTCGGCGGCGGGCGGCTCCTCCCGCAGCACGTCGAGCAGGGCCCGCATCTCGCGCAGAGCCGTCCGGCTGACCGTCTCGATCGCGGTCAGCGCCTTGGCGGCCTCGTCGGGGTGTCCGGTGATGACGTGGCGGCCGACGCCGGCCTGCACCGCTATCACGCTCATGCTGTGGGCCATCACGTCGTGCAACTCGCGGGCGATGCGCAGACGTTCCTCGGTGACCGTCCGCTGCGCCTCCTCGACGCGGGCCTGCGCCTGGCGTTCCTCCTGGGCCCGCAGCCCGGCCTCGTAGGCGCGCTGGGACCTGATCATCATGCCGGCCGCCCAGAAGGCCACGATCGGTGCGCTCTGTCCCGACCACATCGCGGCCCACTCGTCGTCGAAGCGCACCGGGCTGCTGCCCATCGCGATGCCGACACCGATGACCGCCTCGGTGAGCACCAGGCCGGCCACCGCCCGGAACCGTGGCTGCGAGAGCGCGAACTGGTAGAGGCACAACGCGACCGCCAACGACGGGAACTTGACGAACCCGTAGGCCGCCATCGTCGCGTACGCCGCCAGCGACACCCCGAGGGCCGGCCGGGGCCACAGCCGTCTGGCCGCCACCGCGCAGGCCAGCGGGATCAACAGCGCGTACCAGCCCGGCAGCGGGATTCCGGCGGTGGCGAGCTGGGCGTCGGTGGGACGCCCCCACAGCAGGAACGCGATGCCGACCGCGACGTCCAGCCCGACGAGTTGGACGCGGGTCAGCCGTTTGGTGAGCGGCGGCCGAAGATGCACGTCCCGACAGTATTCGCGGGCGCGTGAGCGGGTCATCCGTCTGCGGTCGCATCTTCGCACCTGTACCTGCGGCCAGGTGTGCACGCGGTGGCCGGGCCCGGGCCCGGCCACCGAATCCGTGCCGAGGCCTGATCCGGCGGACCGGCCGCGACCGCCATCGTGGAAAGCCGTCCGACCCCTGACGATCCTCGAAGGATGGAGCATCCGCATGACTCTCGACCGAGCACCCGCTCCGGACCAGGCACCGGGTTCCGGGCGGGCACCGGCTCCCGTGTCCCAGCCCGCCGCCCGCGGCGAGAAGATCACCAGGATCCACGGCACGGGCGACGCGAAGGTCACGGCGCTGGACGCCGTCGACGTCGAGATCGAGGGCGGCGCGTTCACCGCGATCATGGGCCCGTCCGGCTCGGGCAAGTCGACCCTGATGCACTGTCTGGCGGGCCTGGACTCCGTGGACCGCGGCCGGATCTGGATCGACGACATCGAGCTCACCGCGTTGCGCGAGCGCGAGCTCACCGAGCTGCGCCGCGACCGGATCGGCTTCATCTTCCAGTCGTTCAACCTCATCCCGACCTTGACCGCCCTGGAGAACATCACCCTGCCCATGGCGATCGCGGGCCGCACGCCCGACCGGGCCTGGCTCAACGAGATCGTGGTGACCTTCGGCCTGGCGGACCGGCTGCGCCACCGGCCCTCGGAACTGTCCGGCGGGCAGCAGCAGCGGGTCGCCTGTGCTCGCGCCCTGGCGGGCCGGCCGCAGATCGTGTTCGCCGACGAGCCCACGGGGAACCTGGACTCGCAGGCCGGGACCGAGGTGCTGCGGCTGCTGCGCCGGAGCGTGGACGAGCTCGAACAGACCGTCGTCATGGTGACCCACGACCCGACCGCCGCATCCTTCGCCGACCGCGTGGTCTTCCTCGCCGACGGCCGGGTGGCCGGCGAGGTGCGGTCCCCGACCGCTGAGACCGTCCTGCAGCGGCTGCGCCGAGGCGGGGGGCACCGCTGATGCTGAAGGTGGCGCTGCGCGGAATCTTCGCGCACAAGGGACGACTCGCGATGTCCTGCCTTGCCGTGGTGCTCTCGGTGGCCTTCGCCACCGGCACGATGATCTTCACCGGCACGATCAACGGGGCCTTGGACGACGCCGCGGCGGCGAGCGCCCCGGACGTCACCGTCACCGCCCCGCTGCCGGCGGGCACGGGGCCGGCCGAGGTCGGCGACGCGGTGCAGCGGGCCGTGGTCGGCGAGGGCGGCACGCTGCCGGACGCCGACACCCTGGTCGGCAAGGTGCGCGCCGTGCCGGGCGTGGCGGCGGCGTACCCCGACGTCACGGTCGACACCGCAACGCTGACCGACTCGCAGGGCAAGGCGATCGACACGGCCGGCGGGATGTCCGGCTTCGGTGCCAAGAGCAGCATCCCCGTCCTGGCAGGCAACTGGGTCGACTCCGACCGGTCACCGGTGCGGCTCGCCGGCGGCCGGGCCCCGCAGGGCCCCGGCGAGGCCGTGCTCGACCGCATCTCGGCCGACCGCGCCCACGTGCGGATCGGGGACACGGTCCGGGTGGTCGCCCTCCCCGGCACGTTCGAGGCCAGGGTCACCGGCATCGCCGACTTCAAGGCCGCCAGCCAGGGCAACACCCGCATCTACGTCGACACCGCCACTGCCCAGCAGCGGCTGCTCGGCAAGCCCGGCGCGGCCACCTCGATCCGGGTGGACGCCGCCGCCGGTGTGACGCCCGCCGATCTCCGTCACAGCCTGGCTGCCGCCCTGGGCGGCGCGGCCCAGGTACAGGCCAAGGATCCGACCGCCGTGAGCCCGGACAACGGGGCCGGTCAGACCACTGACTTCCTCGGCATGGTGATGATGGGCTTCGCGGCGGTGGCCGTCCTGGTCGGCGTGCTCCTCATCTTCAACACGTTCTCGATGCTGGTCGGGGCCCGGACCCGCGAGCTCGGCCTGCTGCGTGCGATCGGCGCGAGCCGCCGGCAGGTGAACCGGTCCGTCCTGCTCGAAGCCCTGGTGCTCGGCCTCGTGGGCTCCACCCTCGGCATCGGCGCCGGGATCGGGCTGGCCGTCGGGCTGCACGCGGCGATGGCCTCCTTCGGCCTCGACCTGGGCTCGACCTCGCTGGTCGTCGGGCCCACTGCCGTACTGGTCGGCTACGCCGTCGGCACCGCGGCCACGCTGGCCGCCGGGGTGATTCCGGCGCGGCGTGCGGGACGCATCCCGCCGATGGCCGCTCTGCGCGAGGCGGCCGCGCCAAGCACCCGGCCCGGCCGGGGCCGCACGCCGACCGGCGCGGCGCTGCTGCTGGCCGGGGCCGGTCTGCTGGTCGCGGGCCGTGCCGCGACGGTACCGGGCATGTTGCTGACCCTGATCGCCTTCTTCCCGCTCGGGCCCGCTCTTGTCCGCGGCGTCGTCCCGGTTCTGACGGCCGTCTTCCCGCGGCTGCTCGGGCCGATCGGCGCGATTGCCGCCGGGAACACGCTGCGCAACCCGCGCCGCACTGCCGCCACCTCGGCCGCGCTGATGATCGGTATCTGCGTGGCAACGGCGATGGCCGTCTCGGCGGCCTCCGCCTCGGACTCCATGGCGGCTCGCACCGACCGGATGCTCGGCGCGGACTTCATCATCAGCGGACAGCGCTCGCAGGCGCAGTTCGGACCCGAGGCCGCCGCGGCGGCGCGGCGTGTACCGGGAATCGGCGAGGTCGTCAGGGAACGGATCACCAGGGCCACGCTCACCGCGGGAGGGACCACGCTGTCCACCACCGTCTACGGCGAGGAGCCCGGCTTCCCCACCGCGATGCACGAGACCTACACGGCGGGCGATCCGCAAGCCGCGCTCGCCCACGGCCAGATCGTGGTCGTCGACACCATGGCCGAGCGACTCGGCGTCGGCATCGGCGACCAGGTCACCCTCGCCGGACCGGGCAGTCCCCCGGTGACCCTGACGGTCGGCGCCGTTCAACGCCAGGAACCGGCCGGCATGTCGATGGGCCGGGTACGACTCGCGCCCAGCGTCGGATTCGACGTCCTGTCCGCCCTGGCACCCACCGCCTCCGACACCACCCTGTTTGCCTTCGCGGCCCGCGGCGCGGACCCGACAGCGGTGGGGAAGGCGCTCACCACGGCGCTGGCCGGGTATCCACAGCTGGCCGTGCAGGACCGGGCAGCCTACAAGGCCTCCGTCCGAAGCAGCTCCGACCAGATGCTCTCGATGGCGTACGGGCTCCTGGCCCTCACGGTCGTCATCGCGGTGCTGGGCGTGGCCAACACGATGGCCATGTCGGTCGGGGAACGGACGCGCGAAATCGGCATGCTGCGTGCGGTCGGCGTCTCACGCCGCGAAGTCCGCCGTATGGTCCGCCTGGAGTCGGTCGTGATCACTGCGCTGGGGGCGCTGTCAGGCGTGTCGCTCGGCCTCGTCTGGGGGATCGCCCTCCATCGCACGGCGGGTGAAGGTCAGACCATCCTGTCGGTGCCCTGGATCACCCTTGCGGAACTGGCGGCGGCTGCCGTGATCGCCGGCGTCCTCGCGGCGCTGACCCCGGCTGTGCGGGCGACTCGCCTCGACGTCCTGTCCGCGCTGGCCGCGGACCAGTAGTCCAGCTCGCCCAGGACCTGCCGCCCGCCGTCCTCGCCCCCCATGCTCGGCCTCCACACTGTCACGGCCGCGCAATGGCGCCGCCGCGCGGCCGCGCCGCCACCGACTGGACTGCCTACCTCGAAGCCCGCACCACCGCCGGGGCGACGAGGACCGCGCCGGCCGATGCCGCAACGGCCGCAGCCGGCGTCAACCCGGGCGGCGCCACGCCGACCACCGAGGGGGCCGAGGGGAGGGACAAGCCACCGGGCACCGGACGGGAGGCGAGAGCTGTACGCCGTGATCACTTCCCCTTGGTGGCGCCGCAGTGCCACTCTTCTCGCCGGCCTCACCCTTGTGCCGGGCCCGGCCGCCGCACCGGTGGGGAGGTCGCCGCCGAACCGCCGACAGCGGCCACCTCCCCTGCCCGACACCGCGAGCTACCCGAACCGCCATCCGCCGACCCCGCCCGCGCCGAACTCGACGACCTACTGGTCGAGGCGCCGTACAGCACGGACGGGGACTCACGCGACCGCGTCCCGCACTGGATCCCGATCTCCGGGGAGTGCGACACCCGCGTCATCTGCACTGCTGGTTCCGGAGACTCACGGGAAGGCGCTGGACCTGTACCCACAGGCACCCGACGACTAGTACTGCAACGGTGCTTACGGTGACGAGGTCTTGGCTCTTGGGCTGTGGTCTCGTCTCTTGTAGTGGCTGGTCCGGGCCTGGTGCTGGCGCCGACGGCGCCAGCGGGACCAGTGCAGGACGTGTGCGGTGCTGCGGCGGACCGGCCAGGTGAGGTTCGTGATCAGCCGGCGGATTTCGGGGACGGTGAGTGGGATCAGATCTGGCGTTCGAGCTGCCCGGTCCCCTTTTCGAGGTGCTCGGCCCGCAGGACGGTGAGGTAGGCGTGGGCGGCCATGGCGAGGGTGATGTGCCGGTACCAGCCCTGGTGGCGGCGGATCTGGTAGTCGTCCAGGCCGCACTGGCCCTCGGCGGTCTGGTCGGGTAGCGGGGACGCATTGCTGCGTCCCCGCCCCCTCAGAACCGTGCGGGCCCGTCGTCCGGGCACACGGCTCAAGCAAGCCCTGATGGCTCGCAGGCTGGCAGAGCTGCCGGCTTGTGTTTGCGACGTCGTTCGGCCCAGTAGTCGGTGAGGGCGGGGTCGTCCACGGACGCCGAGCCCTTGACCATCTGGTGCCGGACGATCTTCGTCCAGGAGAACTTGGCGAGGTAGCGGCCGCTGTCGCGGTCGCCGAAGACCCACCTGTCCCGCCTGGCCTTGTTGAACATGCCGAAGTATCGGGCCACAACCCAGTGCTTCGACTTGTTCGGGTGCGTGTGTGTCGCCCACTTGTAGAGGAGCTTCCACACGTAGGCGTCCAGCGCGTGGAAAACGCGACTGGACACCACGCTCCGGTAATAGGCTGCCCAGCCCCGGATGATCGGGTTGAGCTTGTGGATCACCGCCTGGGCGTTGGCCCCTCGCAAGGCGTGCGCCTCGGCGGCCAGCCTCTTCCGGATCCGTCGCACGGCTGCCGTGCTCGGCTTGATCAGCAGCACCGTCCCGCCGCGGTAGCGGCGGATGCTGAAGCCCAGGAAGTCACAGCCCTCGTCGAGGTGGACGATGCTCGTCTTGTCCTCGTTGAAGACCAGCCCTCGGGGTTTCAACCACGTGCCCAGCCGCGCCTGGATCTGTTTGGCCTCGGCCCTGGAGTGGGCGAAGGCCAGCAGGTCGTCGGCGTACCTGATCAGCACCGGGGAGCCCGGAACGGTTTCACCGGCGTGCGTGCCGCCGGTGTAGTAGCGGACTCCGGCAGCCTTCTCCATCCCGTGGAGAGCGATGTTGAGCAGGAGGGGAGAGATCACGCCGCCTTGAGGAGTTCCCTCCTCGGTGGCGGTGAAGCACTCCTTCTCGATGACCCCGGCCTTCAGCCAGCGGGCGGCCATTTCCCTCGCGGGGAATGCTCCCAGCATCTCGATGAGGTGCCCGTGATCGATGCGGTCGAACGCCGCCGCCAGGTCCGCGTCCAGGACCCACTGCCGCTTCGGGCGCTTGCCGTGCGCGACATTGAAGATCGCTTGGATCGCGTCCTGGCAGCCCCTGCCCGGCCGGAACCCGTAGGACTTGGGTTCGAATCGGGCCTCCCACTCGGGTTCCAGCGCGTTGACCGTCCTGGCCTGCAGGACACGGTCGACAATCACCGGAATCCCGAGCGGACGCCGCTTTCCATTGCTCTTGGGGATGTACACACGCCGAGCGGGCCTGGGCTTCCACGGGGCGGAGCGGTGCTGAACCCAGGTGGCCAGCTCGGCCTTGCCTGGGGCCGTGAGCACGACCCGTCCGTCGATGCCCGCCGTCCGGCGGCCAGCGTTGATCTCCGTGACCCGCCGCACGCTCACGAGCGTGTTGCTGTGGCTTCGGAGCATCAGCTTCTGCAGGTTGCGGACCCTCCTCAGGTCCCTGGCCTGCGACGCCGCGAAGAGGCGCTGGCGCAGACGACGTACGTTCTCCTCGACGGCGGTCCAATCGACCCCGTGCCAGTCAAGGAGTTCGCCCTCCGGTTCGTTCACCGTGCCGCTGGGCGGCGTGGCGTCCAACGTGGCCGTCGGTTCTGTTGTCCTTGTCATCGTCCTCTTTCGCAGGCTCACCTGACCCACGTCAGCACCCTTTCGGGTTAGGCCACTTGGGCCCTGTCCGGTCAGTTATGCGAGACGACCGGCTGGAGGAGCCAGTTTGACCGTCCCGGTTTCCTGCTGCCTTTCGGCCACCGGCATTCGCTTCTTGGGTCATCCTGTTCCCGCCAGGGAGTTGAGCGTTCCTCACGGTCGGCCTACCCGGTGCGAGGTGCGACCGGGACCCTGGCGGGATTTCCACGTTCTGCATGAGCGAGATGCGAGCGGGGTGGGTGCCCTCTCTACCCCGGGACGGCGGTGTCCTCCCGGCTGGCTGCTTCTCTCCAGCCGGCGCCTGCCGCTTCTCTGCGGCCAGTCCTGTACCCCGCTGGAACATCCCATCGGCGAGGTTCGAAGTTACGAGGCATAGCCAAGGGTTCATTCGCATTCACCCGTCCGCTCATTCCCCTTGCCTGTAGCCCCCGGATGGAACGGGAACCCTTGGGCTTTTCCCCCGGGCTTCGCACCCTCCCGTTACCAGGAACGCACGCCGGGGCGGGGACAGGCCCTGGACACAGGCCCGGAACTACACCTTCCTCAACGGAACCTCCTCATCGGTGAGTTCACTCAGCTCAAGCAGCCTCGTGTCGCACGAAGCATTCCTCGATCGCCCGGCGGGCACCCGCGACGCCGATCAGCTCGTTCAGGGTGGCATCGGCGGGCGCGTAGGCGATGTCGTAGGCGACCTTTGTCGGGTCGGCGATGCTGCGACGGGCGAGCACCCAGTGTGTCGGGGCGGTGCCAGGGACGGACCTCGACGCGGGCCCAGTCGTAGATCCGCGGTCCGTGGGCACCTTCGCCGCACGAGCGGCGCTTCCACTTCTGTCGCGACAGCCCCGCGACCAGATCGTGGAGTCGGTGGTCCATGGCCCAACGGGTGACCACGGTGTCGTGCCGGGTGGTGGCCACGACGTGGAAGACGTCGGCCGGTTCGAGCTCTGTGCGCCAGCCCTTGCTGTTGCCGTAGCCGGCGTCCGCGGTCACCCACCGGAACGGGATCCCGTCGTCGATCGCCCGGCGGACCATCCGCCGGGCGATCCGGTGCTTGGTCGTGAACTCGACCTCGTCGCCGATTCCTGCGGCCCGGCAGCGCTCGCGGTCGTCGGTCCAGGACTTCGGCAGGTAGAGCGCCCGGTCGATCAGGGTCCGGCCAAGCCGTCCGGAGTAGGCGAGGAAGACGCCCACCTGGCAGTTCTCGGTGCGGCCGGCGGTGCCGGAGTACTGCCGCTGGACCCCGGCCGACCGCACACCCTTCTTCAGGAACCCGGTGTCGTCCACGATCAGCACGCCGCCGGGGTCGGCCAGGTGCTCGACGACGTACTCGCGCACGTCGTCGAGCACCCCGTCCGCGTCCCAGTCGATCCGGTTCAGCAGCCGCTGGATCCGGTCCGGGCCGCCGTGACCGGCCTCCTCGGCCACCGTCCAGCCGTTCTTGCGTTCCAACGGCGCCAGCAGACCTCGCATGTACGCCAGCGCGGACTCCCGCGACTCACTCCGCGCGAACCGGTGTACAAACCGCCCGTGCAGCCGAGCCAGTCCGTCCGACCAGCGACGAGCATCGACCTCGGATATGTCCCCACCCATGAACAATCCAACGAGCAGATCCGACGAACGTCACGGTAAGCACCGTTGCAGTACTAGGAGGACCACCCCGACCTCGGTGAGACCCGGACAACCATGTCCTGGGACCGTCAACGATGTCCCAGTGGCCGAACTGTCCAAGATCACCTGGGACCTCACACAACGGGGAGTCTGCCGTGTCCGCTGACACCCGGCCGTGCCTTCCGGTGTTTCGGGGCCCGTTCCCCGGGCGGGCGGGCCGGAAGGGAGAGGCGCTCCGGCGCAGGGCGGCAGGGCGGTGCGGGGCCCCGGTCTCCTGCCAGGAATGACGCGTCACCGCACCATGCCCTGTCGCTTGCTCACCACGCCCTGGCCCGTCTCGATCTTGGACCTGGCCGCCGCGAGCCCCCGGGCGGTATGAAACGCCTTCGCCGGGTCGGGGCGGTCGGTCCAGGGCGTGGCGCCGCACCACGGGCCGAGTCGCCGGAACTGATCAAGTGCCGCCTTCCACATCCTTGCCCGGACCAGGTGGTGGGCCAGCAGGTGTCGCAGCGGCGGGAGGTGGGGGTCGTGCTCGGGTACCAGCGCGAGCGCGTTCACGGCGGTCTTCAGGCGTCGGCGTTCGAACAGGGCCCTGACCGGTTCCTCCAGGGGGCGGGACTTCCCCCGCTCGTACAGGGCGTGCAGGATCAGGCCTGCCAGTGGGCTTCCCATGGGCGCGTTGCGCACCGCGCGGCGGGCGAAGCTCATCATCGCGCGGTCGGATCCGTGCCACTTGGCACACCAGTACTGGAGGGCCTGCCAGTGTGCGTCGTAATGGTGCGGTGCCCGGGCGGTGAGTTCGGTCCAGAGCTCGCGGAACTTCGCGCGCCGGTAGCCCGCGCCGCGGGCGGCGGTGATCATAACGATCCAGGGGTTCGGGTCTGCCGGGTCGAGAAGGGCCGCATGGCGGGCCGCCTCGATGGCTGCGGGAAGCTGGGCTCGGAAGCTCGCCATGGCCGGCTTGGGCACCTGGCGGACAGTGCCGCTGCCGCGGATCCGCCAGGCGCGTTGCACCATGAGGTCGGCCTCGATCACGGCCGCGTCGCAGCAGCCGGGCTCGGCCGTACGCCACTTCCGCAGCCAGGAGTCGTCCGTGAGGGCGATCGCGGTCAGTTGCCTCACGCGCACCCAGCGGTCGTCCCAGTCCCCGCCGGCTGCCGCGACGTACCCGGCGGCCGGCTTCCAGTCACCCGTCGACGCGGCGTCGGCGATCTCCTGCGTCTTCCGCGTTCGAGGACCGATCGGGGGCGGTCCGGCCCGGTCCGGTATCAGTGCGGCTCGCGAAGGCATTCCGTACAGGGCCGGGTCGAACTCCGTCTCGATCCAGCGCCGGGTCCGGTTGCCTGCGAGGCGGATCGCGGCGGTGATCGCGACGATCGCCGCGGTGATGATCGCCCCGAGCACTTCTGAGGTCACAGCGGTTTCTTCCGTTGCGTTGGTGGAGGCGGCCGTTTGACCACGGCGCATCATGACACAGCCTCAGTACAGCCCGCCGTGCGAATGGCGAGCGCTGCGGCCGCCTCCCACGCTCAAACCGAGCGCCGTTGGGTGGATCGCGCCGGACCAAAGGACTGGAACGGCGCCTCGGTGGCTACTCGACGTCGAAGAGCGACTGGAGGATCTCGCGGACCAGAAGGCCGGCTCCAATCGGGGCAAGGCCGAGGCGCTCGGCGTGAGGATCGTCGCCCCGGAGGAGTTTGCCGACCTGGTCGCCCAGGGCGTGGCCTCGCCGCCGCTGCCGCAGGACCAGACCGAGGCGCCGCTGCGGGTGGGGCACATCCTGGCCGTCACCCGCACCCGGGCCGTCCTTCGTCGCCGGCGCCCGCACGGCCGGCGAGGAGTGCCGGCTGCTGGACTTCCTGCCGGAGGTCTGCCACCGCTACGGCGAAGGCCCGGGCGGCGCCGTCATCGCCGACGGCCTGCTTCTCTACACGACCGGACGGCCGGACCGGGCGTTGCACCGGGCATTCGTCGAGGGTCGACTGCGCCACCATGGCCGGCGAGAAGCCCGCCGCCAAGCTGACCGGCCACGCCCGTTTCCACGACCGCCGCCCCATCCCGCCGCGCCTCGCACGCCCTGAACGTCCTGCCGACCTGGCAGCAGCACTACACCGTCTTCCCGCGGCTGCTGTTCGTCCTCGTCGACACCGGCGAGCGCGCCGCCCGGCAGCGCATCCGCGACCTCCAGGCCATCGCCGCCCGCCACCCGCTCGTCGCCCGGATGCCTGGGCGGACGGCTCGAACTCCTTGGCCAGCTCCTCCGGCGACCGGCCGGCCCTGACTAGCTCGACTATCTGACGACGAAACTCTGGCGGGTAGACCGGACGCGTCCTTGGCACGATGAACTCCTCCTTGCGGGACTTAGTGCCCCAAAGCGAAAGGTTGTCCATCAAACCGGGGCAACTTCACCGTTCGGTGAGCTGCCGGCGTTCGCACCGGGCCAGGTCATGCAGATCGACTCCACCCCGATGGACGCGATGGTCCTGCTGGACGACGGTGTCCCGGGGCGGATCGAGCTCACCGGCATGATCGACGTCGCGACCAGGACGCTATCCGACGGGGTGCTGCGGCCGACCACGACGTCGGTCGACGCGAGAGTGCTACTGGCCCGCGCGGTCACCCCGGAGTTGATGCGGCCGGGCTGGGCGGAGGCCCTGCGGATGTCGCGTCCGGTGCTGCCGCACCGCCGGCTGCTGAGCCTGGACGAGCGTCTGGAGCACGCCGCCGCGCGGCCGGTGATCGTCCCGGAGATGATCGTCTGCGACCACGGGAAGGTGTTCATCTCCCGCAACTTCAAGGCGTCCTGCCGGTTCCTGGAGATCGACTTCCGGCCCTTGCGCAAGGGATCCGGTTTGTTCAAGAAGTTTTCGAACGAACTCCTCCGCCACCGCCCGAGCAGCTGCTCTGCGACTACTGCGGACGCCCTCCCGCACCCGGCAGGCTACCGCCGGGGCCACCGCCCTGGTGGTACTCGACCCGCTGCCGACGCCGGGCCGAACTGCTCGCGACCGCACCCTCAATCAGGGGCCTCATGCCCGACCGGCGGGAGATCGTCTCCTGCCTCGGCTGCGGCACCCAGGTCATCCGCACGGCACACAGCACGCGCAACACCTGCTCGAAGAAGTGCCTCTCGCTCAGCAGCCGCCTCCGCGACGCCGAACTCGCCCTCTACGAGAACGAGAACCCCAACGCCGTCGAAGACGAGCCGAACGACGACGAGGCAATCACGATCATCACCTAATACTCCAGTGCGGTTACGTGATGTGCTCGCCGGCTGCGTGGGTGAGCCCTTGTCGGCGCTGGCCGCGGTGGGCCGCGGCACGACGGCGCGCCAGGCTGCGACGGCTCGAAGGATGACGGTGGCCGACGGTTCCGACGTGCACCCCGGACGAGTCGCATACCGCATTCCGATTGTTCAGTACGCCGGGGAAATGTAGCGTCGCGATCATGGAATCAGCGACCGGAACCACCACCGATCAGGCACCGGCGAACCCGGCCGCCACCGACGACATGCTGGCCACTCAGCCGGTCGGCTACTGGGCCGGCCTGACCCAGACGGCCGTCACCCGGCATCTGCGTGACGCCATGGCCAAGATCGACGTCACGCAGCCGCAGTACTGGGTACTCAACCGCGTGAACGGCGGCCCCACGGCGCCGAGCCGCGAGGAGGTCGTCGCGCAGCTGACGCACCTCGCCGACGGACCGCACGAGATCGCCAGGGTCGTCGACCAGTTGCTCCACCGCGAATGGCTCCGGATCGACGACGGGCAGCGCCTGCACCTCACGGATGCCGGGGAGGTCGCCAGAGTACGGCTCCGTGGGCTGGCGACCGAGGTTCGCGCCGTGGTTCACCAGGGCATCAGCGACGAAGAGTACGTGGCCGCGCTCAAGGTGCTGCGCAGGATGGTTGCCAATGTCGAGGGCGACGGGGTTCCTGGCAATCCGTCCTGATCTTGCGACCTCGCGACGGACCCAGCGGGGAATGGGTACGGCCACCGCGTGATCATCGGTTGATGTGCGGACAAACGAAGATGGAGGAAGAGCAACTCGGTGCCTAGCGGGCCGGGCCGGGCCGGCGGCGCCGGTGCGGGGCGCCGATCGCTCGTCGGGATCCTGGTCGGCCTGCGGCGCGGGGGGCGGGATCCCGTGACGGTGCCGGGACTCAATTGGTCGAGGGCTGTGAGGATGTGTCGGGTCTGGTAGCGGAACTGGGCGGCCCAGGCCGGGTAGTCACCGCCTACCCCATACGCTGAGCACGGGCCGAAGGAGGAATTCCATGGGTGTGGACGTCGAGTGGCACTCGCGTGTCCCTGACCTGCCCGACTGGCACGCGTCCCGGCGGACGCTGCTGGGAGCGGTGACCGATGAGGACGACCTCCTCGCGGACCTGATCCCCACACTTTCCGCCGAGAGCTACCCGGTTCTGTCCGCGGTGGACCCTTACGGGGACACCGTCCTGGACAGCGGGCAGGCGACCATCGCCCTCTCGGAAGTGGCCCGGCTCGGGGCGGAAGCCTGGAGCGAGCGCATGTTCTGCGAGGAACTGGCACGTCTCCTGGAGCGGTGCACAGAACGACCGGGATCGGTCGTGGCCTTCGTCGGAGACTAACCCGACGAAGGCCCTGAGACCGCGTTCGAGATCTGCCGTATCCCGTGGCTGATGGGGTCGTTGATCCTTGCGTGAGTGGTGCTGGGGGTGGGTATCCGTCTGACCTTGCGAATGAGCAGTGGGCGCTGGTGGAGCCATTGCTCCCGCCGGCACGGGTGGGTCCGTAAGGGTGGTCGACGGGAGAAGCACCCGCGGCGGCGAATCGTGACGCCATCTTCTACGTGGTGCTCTGCTCATGACCGGCCACTCGCGTTCACGTCGAGTGCGGAGGCCTGGCCGACCGCGGCGAACAGAATGAGAGGCAGCTCCTTGTCGGCCTGGCCGATCGCCAGCGCGAGCCAGCGATCGTTGTCGGGGAGCGGCCACACCTGCATGCTCACGGCCTGCTGGCTGAGGTGGCCGAGCGGCTCGGGCACCGGCTCGCCCACGCAGCCGGCGCTGAGATACGGTCCGAGGTCCACGACAAACGCACTGCCCCACCGATCCGTCAGGCGTGCCGCCAGGTCGTCGAGTCGGGCCTGCAGTTCGGCTTCGGCATCAACCCAGGCGCGCCCGTCGTCGTCATCCCAGAAATCCCGGCTGACCTGCAGGTCGCGCACATGATGCTCAGGTCCACCGCCCCCGGAGGCGTCGACATAGGTCACCTCCGGGAACGGCTGCACGGCCAACGCGTCAATCGTCGAGAGGTACTCCTCGGTGGTCATGCGCGCAGACTATGGGACCGCGCAGACAACCTCCGCCGACTGCACACCCCGAGACCGGCCGGACAGCTCCTGGCAGAACCCGGTCCTCTGCGTCGTAGCTATTGATGGGCCGGTCGTCGCAGTCATTGTCGGGGCTCTTCTCGGTGGAAATACCGCCGTAGTCCCTCTCCGTGCCGGCCGGCCTGTGCAGCTGCGGTCTTCCGGGAGCCGGAGACTATTTTTCGAGGGTGGGGTAGTCGGTGTAGCCGTGCGCTCCGCCGCCGTAGAACCCTGCCGCCGACGGTTCGTTCAGCAAGGCGCCAACGCGGCAGCGGGTGACCAGGTCGGGGTTGGCGAGGAAGTCGCGACCGAAGGAGACGAGGTCGGCGCCGTGTCGGAGCGAGCGGGCGGCGGCGCCGGGCTTGTCCTGCCCGTCTGCCGCCGGGGTGACCACGAGTACCGTCGGCCACAACGTGCGGATGGTGCCGTCCAGTTCGGTGCCGGTTTCGGTGTGGTGGAGGTAGGCGATCGGGAGCGGGGCGAGTTCGCGGACGAGGGCGGTGTACGTGCCGTGGGGGTCGGTCTCGGTGAGGTCGCCGAAGGGGTTGCCCGGTGAGATGCGTAGGCCGGTCCGGTGCGGGCCGATGGCTTCGGCGACGGCCCGGGTGGTCTCGACGGTCAGCCGGGTGCGGCCCTCGGCGTCGCCGCCCCACCGGTCGGTGCGGAGGTTGGCGTTGTCGGCGAGGAACTGGTGGAGCAGGTGGCCGTTGGCGGCGTGGATCTCCACGCCGTCCAGCCCGGCGGCCACGGCCCGGTCGGCGGCACGGGCGAAGTCGCCGATGAGTTCGCCGATCTCACGGCCGGTGAGGGAGTGCGGGGTGACGGCGGGCACGCGACCGGCCGGGGTGTGGACGAGGGTGTCGGCGGCGATCGCCGAGGGGGCGGCCGGCCGCACGCCTTCGGGGAGGAAGCCCGGGTGGGCGAGCCGGCCCGCGTGCATGAGCTGGAGGAAGATCCGCCCGCCGGCTGCGTGGACCCGTTCGGCGACCTGGGCCCAGCCGTCTTGGTGGGCGTCGGTGAACAGGCCCGGGGCGCCGGGGCCGATGGCCCCGGCCGCGACGGGGTGGGTGCCCTCCGCGACGATCAGTCCGGCGCCGGCGCGCTGGGCGTAGTACTCGGCCATCAGCGCGCTGGGGGTGCCGTCCGCGTGTGCGCGGGCGCGGCCCATGGGGGCCATCACCATGCGGTTGGGCAGGGTGAGGGCTCCGAGCCGGGTGGGCTCGAAGAGGGCGGCGGGCGCGGTCATGGCGAACTCCTTTCCAGGGGGGTCGGGTTCACTGGCTCCAGGTGTGTGCGAGCAGTTCGTAGGAGCGCAGTCGGGCGTCGAAGTCCCAGGCTTCGCTGAGGATCATCAGTTCGTCGGCGTGGGTGCGGTCGACGAGGTCCTGGAGGCCGCGGCGAACGGTGTCGGGGGTGCCGACGTGGGACTCGCTGAGCATGGCGTTGACCATGCGTGCCTCCTGCGAGTTCCACAGGGTGGTGATGTTGTCGACCGGGGGGAGGAACTGCATGCCGCCGCGGAAGTGGGTGAGGAACTTCTGCTGGAGGGAGCTGAAGATCCGGAAGGCTTCCGTGCCGGTGTCGGCGACGACCGCGTTGGCCGCGACGATCACGTGCGGCTTCTCCAGCGTCTTCGAGGGGCGGAAGGTGGCCCGGTAGAGCTTGAGCGCTTCGCGGAGCTGGGCGGGGGCGAAGTGTGAGGCGAAGACGAACGGCAGCCCCTGCTGGGCGGCGAGGGCGGCGCCGAAGGTGCTGGAGCCGAGGATGAAGACGGGCAGGTCGACGCCTTCGCCGGGGATGGCGCGGACCTTGCGGCCGGCACCGGCGGGGGTGAGGTAGCCGCGCAGTTCGGCGACCTGCTCGGGGAAGTCGGCGCCGTCCTGGTGGTCGCGCCGCAGGGCGCGGGTGGTCGCGGGGTCGGTGCCGGGCGCGCGGCCGAGGCCGAGGTCGATGCGGCCGGGGTGGTAGGTGGCGAGGGTGCCGAACTGCTCGGCGACCACGTACGGGGCGTGGTTGGGCAGCATGATGCCGCCCGCGCCGTCCTTGATGCGTTCGGTGGCGGCGGCGACCTGGCCGATGATGATCGAGGTCGCGGAGCTGGCCATCGCCGGCGTGTTGTGGTGCTCGGAGATCCAGTACCGGTGGTAACCGAACGCCTCGGTGGCGCGGGCGAGTTCGACGGTGTGCGTGAGGGCTTCGGCCGCGTCGTGGCCGGTGCGGACGGGGGCGAGGTCAAGGACGGAGAGCGGGATGTCGGTGTAGCGGGTCATGCCGGGGTCTTTCCGGGTGGGGCGGGGCCGCTCGGTGGGCGGCCCCGCGTGGGGAAGATGGGTCGGTTCGGCCGAGCGGCCGGGCCCTGTGGGTGAGGATCCGGGCCGGTCTCGGGCGTGGGGCCGGTCAGGACAGGTCCAGGACGGCCTTCCCGGGCAGGCGGCTCTCCCGTACCGCCTCGATGGTCTCGGCGGCGTCGGTCCAGTCGCCGCGCCAGGCGATGTTCGGGTGGAGCATCCCGGTGGCGAGTTCGTCGGCGAGCCAGGTGAGGTCGGCGTCGATGCCTTCGCCGCTCATCAGGAAGAAGGTGACGATGGAGCGGTCGTGGCGCAGCGGGTCGGCGAGCAGGCTGCCGGGTTCGAAGGCGGAGGCGGCCGAGGAGGCGGCGCCGGCGGTCACCAGCGTGCCGCCCTCGCCGAGGGCCTGGAAGGCGGCTGTCAGGTCCGGGCCGCCGACCAGGTCCAGGACGCCGTGCACGGGCGCGGTGACCTCGCCGACGCTGGTGACGACCTCGTTGGCGCCGAGTGCCCGCAGTTCGTCGGCGCGGGCCGGGTTGCGGGAGACGGCACTCACGTGGGCGCCGCCGCGGGCGGCGAGCTGGATGGCGAAGCGTCCGACCGCGCCGGCGGCGCTGGTGATCAGTACGCGCCGGCCGAGGATCGGGCCGAGCTTGCGCAGGGCGCGCAGCGCGGTGGTGGCGGCGACCGGCAGGGTGCTCATCGGGCCGAGGTCGGCGCCGTCGGGGACGGTTCCGATCAGGGCGGTGTCGACGGCGCGCAGTTCACCCCACGCGCCGCTCAGGCCCAGCGTGATCACCGGGGTGCCGACGGCGGGGCCGGAGCCGTCTGCGGCGGCCTGCTCGACCATGCCGGCCGCGTCCCAGCCGATCACCGCACCGTCGGGGGCGCCGGGGAGTACGTAGCGGAACTCGGCGGGGTTGAGCGAGATCGCCCGGACGCGGACCAGGGCCTGGTGGGGCGCGGGTACGGGGGCAGCAGTGTCGGCCAGGCGCAGCAGGCCGGGGGCGGTGCGGTCGACGGTCAGGGCACGCATGGGGGTCTCCCTTCGGAGGGGGTTGGAGTGGGTGAGAAAGGGGTTCGCGCGGGCGGGCGGGTCAAGGTGCCCCGGCGCCCGGCCGGAACACTGACCGTTCCGGGCGGGCGCCGTTCACCGCCATCCAGTGGTCGGGTCTGGGGGCTCAGATCTGCGGATTCGGACGCGGCGGGGACACGTCGAAGGACGAGTAGGCCCTGCCCAGGGCCCGGGACTCCGGCAGCCAGGAGGAGATGATCAGGCTGGTGCGGTCCATGAGCTGCTCGATGCCGAGCTGCTCGGGCAGGAACGCCGCCACAAACGGACCGCTCGGTCATGTTCTGAACCGTAGCACAACATGACCGCGCAGTCCGGTTAGCCGCGTCACAACATGACCGACTGGTCCGGTTCGATACGATGGAGCCATGAAGAGAGCCGACGCCGTGCGCAACCGCCGCCTGCTGATGGACGCCGCCGCGGCGGAGTTCGCCGAGAACGGCATGGAGGCGTCGATCACCCGCATCGCCTCCCGCGCAGGCGTGGGCAAGGGCACGGTCTTCCGCCACTTCGACACCAAGGAACAGCTCCTGGCCGAGGTCTTCAGCGACCGCCTGGAGGAACTCGTCGAAGCCGGCCGCAAGCTCGCCGACGCCGACGACCCGGAGGCGGCACTCTTCGACTTCATGACAGTGGGCGTGGAGATCCACGTCCGCGACCGCTCCTTCTGCCAGGCCGCCGCAGCGCTCTCGCGCAGCGAGGCCAGCGTCCGGGCCTCACGCGAACGCCTCGCGGACGTTGCCGACACCCTCGTCGCCCGGGCACAGAGGGCCGGGGCTGTGCGCGACGACGTCACCGGCCTGGACATCGTGCTCCTGCTCAGCGGCGCCTCACAGGCCGTCCTCAGCATCGACGAGGCCGTCCCAGAGCTGTGGCGGCGCTACCTGGCCATGACCATCGACGGCCTGCGCCCCCAGAACGCCCGCCCGCTCCCCGTCGCCGCCCCCACCCTGGACCAGTTCACGGGTTAGTCAGACTCGGCTGCGGGTTTGATACTTGGCGCGCCATCACGGCAGAACCGCGAACGCCTCCTGCACGGCCTCGCGCCGCCCGGTCCACCAGGCCAGGAAGCGCTCGGCGGGCAGGAACAGGTGGTCGCACGAGTGGTCGGCGCGGTCGTAGTGGAAGACCAGCTGCCAGGAGTCCGACATCCGTTTCCACCACAGCCGTTCCACCGCGTCCGCCAGCGCCGGCACCGGGAGCGAGATCACCGATCGGTAGCCGGCCACGAACGCGGAGGTCTGCTCCAGATCGAGGAAGCCGTCCTCACCGCCGAACTGCACCATGGCGGTGCGGGCGACCTCCTCACCGAACGGCCGGACCCGGATCCGGTCCCAGTCGATCACCCCGGCGATCCCGCCGTCCCGCCACAGCACGTTCCGGTGCTGCACGTCACCGTGCGTCCACCCCACCGGGCCGACCGCCGCCTCGCCGGCCGGGCGCTCGTGCCCGTACTTCTCCAGCAGCACCTTGCGCTCGGCCAGCGCCGAGGCCGCCTCGGCGTCGAACGCCGTCCGGCTCTCCAGCCCCGCGACAAGCGCGAGGAAGCGGTCCGCCTCCTGGCGAGCCTCGGCGGGCGTGGTCACCGAGACCGTCACCTGCTTCGGCCCCGGCGGCAGCAGGCCGGCCATCCGCTCGTCGTTCAAGCTCTGGTGGCTCCGACCAAGCAGAACTCCGAGGTCACCGGCCTGCTCGATCGACAGCGCCGTACCCGGCAGATGGCTCCCCTCCATCCACGGGATCAGGCAGTACCCACGGCCGGCGACCTCGCCAACCTCGGCCGGTGTCGCCTGCTGCACCGCCCGGGCGGTGCGCAGCATCGCCGGGATGTCGAGCTTCTCCGTGGTCCGCGACACGACCCCTCCCCGAGCCCGGCGGAACCCCGACGGTAGCCCGCATCGTGAGCCCGCCCCGTGAGCGGGGGCACCGGCGTGTTCCGGCCGGTGGACCGGCTCGGTACAGTGGGGGCCCATGCGGCAGCGAGAACGCGAACGTGCACTGTGGGACGCCTTCTTCCACATGGACGCCGAGCTGTGGCAGGTGCTGACCCGCAGGCTCCAGCAGGACACCGGCCTGTCCGAGCCGGACTGGCAGGTCCTGGACGGCCTGGGCAACGCCGAGGGCCACACGCTGCGCGCGTTCGAACTCGCGAAGGCGCTGATGTTCGGCAAGAGCCGGCTCCACCAGCACGTCGGACGCATGGAGCAGCGCGGCCTGGTGGAGCGGGGGCCGGTGCCCGGCGATGCCCGCGCCACCACGGTCTCCCTCACCCCGCACGGTCTGTCGGTGTTCCGCCGGGCGCAGGCCTACCGCGCCCGGCACATCCGCGAGGAGCTGGTCGGCGCGCTGACCGTGGAGGAGGTGGAGCGGCTCATCGCCATCTCCGGCAAGATCCGCGCCCATGTGCGCCGCGACCGGTCGGCGGGGCGTCACTCCCAGACGGTGGTGGGCACCTCGGCCCGCAGGACGGGCGCCACCTCGGCGAAGAACCGTTCCAAGTAGTCGCGGGTGACGGCGAGTTCGGTCGTGTAGGTGGAGAAGAACCCCTCCACGCCGACGCCGAACACCTGGTTGCCGAACTTCCGCTGCAGGCCGAGGAGTTTCTCGGTGATCTGCTCGGCGGTGCCGACGAGCGCGGAGCCGTTCTTGACGAAGTCCTCCAGGGAGTCGAACGGGAAGCGGGCGCCGGCGCGGTAGTGCGCGGCGACCGAGGCCTCGAACATCGGGCGCGCGATCGCCAGGGCGTCCTGCGAACGGTCGGCGATAACAGGAGAGTGCACGCCCACCCCGACCGGCGCGGTGTCGGGGTCGTGGCCGTGGAAGGCGAGCCGCTCGCGGTAGTGGGCGACCAGGCCCAGGTAGTGGTCGACCCGGTCCGTGCCGTTGGCCGAGTACAGCGGGTCGCCCCAGCGCGCCGCCAGCTCGGTGGAACGCCGGTCGGTGGCCGAACCGTGCCATACCCGGGGCGCCGGCCGCTGCAGCGGCCGGGGTTCGAGGGAGACCTCGGTCAGCTTTGGGCGGTAGCGGCCCTCCCAGGTGACCTTCTCCTCCCGCCACAGCCGCCGCAGCAGCTCGTACCCCTCCTCCAGCCGGTCCCACAGCTCGGCCGGGTCCACGCCGAAGACGCCGGGCGCGACCGCGTCGCCGCCCTTGCCGATGATCAGGTCGAGACGCCCGCCGCTGAGCTGGTCGAGGGTGGCGTAGTCCTCGGCGGAGCGGACGGGATCGGTGAGCGAGAGCACCGCGACCGTGGTGACGAGCCGGATTCGGGACGTCCGGGCGGCGATGTTCGACAGGATCACCGCCGGTGAGGCCGACAGCAGCTCCGGATTGTGCCGCTCGCCGACCCCGAACGCGTCGTACCCCACCCGCTCCGCCCACGAGCCGAGTTCGACCACCTCCGCGAACCGCTCCGCCCGCCCCAGCGGCGGGCTCCCCAGCCCCCTGCTCCGCCTGGGCATCAACGTACTGGCCAGGAACTTCATGACCACACCCCTCCCGATGAGTTCACATGTGAACTCTGAAGGGCGCACCTCTCCCCGTCAATACGACAACCGGATGACACCGCCGTCGACACCCGGTCAGTTCCGCAATGAACCGGCTCGGCATGGCCGCCACCCGATCGAGTGGGATCCGTCGGCTCCGCCCCGCCGCTCGTGCTGCGGTCTTCTGAGGGCGCTGTCAGTGCCGGAGCCTGGTGCAGGCGGCGGGCCCGGTTCGAGGGTTACCGCCCTGGGCGGGTCGGGGGGTGGGACACTTCCGGCCACAGGGGCTGTGTTGGTGGGGAGCCGGCAAGGGGGTCGGGTGCGGATGTGTCGGTGGGTTCGGGGGGCCGGGGCGGCGGTGTGCGCGGCCGCCGGGGCGGAATGGGAGGCGGTGGTGCTCTTCGGCGCCGGCTGCGGCATCCACGGCATCGAGGTCGGTAGGAGCCGTCCGTGACCCCGCCCGCCTGGCCCTGGCGCGGCAAGTCAGGCAAGCGGCACGGACGGGCCCTTCCTTGAGTTCAGCGAGCGACTCGGGACTGAAGCAGCCCGGCCCAGCAGCTTGGACACACCGGTTCTCGCCCTGCTCAACCACCTCGAACTGGCCGTCGTCGCCAAGTCGGAGCACATCGCCGGCCGCGCATCCGAGTACCGGGCCCGGGCTTTCGGCCGGCTCGAACAGCCCGGGGCCCTCGGCGGGTCTGTAGTGTGCGGAAATGACAAGAAGCGAGCGACTCGCGGAGCAGTTGGACTGGTACTGGCGCAAGAACCTGCGACCGCGGCTGGACGGTCTTACCGATGAGGAGTACTTCTGGGAGCCGGTCCACGATTGCTGGAGCATTCGTCCACGGGACACGTCGGCCGCACCGATGTCGGCAGGTTCGGGGAAGTGGACGATGGACTCTGCGTCACCTGACCCGGTGCCGGCACCGGTGACCACGATTGCCTGGCGGCTGGCGCACATCATCGTCTCGTGCCTGGGCTATCGGGTCGGATGGTACTTCGGCGGCCAGGCCGTCGATTCCCAGACGTTCGTCTACGCGGGGACCGCTGACGAGGCGCTGAAACAGCTCGATGAGGTGTACGGGAGATGGAACGCGGGGGTCCGCGCGCTCTCGGACGTCGACCTGGAGAATCCGCCTGCGGTGGGGCCCGAGCGGTTTCCCGTCGAGAACAGGATCCTGCACGTCAACAGGGAGCTGATCCATCACGGCGCCGAGATCTCCCTGCTGCGCGACCTCTACCGCCGGCAGGACGGAGCCGTAGCGCGCTGAGGAGCCGCCCTCGCCCCCAAACCCCGCCGTTCGAATTCCGAGCTGGGCAAACGCCCGGATACCATGGGCCGATATGTCATGATCGGCTCAGAATCAGGCACTCACCTCACGCGGCACCTCGGACGGGGACCGAGCGCGACGGCGCTACCTCAGGTACGCGGCGATGCGGTCCGCGAACTCGTCCGGGGTGAGGATCGGGATGCCGAGCGTCTCGGCCTTCGCCCGCTTCGAGCCGGCCTTCTCCCCGGCCACCAGCAGGGTGGTGCGGGTGGACACCGAGGAGGAGGCCTTGCCGCCGGCGCGCTCGACGAGCTCGTTCATCTCGTTGCGGGAGAGAGCGGCGAGCGGGCCGGTCATGCTGCCGGTGACGACGACGGCCTCACCGGCGAGCGGCGCGACCGTACCCGGCTGCTGCGCGTCCGGACCGTCCGTGGGTTCGCCGACGGCGGCGTTCTCCGCAGCGGCCGGCCCCTGGGGTTCGGTGACGCCGGTGCCGACGTCCTGGGTGGCGAGCTTGTCGAGGAGCGGCGCGAGATCCGCGAGTTCGGCGACGATGACGCGGGCCTTCTCCGTGCCGATGCCGTCCACGGCGGCCAGCGTCTCGGCGTCGGCGGCCCGGATCGCGGCCATGGACCCGAAGTGGGTGGCGATGCGGCGGGACATGGTGCGCCCGGTGCCGCGTACGCCGAGTGCGCAGAACACGCGGTTCAGGGGCCGGCTGCGGGCGGTCCCGATCGCGGCGAGGAGATTCTCGGTACTGGTGTCGCCCATGCGTTCCAGGGCGCGGAGCTGCTCGCGGGTGAGGGAGAAGAGGTCGGCGATATCGGTGACGAGGCCGGCTTCGACGAGTTGGACGGCGCGGGTGCGGCCCAGGCCCTCGATGTCGAGCTGGTCGCGGCCGGCCGCGTAGATGACGGAGGCGACGGCCTGGCAGTTGCGGCCACGGGTGCACCGCCAGCGCTGCTCGGCGGTGTCGATGGCATCGCCGCAGCGGGGACAGGCCTCGGGGAACACGATCGGCCGCTCCTCGCCGGTGCGCTCGTCGGCGAGCGGCGCCTCCACACGCGGGATCACGTCGCCGGCCCGGTAGACGAAGACCCGGTCGCCGATCCGCAGGTCGCGCCGGGTGATGTCGGCGGGGTTGTGGAGGGTGGCGTAGGTGACGGTGACGCCGTCGATGTCGACGGGTTCGAGGACGGCACGCGGGGCGACGATGCCGGTGCGGCCGACGTTCCACTCGACGTCGAGCAGCCGGGTGACCTTGTGCTCGGCGGCGAGCTTGCGGGCGACGGCCCAGCGCGGAGCCCGCGACCCGCACGCGGCGTCACGCTGGTCGGCGGCGGAGTCGGCCTTGACGACCACGCCGTCGATGCCGAACGGCAGCGAGGCGCGCAGTGCGGCGATCTCCTCGACGCGCTGCTGGACCTCCTCCAGGGTGGCGCAGCGCTGCGGGTGGGCGGGGGTGGTGGCGGCAGTGTTGGCACCGAGGGCGGCGAGCAGTTCCAGCAGAGCGCTGTGGTCGAGGGCATCGTCCAGACCGAGGGCTCCGTAGGCGAAGAAGGTCAGCTCGACGCGGTAGGGGCGGTCCTTGGCGCGCAGGGTGCCGGCCGCGCCGCTGCGGGGGTGGGCGAACGGCGTCGCGCCGTGCTCGGTGCGCAGCCGGTTGGCGTGCTCGAACTGGTCGTGGGTGAGCAGCACCTCGCCGCGCAGTTCGACGTCGATGGGGTCGGAGAGCACGGTGGGCAGGCCGAGGATGGCGTCGGCGGCGTGGCTGATGTCCTCGCCGGCGAGGCCGTCGCCGCGGGTGAGGATCCGGTGCAGGCGCCCGGCGCGGTAGCGGGCGGCCACGGCCATGCCGTCGAGCTTGGGCTCCACGCACCAGGCGCTCACCTCACGGCCCAGCCGGCGCTCCAGCCCGGCCGCCCAGGACTCCAGTTCCCCGGCGGAGAACACGTTGTCGAGCGACAGCATCGGCGCGCTGTGCGGCACATCCCCCACGACCGCGCCGCCGGCGACCTTCCCGGTGGGCGAATCCGGCAGGACCTCGTCCGGGTGCGTCTCCTCCCAGGCCGCGATCGACCGCACCAGCGCGTCGTACTCGTCGTCCCCGAGCGGCGTGGCCCCGTCGGTGTAGTACGCGGCGGCGGCCTGAACGGCGACGGCGACCGCGTCCGCGTAGGCGGACGGGGAGGACAGCGGAGCGGATGTCTCGATCATGGCGACATCATGGCGCCCACCACCGACAACATGCCCGACCTGGGAGTGGAGGGCACCAGCCGCAGCACGATCTGTGCGCCGGCCGAAGCGCCCTCAGGGAATGATGCTGTCAGCGGAGAGGTGCCGTCAGCGAGGTGCTCGCCCGCGCCCGGGGGCGTCGGCGGCGGGCTGTCCGGTGGTCCGGGCGGCGCCCGGCTCCGGGCCGCGGACCGGCCGACCGCAGGTGCCGGCGCGGTGGTTCACCCGGACGCCGCCGCGTGGTATCCGGGGCGGAAACCGTGGATCACATAAACGGTTCATATGAGACACACTCACTACGCACAGGCCGGCCTCGCGACCTCCGTGGCGCTGGCGGCCCTGCTCGTCAGCTCCCCCCAGTACACCGCGGCCGCCGCGGGGACCCGCACCTTCGCCTACACGGGCGCGCCCGAACAGTACGTCGTTCCCGCGGGCGTCTGCGAGATCGTGGTGGACGCGTTCGGAGCCGCGGGCGGAAGCGCCGTCTACGGCTCGCCCGGCGGGAAGGGCGGCGAGGTGCGGGCGACGCTCCAGGTCCACGCCGGCGACGTCCTCACCGTCGACGTGG
Organism: Kitasatospora sp. NPDC058115; assembly: GCF_042884635.1. NCBI lineage: Bacteria > Bacillati > Actinomycetota > Actinomycetes > Kitasatosporales > Streptomycetaceae > Kitasatospora > Kitasatospora sp. NPDC058115. The sequence goes on from NZ_JBHVTL010000027.1 coordinate 47,655, forward strand.
GCCAGGCGGGGAGCGGCGGCGACCTCCTCGTACCCGACAGCATGGCCTACGGCGGCTACGGCGGTGGCGGGCAGGGAGGGTCCGCGACCTCCGAGCACCGCCCCGGCAATGGCGCCATCGGCGCCGGGGGCGGCGGTGCCACCACCGTGACGGCCGCCGCCACCGCCCTGGTCATCGCCGGCGGTGGCGGCGGCGGCGCCGGCAGCTTCAGCGACAACGGGACCGGACGCGGCGGTGACGGCGGACAGGACGGGACCGACGGCGCGGACACCGGAGCGGTCCAGGCGGGCAAGGGCGGCAAGTCCGGCGGCCACGGCGGCGCGGGCGGGGCGGGCGGAACCGGCACCACCGGCTCCGACCACGACGGCTCTCCGGGCGGCGCCGCTGTCGGCGGCCGCGGCGGCGACGCGGCCGTCAACGTCGGCGACATCCACATGGGAACCGGCGGTGGAGGCGGCGGCGGGGCGCACGGCGGCGGAGCCGGCGGCTCCTCCACGGGCAGCACGCTCGACGCCGGCGGGGGCGGCGGAGGCTCCAGCCTCGGTCCCGCCGGTGCGGCCTTCACCACCGGGGCCCGCAGCGGCGACGGCGAGGTCCGCATCGAGGAGCACGTCTGCGCCAGTCCGTCCCCCTCCCCGACCGCCACCACCAGCCCCTCGCCCTCGCACTCCCCCACCGCCACCACCAGCCCCTCGCCCTCGCACTCCCCGACCGCCACCACCAGCCCCTCGCCCTCGCACTCCCCGACCGCCACCACCACCACGACCGCCACGTCCACGCCCCGCCCCACCCACACCGCGAGCCACGGCGGCACCGGCGCCGCCCACCCCACCGGGGGCCCGAGCCACCACCCCGCCCCCACCCCGCGACCCGGCGGCGGAGGCGACCAGCTCGCCGAGACCGGAAGCAGGACGCCGGCGCTCCTGCTCGCCGGGGTGCTCTCGCTGGGGGCCGGAGCCGCCGCACTCCGCCGCGCCCGTCGCCGGGACCGGCGCTCCTGAGCGGCGTCCGATCCGCACCTGACGCCAGGACCGGTGCCCGGCCCCCGCCCCGCGCGGGGGCCGGGCGCCTCCCTTCCCGGTGGCGGACGGGAGTGCCGGTCCGACGGTCGACGGTGCCGGGGGTCCCGCCGAGGAGCATCCGCCGGTACTCGGCCGGCGGCGGCGAATCACCGCCGACACCGCCGCCGTCCCCGCACAGGCGGGGCCGGCCGGGCGCCTGCTGCTCCTCACGGTGTCGGGGTGGGCTGCCCGGCACAGCGCCCGGGGACCCGGACCGATCTCCTGTCAGGGGCGTTGAGGCTCTGATCACGATTCGGTTCCGGCGCACGTGAGGCCGTGAGCCCGATGGGATGCTCCCTGCATGGACGAGACCGCCGCTACACCGCCCGTGCACCTGGTCGAGCCGGCGGCGGCAGCGACCGAGAAGCCGGCCTCGCCGAGCGTGCGCGTGCCGCTGTGGCTGGTGACGGGCATCGGCGGACTCGCCGTCGGTGCCGGTTCGGTCGGCCTGGCGTGGGGTTTGTCCTCCAGTGGCACCGCGACCGGCCCGAGCGCCGTGGCGACGGCGACACCTTCGAAGAGCGAGGTGTTCACGCTGGACGGGCAGATGACGCTCGGCAGCAACGCCAGGGACACTGCGTCCGGTTGCGTGGGGCGGGGCGGGTACGAGGACATCGCCAGGGGGGCATCGGTGACGGTGTTCGATGAGGACGGCACGGTGTTGGCGACGGGGTCCCTCGGCACCGGCCGGTCCAAGGGAACGACCGGTTGTGTGTTCCCGATCGAGGTCATCGGGGTGCCGGTAGGACCGAAGTTCTACCAGGTCGAGGTCAGCCACCGGGGGAAGGTCACCCTGTCGCGAGCCGATGCAGAAGCCGGCCTGTTGGGTGTCTCGCTGAGCTGACGGTCGCCCTCCCGGAACGGCAGGAGGCCGCCAACCTCATTGCTGCTCTTGATCCGCGCCCGGGCCGGCGCGGTCGATCCGGCCGCGGTCGACGCCCTCGGCCGCGAGGACCGTGTCGAGCGGGTCCACCGGCCAGGAAGTCGCGCGCGCGAAAAGCACGGCCGCGTACCCCTGGGGTCGGCGAGGAGGGGTTGCGGAGGGGAGGTGCCGAATTCGGCACGGTCGGTCGAGTACCTGCGGTTCCCGGACGGCTCGGCAATGGTGCGGTCGTGCGTGGGGACCGGGGCGCCGTCGACGATCAGGACCGCACTCCGCCTGTCGGCCGGCGAATTCGGGACGGAATTTCAAAAGGTCGCCGGATGGATTTTATACCTTGCTACCGTTTTCCCCACACCAATCGGACGGAGAACGGATCAATGTTCGCACGGGAAGAAATTCCGGAATCCCGCATCGCCTATCTGAGGCACACCGGGCCCTACGGCGCGGCGAACCGGGCCCACATGGAAAGGCTCAAGTCCTGGGCCGCGACGCACGATCTGCTGCGGGCCGACACCGCCGTCCTGGGCATCGCCCGGGACGACCCCGCCCGTACGCCGCAGGACGCCTGCCGCTACGACACCTGTCTCCTGGTGCCGGAGGACGCCGAGATCCGGGGTCCGGGGATCCGGGAGGGCCGCCTCCCGGGCGGGCGGCACGCCGTTCTCGCCGTCGCCCACACCGGGGAGGCCCTCGGGCGGGCCTGGGCCGGGCTCTTCGCGGACCTCGCCGCCCACGGGTTCGCCTTCGACGGCGCCCGTCCCGTTCTCGAACGGTACCGCCCGAGCCTGCTCGCCCGGCATCTGTGCGAGATCTGCGTTCCCGTCCACTGAGGCCGAACGGCGCGGGGAGGGGAGTGCGCGAGGTGGCGCACTCCCCCGGGCTGCCCGCGCACCCGGTCGCATTTCGGTGCGGCGCGGCGACGGGGACGCCCCGCGAGGCCCGGAACGGCGGGGCCGCGGCCGGCGAAACCGGCGTGCGGGAGCCCGCGCGCGGGCCCGGAGAGACACCGGGCGCCACTCCTCCGGCCTTGGCAGGGATCACCCGAACGGCGGACGCTCGGTGAGCGGCCGGTCACCGGCTGCGTCCGTCCACCAGCCCCGGGAGGGCCATCCATGTCGTTCTCGCGCCTCCACGTCGCCGTCGCCGCCCTGCTCGTCGCCGGTGCCACCGCCCTGGCCGGTCCGGCCCAGGCCGCCGACGGCCACCGCGCCCTGAGCCGCTTCGACGACGGCAGCTTCGAGACGCCCAAGGCCCCGGCGAACGCGTTCACCCCCCTGACCACCGGTCAGGGCATCGGGCCGTGGGCCGTCACCGCCGGCAGCGTCGACCTGATCGGCGCCGGCTTCTGGCAGGCCGCCGAGGGCGACCAGTCGCTGGACCTCAACGGCTCCAGCAGCGGCACCGTCGCCCAGAGCTTCACCACCGTTCCGGGCACCACCTACTCCGTCAGCTACGCGCTGGCCGGCAACCCGGCCGGGGGGGCCGGCCCTGCGGACCGGACGGGCGCTGATCGACGGCCAGGACTTCCAGGACTTCTCCTTCGACGTCACCGGCAGGACGAGGACCGCGATGGGCTACGTGGGCCGCCAGTTCACCTTCGTCGCGCAGGGCGCGGCCACGACCCTGAGCTTCACCAGCACCGTCGCCGGGGCGTACGGCCCGGTCATCGACAACGTGCAGGTGCAGGAGTGCAAGCCCTGTTGCGGGTGAGGCGAGCGGGGCTGCCGGGATTCCCGCGAGGGGGTCCCGGCAGTCGCCGTCCGTCCCGGGTCTCAGGCCCGGCGTCGTCGCATCGCCCGGCGTTCCGCTTCCGTCGTGCCGCCCCAGACCCCCTCCACGGGCTGGTCCAGCGCCCATTCCAGGCACTGGCGGGAGACGGGGCAACGGCCGCACACGGCCTTCGCCTCGTCGCTCTGCACGAGCGTCGCGAAGCTGGTGCTGCTCCCGATGGGGAAGAAGAGTTCGGGGTCCGTGCCGCGGCACCGGGCCGACTGACGCCAGTTCATGCCGTTCCTCCCTGCAGGTCTCCTCCTCCATGACTGCGCAGGGGCGGTGATTGTGACATCGGCGGGCGGGCCGGCCGCGCGGCACGGGCGTCGCGGAAGGGGGCGCGGAAGGGGGGCGCCACGGACAGGGGCGCTACGGAAGGGGGCGGACGGCGGCGGGGATCCGGATGGCGAGGATCGCCATGTCGTCGTGGCCGTCGCCGGGGTGCTGGTCGGCCAGGACGCGGACGAGGTCGTCCAGGGGCAGGGCGGCGTGGGCGGTGGCGAGGGCCGCGAGGGCGTCCAGGCCCTCGTCGATGGCCCGCTGCGGGTGTTCGACGAGGCCGTCGGTGAACAGCACGACGGTGCTGCCGGCGGGCAGCGGGTGGGTGTGGTCGGGGCGGGGGACGGCGGGGTCCACGCCCAGCGGGATGCCGGGTTCGCCCTGGACGTACCGGGCGTGCCCGTCGGGGCCGAGCACCAGGGGCGGCAGGTGGCCGGCGGTGCTCCAGTGCAGGCTCCAGCCGTCGCCGGCGGGTTCGATCCGGGCCAGGCAGGCGGTGGTGACGGGCAGGTCGGTGATGGCACCCACGGTGTGGTCCAGCTGGGTCAGCACCGAGCTGGGCGGGGTCCTGCGGTCGTAGAGCAGCGCGCGGAGCATGTTGCGGGCCTGGGCCATGGCGGCGGCGGCCTGGAGGTCGTGGCCGACCACGTCACCGATGACGGCCACGCAGGCCCGGTCGGGCAGGACCGCCGCGTCGTACCAGTCACCGCCGACGCGGGCCGGTTCGCTGGCGGTGCGGTAGACCGCGGCGCCGGAGAACGGGACCAGGTCGGGCAGGGTGGGCAGCAGCAGGCGCTGGAACTGCTCCGCGCTGTCGCGCACGTAGCCGAACAGGCGGGCGTTCTCGATGGCGATGCCGGCCGCGCCCGCGAGGGCCCGGACGATCTCCTCGTCGTCCTCGTCGAACGGCCGGCCGTCGGCGCGCTCGGAGAGGTAGAGGTCGCCGTAGATCTCGCCGCGGACGGTGATCGCCACGCCCAGCAGGGTGCGCATCGGCGGATGGCCGGGCGGGAAGCCCACCGAGGCCGGGTGGGCGGGGATGTCGTCGACCCGCAGCGGTGCGGGGTGCCGGATCAGATGGCCGAGCACCCCGCGTCCGTGCGGGAAGTCGACGCCGGCGAGCGCCGCCCGCTCCTCGTCCGTCAGACCGGCGGTGATGAACCGCTCCAGGTGGTCACCGGAGGGGGCGAGGACGCCCAGCGCGCCGTAGCGGGCGCCGGCCAGCTCCATCGCCGTCGTGACGATCCGGTGCAGCACCACGGACAGGTCCAGGTCACCGCTGATCGCCAGCACCGCCGACAGCAGCCCCTGCAACCGGTTCTTCGCCTTCGCCAGGGCGAGCAGCTGGAGGGCGACGCCTTCCAGCTGCTCGGCCGGCTCCAGCCGGTTCCCCCGCGGGTTCCCCTCCCCCGGTGACCCGGACGGCTCCGCGTCGGACTTCACGACATCACCTCGTTCGTCCCCACCCACGCTACGCAGGACCGGGCCACCCGGCCGGGCGCACGCGCCCGCCCGGCGCAACGGGGGCGGCAGGGTCGGCGAGGGCGGCGGGGCCGGCGGGTCAGCTGGGCGGGCCGGACCAGACGACGCTGCCGCTCGGCCCCGCGTCGTGGACGAACTCCACGGAGAACGGGTCGGCCGCGGTCTCCGGCAGGCCGTAGGCGGTCAGGCTGGTGACCTCCTTCCCGGGGGCGACGGTGCCGGTGGGGATCTTGAGCCGTCCGCTGCCGTCGATCAGGGTGAGGACGAGGACGCCGTTGGCGTCCCGGACGACGGGAAGGCCGCTGCCGCGGAGCGGGACCTCCGCCGAACCGGTGTTGACGATGGTGATCCTCACCTGGATGATCCTGGCGTTCTTCGGGGCCTTGAAGACGGTCTCGTCCGGGACGTAGCGCTCCGGCTCGGCCATCGTGACCTTCAGTCCGTCCGGGAAGGTGTAGGACTGCCCGAACGCCGGGTGCCGGGCCTTCTCGTCCGCGGCCGCGGCCGCCCGCTCGGCCTCGATGCGCCGGCGCTCGGCCTCCAGCCGCTCCCTCTCCTTCGCCGCCCGCTCCTCGGCGGCCCGGGCGGCCTCCTCGGCGCGGGCCCGGGCGGCCGCCTCGCCCGCCTTGCGCTCCTCGTTGACCGCCCGGATCTCCGTCACCACGAAGACCCCGGCGCCGGTGGAGACCAGCAGGCCGACGACGCCCAGGATCACGCCCGCGAGCGCGGTTCCCCGGTTGGTCGCGACGCCCTTGCGCACCTGGGTCAGGGCGACGGCACCGAGGATCACGGCCAGCAGGGCGGGCAGCCAGGACAGCCAGAACAGGATGACGGCCAGGCCGAGCACGGTCCCGACGATCCCGAGGACCATCGCCGCGATGCCCAGCCCGTTGCGGGGCTGCGGCGCCGGGACCGGGTACGGCGCCCAGTAGGGCACGCCCGGGCCGGGGAAGGCGCCGGGGATGGCGCCCGGGGACGCACCGGGGAACCCGCCCGGGGCGGGGAACGGGCCGGGGAACGGGCCGGGGGCCGTACCCGGAGCCGGGACGGCGCCGTCCGTCCGGTCGGGGCCCGGCGGTGCCCAGGGGTTCTCGGGGGCCGGGGCGTCGGCGGGCCCCGGGCGGTCGGGCGGGGCGGGAACGGTCATCCGGGATCCTTCGGGCGGGACGGAGGGGGGCGGCGCAGCCGGCCGGGTGACGGCGGGCCGGTTCCGGGCGTGCCGTCGGCGGGCCGGAACCGCGTTCGGGGCCCTGCACCGGGCGCCGGCGGATGATCAACATACCGGGTGCCCGTGAACGCCGCCGGACCGGCGCCGTGCAGGCGTGCAGGCGTGCAGGCGTGCAGGAGCAGGCCGGCACCGCCGGGAACGACCGGCGCACCGATTCGGCGCGGGGCGCGGACGGGAAGGATGCCTCCGACCGCGTCGTCGCGCTGAGGAGGGCCATGGTGCGCAGGGAACCGAGGACGACTGCCCAGAAGGGGCATCCGTACGGCCGCCGGCCCACCGGTGGGCTGGCCGACGTCCTGTGGGACTGGTCGAAGTCCGGCACCCGGACGGCGGCGCGCAACCGGTTGCTGCGGAGGCTGCCCGGGGTCGGGCCGGCGGCCGCGTACCGGTTCGGGCTGGTCGAGCGGCCGCACTACGCCTACGGCGTGCGGCGGGCCACCGAGTCGGCGGCGCGGCTGGGCCACCGGGGCGTGACGGTGGTGGAGTTCGGGGTGGCCGGCGGCAACGGGCTGCTGGCCCTCGCCGAGCACGCGCGCTACTACGCCGCCGCCACCGGGGTCGCCGTGCGGGTCGTCGGCTTCGACAGCGGGGCGGGGCTGCCCGACAGCACGGATCCCCGGGACCTCCGCTACCTGTTCGCCCCCGGTTTCTACACGATGGACCACGACCGGCTGCGGGCCCGGCTGGGAGCGGCCGAGCTGGTGATCGGCGACCTCGCCGCGACGCTGCCCGGCTACCTGGACTCGCACGCCGAGGTGCTGCGCGAGCACCCCGTCGGCTTCGTCGCCCTCGACCTGGACTACTGCTCCTCCACGGCGACCGCCCTCGGCCTGTTCCGGGGCCCCGCGCACGGGCACCTGCTGCCGAGGGTGACCTGCTACCTCGACGACCTGCCGGGAACGATCGGGCAGATCGGCGAGGCCGCCGCGATCGCCGACTTCAACACCGCGCACCCCGACCGGCCGATCGGACCGGTCCTGGGCCTGCGGGCGTTCACGCCGTTCGACCCTCCGTGGGCCGATCAGATCCACGTCCACCACCGGCTGGACCACCCGGACTACGGGCGGCTGGAGGTCGGCGCCACCGGCGACCAGCTCCCGCTGGACCAGGCCCCGCCGGGGCGGCGGCGCCGTCGCTGAGACGGCCCCGCCGCCGGGACGGACCCGGGTGAGCGACCCCGGGCCCGCCCCGGCGGCGGGTCAGGGCCGGGGGGACGCCTGGTCCTGGACGCGGCCCTGCAAGGCCTTGGAGAGCTCCGCGACGCAGGCGGCCAGCCGGCTGGTCGTCAACTGCGCCGGATCGCCGCCGCACCCGTCCGCCGGTGCGCCGGGCGTTGCGCCGGGCGTGGCGTCGGGCGCCGGGGCCGGGGTCCCGGACGAGGAAGCGGACGGGGACGGGGAGACGGACGGGGACGGCGCGGGGGACGGCTGGCCGCCCGGGGCGGTGATGCTGCCGTTCAGCGACACCAGGTTGGGCGTCACCCGCGCGTCGCCCGACAGGTCGATGTAGTCCTGGGTCTGGCCGTTGAAGTCCACGAACCCCCGCCACCTGTCCCGGCCGAACGGGATGATCTCCTGCAGCGCGCCGCCCTTCCCGACGCTGATGGTGATCGAGGTCTGCTGCGCCATGTACGACACCATCCGGCTGGCCAGCACGTCCAGGTTCACCGACGGCTCGTCGTCGCCGCGCACGTACACGTGCAGGTCGTTGAGGCCGCCCCCGGCGCGGTCGGCCTGCAGGACGGCGAACGCCACCACCAGTTGCGAGGAGCTCTCCCTCGGCACCAGCGGCGTCACGTAGTAGAGATGGCCGTCCGCCTTGGAGCGCAGCAGGAACTCCCCCGGGTTGGTGGCGTTGGCCGCCGCCGAGGTGTGCGCGTAGCCGAAGCCCCGGTCGTCCTTGGCGCCGCGCCCGCCGAGCCACTGCACCTCGTGGATCTGCGAGCGGACCACCGAGGCCGGGTACACCGCCCCCGGCAGCTCACCCGGGGCCACCTCGGCCCGGTACGTCATGTCCGGGCGGCCGTCCGGCGAACCGCGCAGCACCAGCACCCCGGCCGGCTCCAGCACCGTGCGCTGGCGGTAGCCGGTCTCCCGGGCCACCGAGATCACCACCACCGGCCGGGCGGTGCGGGGGTCGCTGCCGTCGCAGTAACCCCAGATGTCCTGGTCGCTGTAGACGACGTCCGGGAACCGCTCGGCGAGCAGGTTGCGCAGGCTGACGGCGCCCGTCCCGCCGAAGGCCCGGCCGAACGCGTGGTCACCCCGGAACGCGCAGGTGACGACGGAGTTGGAGCGGCCGTCCCAGACCGCGACGCCCTCCATCGGCTGCTCGCCGGAGCCGTCCAGGACGGCCGTCCACACGCCGCCGCCCTCCGAGCCGTCGGGCAGGTAGTGCAGGCTGTGCCCCAGCAACTGGATCCCGGAGGTGAGGCCGGCGCTGTCGGTGAGCGCCTTGGTCGCCGCCGCGTAGGAGGCGGTGCGCGCCTCGAAGTCGAAGTCCGGCATCGGCGCGGTCTTCACGCAGGCCGGCACGTCCGCGGTGCCCACGAGGTCGCAGCGGACGCCGTCGCCGGGGCGGGTGTGCTCGGTCACCGGCAGCACCGAACGCGGTGTGCCCGCACCGGTGGCCGGGACGTCGAGCACGGTGGCCGCCGCGTAGAAGCGGCCCTCGTCCTTGTCGTCGTCCCACAGCCCGGTACCCGCGCGCACCAGCGAGCCGGCCACCGCCAGCACCACCACCGCGACCGTCAGGCGGACCTTCCACCCGCCGAGGCCCGCCCCGGCCTCCTCCGCGATGACCACCACCGCCCACACGGTGCCGCACAACCCCACCGCGACCCAGAACCAGAACAGCGGCGCCGCGTCCAGCGGACCGCCGTGCGGGAAGAACTGCCGTTCGATCAGCAGCCGGTAGCTCTGGTCCTGCTGTCCGAAGCCGCCGAACACCAGGTGCTTGACCAGCCACACGACGAACGCGACCAGTGGCATCCACAGCCACCAGACGGCCAGCCCCACCACGCCGCGCCGCGCCGCACGGGCACCACGACTCGTCACACGCCCCCCCAATCCCGTGCCCCGCCGCCGCCCGCTCCCCGGCCGGCCGGGCCTGTGTCCCGTCCCTGCCCGCCCGCGCCCCCGGCGCGCCTGCGGAAGGGTCCTGCCGCGTCGGTCCGCGGACGTGGAACTCTACTCCTCCGTACGGACATTGCGACGGGCCGCCGACCGTGCGCGGACGGCGCGCAGCGGGACGGCGCGGACCGGCCCGGCCGTCAGAGGTCGGGCTCGGTCGGGGACCAGTTCCTGCCGGTGTGGGAGTAGGCCGGCGCGTCGCGGATGCCCGCGGTGCGGAAGGGGCGGCCGTGGTCGTCGACGCGCAACCGGCCCTGGCGGTCGCCGCTGCTCCAGACCAGGTCGAGGTACCAGCTGACGTCCTGCGCGGCGGTGGCCGCGTCGACGTCGATGACCTGCGGGTCGGCCGCGGAGACGCGGTAGGGGAAGTTCGAGAGGGTGGGCCTGCCGGTGTCGTCCAGGCCCTGCACGGGGGTGGCCCGGGGGGCGGCGGAGTCGAGGTTCACCGTGAAGGCCGCCGGGGTGAGGCCGCCGCCGCAGCCGGAGCCGGGTGTGTAGGCGTTCCCCTTGGGGGCCGGGCGCGTGCTGACGACCTGGATGTACGCGGCGTGCAGGACCACCGGCGTGGTGCCGGTCCCCTGGGCGGTCAGCTGCAGGCGCAGGTGGCCGCCGGGGACGCCCTGCTGGGCGGCCGCCCAGCTGTCGATGTCCGCCGGGCTGTCCGGCGGCGCGGTCACCTGGCCCGGGGAACGGGGGGAGAGGAACCACTGGCCGCAGGGGCTCCCCCAGTTGTCGGTCAGGACGGTGACGTGGAAGGGCGCGGGAAGGTCGTCCTCGGGCGGTGTCGTGGCGGCGGGGGCCGGTGCCGATGCGGTGGTGACCGGCGCGGTGGGGACCGGAAGCGCGGGGGCCGGCGCCGTGGCGCTCGGTGCGGTGGTGCTCGGGGCCGTGGCCGGCGGCGTCACGACGGGGGTGCTGGGGGGCGTCACGGCCGGCGTGTCGGGGGCCGTGGGCGGGAGGGCGGCGGGTTGGCCGCGGCCGTGCAGGACGAACGCCGACACCGCGGCGACCAGGAGGACGGCGGTCACGGCGCCGAGCAGCGCCCTGACCCGGCGCCGGCGGTGCCCGGTCGGGAGGGCGGCCGGGGCGACGGGCGGGAGGACGGCCGCGGGGACGGGCGGCTGCGCCGGTTCCGCCGACGGCGTCGGCGTGGGCATGGGCGTCGGCGTCGGCGCGGGAGCCTGCGCCGGGGGAACCGGTGCGGCCGGCCGGGGCCTGGACGCCGCCGCGCCCGCCTCCCGGCGCCGCGCCGCGTCGGCCACGATCCAGCGGCGGTGCAGCAGGACGAGCTCCCCGTCGTCCGCCCCGCAGGCCCGGGCGAAGCGCTCCACCGGCGCGTACTCGGTGGGGACCGCCGCGCCGTTGCAGTAGCGGTGCAGGGTGGAGGTGCTGACGTGCAACCGGGTGGCGAGCATGCCGTAGCTGTGGCCGGAACGTTCCTTCAACGCCCGCAGCATCCCGGCGAACTCGTCGGTCTCCACGCCCACTCCGGCTCCCCCGCTCCCCGTCCTTCGGCCCGGCATCCCGCCGAACCCGCAGCTCACGGTACCGGCAGCCGGTCCGGGATCCCCAATCGCGGGGACCTTCGGGCAGATTCCCGGCCCACCCGGCCCGCCGGGCCCGCGACTTGACGGAACTTGCCAACCCGACGCATCACGCGCACCAACCGTTGACCGGAGCATGACGCCATGTGAGGGTTCGAGCACCCGAGCGCGGACGGCCCGCACGGCCGTCCCCACACACGGCCCTGCGGTGTGCCACCAGCTGTTCCTTCCGCGGTCGAGGACCCCCACACGCTAGGAGCCTCGATGAAACGCAGTGCCACCACAGGCCGGTTGCTGACCGCCGCGACCACCCTGACCGTGCTGGCCGGCACGATCGCCGCCACCGTGGGCCCGGCCACCGCCGCGCCCGCCGCCCCGGCGCCGCCGAGCGCGCTGGCCGCCGCCGTGAACGCCGCCGACGCCGCGGCCGCCGCCGGCCTGGACGCCCTGGCCAAGGGCCCGGACGAGACCTACGAGCGTCAGTCCGTCACGCCCTGGGTCGGCGGCCTCTACTCGGTCTCCTACGAGCGCACCTACAAGGGCCTGCCGGTGGTCGGCGGCGACGCGGTCGTCCTGGCCGACGCCCAGGGCAACGTCCGGGGCTCGCAGTCCGCCTCCAGCGGCCGGATCCAGGGCGCCACCACCGCCAGGATCAGCGCCCAGAAGGCCGAGAAGACCGCGCGCACCAAGCTCACCGCGGTCGACTCCGTCCAGTCCCGCCGCCTCGTCGTGCGCGTCAAGGACGGCGACAGCGGCCGGCTGGCCTGGGAGACGGTGCTCACCGGCCGCAACGGCGACACTCCGAGCACCCTGCACGTCTTCGTCGACGCCACCACCGGTGAGGTCATCGACAGCTACGACGACGTGCGGGCCGGCACCCTGAACAGCAAGTGGAACGGCCCCTCGGCGACCATCAACACCACCAGCTCCGGCAGCTCCTTCTCGCTGCGCGACCCGGGCCGCCCCGGTCTGAGCTGTGCCGACAACGCCACCGGCCAGGTCTTCACCAAGTCTTCCGACTCCTGGGGCAACGGCAGCGCCACCAGCAAGGAGACCGGCTGCGGCGACGCCATGTTCGCGGCCCAGAAGGAATGGGACATGCTCCGCGACTGGCTCGGTCGCAACGGGCACAACGGCAACGGCGGCAGCTGGCCCGTCAAGGTCGGCCTCAACGACGTCAACGCCTACTGGGACGGCTCCTCCGTCTCCATCGGCCACAGCCAGGCCAACGAGTGGATCTCCTCCATCGACGTCGTCGGCCATGAATTCGGCCACGGCATCGACCAGTTCACCCCCGGCGGCGCCAACAACGAGAACGGCCTGGGCGAGGGCACCGGCGACATCTTCGGTGCACTCACCGAGGCCTACGCCAACCAGACCTCCCCCTACGACAGCCCGGACTACCTCGTCGGCGAGATGATCAACCTCGTCGGAAACGGTCCGATCCGCAACATGTACAACCCCTCGCTCGTCAGCAACAACCCCAACTGCTACTCCGCCTCCATCCCGAGCACCGAGGTCCACGCGGCCGCCGGCCCGCTCAACCACTGGTTCTACCTGCTCGCCGAGGGCTCCAACCCCGGCGGCGGCAAGCCCACCAGCCCCACCTGCAACAACTCCTCCGTCACCGGCGTCGGCATCAAGGACGCCGGCCGGATCTTCTACGGCGGCATGCTGCTCAAGACCAGCGGCATGACCTACAAGCGCTACCGCACCACCACCCTGACCGCCGCCAAGAACCTCGACCCGACCTGCAACCTGTTCACCCGCACCAAGGCCGCCTGGGACGCCGTCAGCGTCCCCGCCCAGACCGGCGACCCGACCTGCACCAACAACGGCGGCGACGACTTCTCGCTCGCGCTGAACCCGGGCTCCGGCTCGGTCAAGCCCGGCGCCTCGACCACGGCGACCGTCAACACCGCCGTCATCTCGGGCAGCGCGCAGACCGTCGCCCTGACGGCCTCGGGCCTGCCGTCCGGTGTCACCGCGACCTTCAGCCCGTCGTCCGTCCAGTCGGGCGGCTCCGCCACGCTGACCCTGTCGGCCTCCTCGTCCGCCGCGACCGGTAGCTACCAGGTCACCGTCACCGGCACCGCCGGGGCCACCGTCCACACCGCCCAGTTCAGCCTGACGGTCGGCAACGGCACGCCCAACCCGGGTGGCACCTGGGCCGCCGGCACCACCTACAAGGCGGGCGACGTCGTGACCTACAACGGGGTCAGCTACCGCTGCCTCCAGGGCCACACCGCCTACGCCGGCTGGGAGCCGCCGAACGTCCCGGCGCTCTGGCAGGCCATCTGACCGGCAGGCCCTGACCTCCGGTGAAACCACCGCGCCGCGGTCCGTCGAGGGGACGGACCGCGGCGCGCCCGGCGTTCCCGGCCGGGGTCGGTCAGTTGTACCACCACTCCTGGTTGGCCTGGCCCCAGCCGCAGTCCCACAGCTGGACCACGTTGCCGCGGCCCCAGTCGTAGATGTCCAGGCACTGGCCGGTGGGACCGGGGAAGCCCTGCGGAACGCCGGCGAACGCGCGGTTGATGAAGCGCAGGCGACCGGCACTCGCCGGTACGGTCCAGGCCTGCGAGGCGCTGTTGTCGCACGGGAGCTGGACGACCTGCTGTCCCCGGCCCCGGTAGCCGTCGACGCACTTGCCGCTGGCGTTGCTCTGGATCTGGTAGCCGCCGCTGACGGCGTTGTACGAGACGTTCCAGGACTGGTTGGCGCCGCCGTGACAGCCCCACATCTGGACCCACGGCCCGTTGCCCCAGTCCCAGACGTCCAGACACCTGCCGTCGGCCTCGGGGGCGTTGCTGGTGATCGTGAAGGTCCGTGGCGGATAGTCACTCGCCACCGCGGCCGGCCCGGCCGCCGCCGCGCTCGCCGCGAGGGTGCTGCCGGGCGTCACGGGCGCCGTGGGCTCCCCGGCCGCGGACTGCCCGACCGCGACCGCAGGGCCTGCGCACAGCGTCAGCGCCGCCGCCGCGGCGGCGAGGATCTGACCAACTCTTCTGGGACCGTTCATGGTTGCTGCCCTTCCGTTTAACTGGTTCAGACCAGTGACGCTAGGGCCGCAACGGCACCCCGGCACAGTCGAGTACCGGCCGTTTCGATCACCGCCGGGCACCGGCCCCGCGGACCGGGTGCACGGCCGGGCGTAGGCTGTCGAGGTGGAACCCTCGACGCCCGCCCCGCCCCTGCCCGAGCTGCCGCTGCAGGAGCTGGAGTGCTTCGCCGTCCTCGTCCACCAGCTGCACTTCGGGCGGACCGCGCAGCGTCTCGGCGTCTCGCAGGGGCGGGTCTCCCAGCTGATCAAGCGGCTGGAGGGCCGGGTCGGCGCCCCGGTGTTCCGGCGGACCAGCCGCCGCGTGGAGCTGACCGAGCTCGGGGGCGTCCTGGCCGAACAGGTGGTGCCGGCCTTCGAGCGGCTCAGGGAGGGCTACGACGCCGCCCGCGCCCGGGCGGCAACCGCCGAGCCGCTGCGGCTGGGATTCCAGTGCGCGGTGTACGAGCCGGTCGCCCGGGTGATCGCGGGCCTGCCGGAGGGGGCCACGCAGCTGGTCGAACTGCCGTGGGCCGACCCGTTCTCGCGGCTCGCCCGGGGTGAGGTGGACCTCGCCATCGTGCTCGGTCCGTGCCGGGAACCGGGGCTGGAGGTGCTGATGAGCTTCTCCCGGCAGCCGGTGCACGTGGCGGTCGACGCCGCCCTGTACCCGCCCGCGGTGGAGGCGGTGGGCGCCGAGGAGCTGGCCGCGCTGGCGCTGATCGAGCCGCGCGGCCCGGCTCCCGCGTACTGGCGGCAGGTGCACGCGCCCCGGCGCACCCCGGACGGACGGACGCTGTCCTACCCGGCGGGGGCGGTCACCCTCCAGGAGGGCCTGTCGATGGTGGCCGGCACCGGCCGGGGGCTGCTGCTGTGCGAGCGCAGCACGACGTACGTCCGGCGCCCGGACCTCCGCTTCCTGCCGGTGCCCGGGCTGGAGCCGACCGACCTGGTGGTGGTCCAGCGCGAGGGACGGCCGCACCGGCTGACGGCCGGGTTCGTCACCCGGCTGGCCGGGAAGGTCGGCTAGATCCTCTCCTCGCGGATCACCCCGGGCGGCGCCGACAGCAGGGTGAGCAGCAGCCCCGCGGCGGCCAGTCCGGCCGCGGTGAGCAGGACGGCGCGGTGGCCGGCCCGGTCGACCACCAGGCCGCCGGCGAGGGAGCCGAGCGCGATGCTCGCGTTGAACACGCCCGCCCAGACGGCCGCCGAGGCCTCGGCGACGGCCGGGGCGGCGGTGCGCACCCAGGCCTGGGTGGCGACCGACACCCCGCCGTACGAGACGCCCCAGAGGACCAGGACGAGGAGCACCGTGACGACGCCGCCCACGGCCTGCGGGAGCAGCACGGCGGCCAGCGCGACCCCGCCGAGGGCGGCGGCGACGGCCGCCTTCGGGTGACGCCCGGACAGCGGGCCGAGGGTGAAGTTCCCGGCGACCCCCGCCACGCCGTAGACCAGCAGGCAGCCGGCGATCACGCCGCTGCTCGGACCGGCGCCCGCTTCGAGGACCGGACGGACGTAGGTGAAGCCCGCGAAGTGGCCGAGCACGACGAAGGCGGTGGCGGCGGTCCCGGCGGCCACGCCGCGGTGGCGCAGGGCCCCGAGCGGACCGTCCGCCCGCCGGTCCCCGTGCACCGGCGGGGCGGGCAGCGGAGGCAGGACGGCGGCGAGCACGGCGGCGCAGACGGTGCCGAGGGCGGCGAGCGTCCAGAACGCGAAGCGCCAGTCGAACAGGGCGGCCAGGTAGGTCCCCAGGGGGACGCCGAGCACGGAGGCGATGGAGACGCCCGAGAAGATCAGTGTCATGGCGAGGGCGGTGCGCGGGCCTTCGGCCAGGCGCGGGCCGAGTCCGGCGACCAGGCCCCAGACGACGCCCATCGCCGCGCCGAGCAGGATCCGGCCGGCGGCGAGGACGGTGAAGTCCGGCGCGAGGGCGGACAGCGCGTTCGCCAGGGCGAGCAGCAGCATGGCGGTCACCAGGACGGCCCTGCGCTCGCGCCGGCCGACCAGCCTCGGGGCGAAGGGGGCGAGGGCGGCGGCGATCAGGCCGGTGATGGTCAGGGACAGTCCGGTGACCCCGTCGCTGACCCCGAGGCCGTGCGACATCCCGGTGAGCAGGCCGACCGGCATCATCTCGGAGGACACCACCGTGAAGGTGGCGAGCGCGACGGCGAGGACCGGCGACCAGCGCTGCGGGGCGGCGGGTGGGACGGGCGGAGCGGACGGGGGTGGGAGGGTGTCCGCGTGCGTCCTGCGGGCGTTTGTCATGCGATCAGCCCATCAGCCGCCGCCGGGGGCGAACAAGATCGTTGACCTCATCGATCGATGAGCCCGGCTCATCGATCGCGGGCCCCGCCGGGTCTGCGGGCGCACCCCGGGGGCCCCGCCCCGTCTGCCCCGGCGCCGGACGCCGGGTAGCGTGACCTGCGGCACCGCACAGTGCCGCCCCGGTGGGCGGTCGACGGAGAGACGGAGAATCGGATGACCCTGGAGGAAGGCCGTCGCGTCCGGCTGGCCGAGGACCTCGCGATCGGTGACGCGCTCGCCGGGGAGCCGGGGGCGGTCGTCGGGTTCCTCTCGCTGGGAGCGGGGATCGAGGGCACCGTCGAGCGGGTGAACGGGGAACTCCCGGAGAGCCAGGAGGTCCGCGAGTACCGGCGGCTCAAGGCGCTCCTCGACGACTACGGGCACACCATGCCGGAGGCGAGCCGCGAGCGGCTGGAGGCGGAGATCGCCGAACTGGAGCCGGAGTGGGACGCCCACCGGGGGCGGGGCCGGCGGGTGACGGTCCGGGTCCGGTGGGACAACGGATTCGTCCTCGACGAGGTGCACCAGGACGTCCTCGGCACGCTGTGACGGACGGTTCACCCCGGCCGGACCCCCGTCACCCCGCCCCGCCCGCCGCACGTGCCGGGGCTCAGGGCCGCTGGTCCGCGGTGGCCGCGGAGGCGGCCGCGTCCGCGACGCTGCTCCGGTAGAGGCCCAGCCGGGGCCCCAGGACCTTGGCGCCGGGGCCGAGCGGGAAGTTGCGGGTCTCCGCCGTGGGCATGTGCTCGCCGTCGGCCAGCACGTCGAGGTGGTCGATCCCGGCGGCGGTGCCGGCGCTCGCGCCGCCCGGGTTGAGGTCGATCACCGCGTAGGCCGTCCGGCCGGCGCCGACCGGGTAGGCGGGGGCGCCGCCCAGTCCGCCGGGCACCAGCGGCCTGAGGTCCTTGCCGTGGTCGGCGGCGTGCGAGTCGCCGAGGCCGACCAGCGGGTAGTAGCTCAGGCCGCAGGCGTGCGGGCCCTGGTTGCGCACCTCGATCACCCTCTGGGTCGGCGCCTCGGGGCGCGCGGTCACCCGGACCGTCAGGTCCTTGCCCTCGCACGGGTGGGTGTAGGCGTAGGCGTCGTCACCACCGCCGCCGGGCGTGCCCGCCGCGCTCGGCCTGGCCGAGGCCGGCACGGGGGCGGAGGCGGCCGGGGCCGGGGCGGCCGGGGCGGTCGTCGGGGCGGCGGTCTTCGGGGCGACCGGGGCCGACGCCGCCGGGTTCTGGCCCGCCGGGTCGGGGCCTGCCGGGTCCGGGGCGGCGGCCTGCGGGTCGGACGCCGAGGCGGACTTCGCCGGCCGGGGCCCGTCGGTCGGCCCGTCCGGCCCGCAGGCGGTCAGGACGAGGGCGGCACCGGCGAGCGCGGCGGGAACGAAGAGGGCACGGCGGATGGACATGGCGGATCCCCGGAGGAGCGAAGGAGTGCGGTGGAGGGGCGGTCGGCGCCACGGTCGGCGCTCCGCCCGGCAGCACTCTGCCCCGCCGCCCGTCCCGCCCGCCAGCCCCTCCCCCGGATCCGGCACGCTGGAACGATTCCACCCCCTCTGACCTGCGGTTTCACCAGCCCCTGGAACGGTCCGGCGGGACGTTCCAGGGGGTCCGGGTCCGCCCCGCCGTGCCGCCGGGCGAGCCGGTGGAGGGGCGCGTCCGGCGGGCGGGCGGGACCGGCCGGTCCCACCCGGGCCCGGGTCAGAGGCCGTCCCGGTGGCGTTCCTCGACGACCACCTCGTCCACCGCACGGCCGCTCAGATAGCGCCGCCGGCCCAGGACCTTCGCGTACGCCACGACGCCGATGAGGCCGGCCGCCATCAGAACGACGCCGACCACGGTCAGATTGACGCCGGAGAGGTGCCAGTCCACGCCGAACGCGAGGACCGCCCCCACCGCCAACAGGATGATGCAGCCGCCCAGGCCCATGATTCCCTCCGTCATCGCGTCCGGCCCACCGTTGTCGGGGGCCGCCGCTGCGCGTACCCCGGATCGCCGGGGCGATGCCCCACGGTCGACCGGGGGGACGGCTTTCCCGGTGGGCGGGCGGGCGCAGTACGCTGGACGGCCGACGCATCCGGACGGGAGGCGAAAGTGGCGGCGACGACGCGGCCCAACCGTGAACTGCAGACGATGGGCGACCTGTTCGCACCCCCGGGCGATCCGGGACCCCCCGAGGTCCGGGCCCGGGCACGGCGGGCGGTGGCGGCGCGGGCTCACGACGCCGAGGACTGCCGGCTGCTGCTGGACGCCCTCGGGCTGCTCGACCACCCGACGCCCGGCGGGGAGTCCCGGGACGGAGCCGGAACGGACGGCTGAGGGCGCCACCGCGCGGGGATCCCCGAGACCCCTTCAGGTCCGCGCGCCGGGCGCCGGTGCGCGGGCGCCCGCCGAGGTGCGCGGGTGCGCCTCGGCGGGGTTCCCGGCGGTGGTTCAGCGCATGCAGAGCACGGTGGCCCTCGCGGAGTACCAGCCGATGCCGGCCGAGCGGACGTCGAAGCCGAGGACGTAACACTGGCTGCGCTGCCAGCCGGCCCCCTGGGCGTAGAGGTACGCCATGTTGACCGCGCCGTTGACGGCCGTCTCCTGCGAACCCCCGGCGCTGCTGGCGGTGAACTGCGCGGTTTCGGTGGCCTCGACGGACCGGCTCGGGCCGGCGGCGGCTCCGGCCGCGGCCGGGGCGGCCTGGGCGGTGGCGGCGCCCCCGAGCAGACCGGCGGTGGCGGCGAGGGCCGCGGCGGCGACGCGCAGACGGACGGCGGACGTACGGGTCATGGGAACTCCTCGGTCGCGGGTGGGACGGCTCACTGGGGCCGGTCTCGGCCGGCGGATCCAGCCTCGCCGCGCGCGGCCCGCTCCGGCAAAGCCCTTCGACCCCCCTCGAATCCGGGCCCGGCCCCCGGAGGTGGCCGCGCCGGCCGCCCGCGGCGCCGACGGCGGCCCCGCGCGTCGAGCGGGGCCGCGCCCGCGCCACCCGAAGGGGCGGGATCGCGGCGCGCCGGGCTTCGGGGCGGTGTCCGGTGGGCAGCCTCCCGGGCGGACGGACGGCCCGCGAGGAGGAGGACGACATGAGTCAGGACGAGGACCGGACCACCGGCGAGCGGACGGGGACCGTGGACGACCCGGAGGGCCTTCGGCGGTCCGCGGCCTTCCTGGTCGACGAGGCGCTCGGCTTCCTCTTCCCCGCCGCCCTGCGCGCCGCCGCCGACATCGGGGTGGCCGACCACCTGGCGGACGGCCCCGCCGCCCCCGCAGAACTCGCCGCCGCGACCGGTACCGACGCCCGCAATCTGCACCGGGTGCTGCGCCTGCTCGCCACCCGGGGCGTGGTGACGGAGGACGAGCAGGGCCGCTTCGCGCTGACCGCGGCCGGCCAGGCCCTGCGCGGTGACGTCCCGTACTCGGTGCGCTCGGCCGTCCAGATGCTCACCGACCGCACCATGTGGCGGCCGGCCGGGGAGCTGACGCACTGTCTGACCGAGGGCACCACGGCGTTCGAGAACATCTTCGGCATGCCGTTCTTCGACCACTTCGCCAAGGACGCGCGCACCGCCGCGGTCTTCCACGTCGGCATGGCGGCGATGTCCGACCAGGAGAACGCGCCGATCGCCGCCGCCTACGACTTCCCGGAGAGCGGCACGGTGGTGGACATCGGCGGCGGGCACGGCGGTCTGCTGCTGGAGGTGCTGCGCCGCAACCCCGGCCTGCGCGGCGTCCTCCACGACCGCTCCCACGTCCTCGCCGGCAACCGGCTGGAGGCGCACCCGGAGCTCGCCGGCCGCTGGACTCCGCAGGAGGGCGACTTCTTCACCGCCGTGCCCGCCGGTGACGTCCACCTGCTGAAGCGGATCACGCACGACTGGACGGACGAGGACTGCGTGACCCTGCTCGGCCACTGCCGCCGCGCCCTGCGTCCGGGCGGACGGGTCCTGGTGGTGGACGCCGTGGTCCCGCCGGGCAACGCGCCGCACCAGTCCAAGGCCCTGGACCTGATGATGATGGCCTCCCTCACCGGCCGCGAGCGCACCGAGGCGGACTTCGCGGAGCTCTTCGCCCGGGCCGGGCTGCGGCTGTCCCGGGTGCTCCCCACGCCGACCGTGCTGTCGGTGGTGGAGGCGGTCGCGGCCTGAGCCGGCGGGCGACGGTGCCTCAGGAGTCCTCCCCCCGGGGGTGCCGGAGCGCCTCGACGAAGCCGGCGGCGGAGGGGCCGGGCAGCGGGCGGGCGTGGCGTTCCGCGAGCCGCTCCAGGGTGGTGAGCCCGGTGGTCCAGCCGTGCCCGTCGAGCCAGTCCCGGGTGCCGGGGCCGAGGCCGCCGCGCCACAGGCCGGTGAGGTGGGCGAGGGCCGGGTCGTGCGGTGTGGCGGTCACGTCCCGGCCCTGTTCCAGCAGCAGCCGGCTGCCCGGGGCGGCCAGCGCGGCGACCGCGGTGAGCAGGGCCGCCGCCTGCTCGGGGGTGAGGTAGACCAGCAGCCCTTCGGCCAGCCAGGCCGAGGGGCGCCCCGGGTCGAAACCGGCGTCGACCAGCCGGGCGGGCCAGTGCGGCTCCAGCAGGTCGGCCGGCAGTACGGTGCGGGCCGTCCTCGGCTCGGCGCCCAGGCCGTCGAGGACCCGCTCCTTGAAGGCCAGCACCGGGCCCAGGTCGAGTTCGAACACCCGGGTGCCGGCCGGCCAGTCCAGCCGGTGCGCCCGGGTGTCGAGGCCCGCGGCGAGCAGCACCACCTGGTCGGCGCCGGCGGCGAGCAGGCGGTCGTCGTAGAAGCGGGTGCGCAGGATGCCGTGCGCGACCAGGGCCCGGGCGAGGCCGCTGTCCGGACCGGCGGCGGGCAGCGCCACCCCGGCGGCGGCGGCGAACGCGGCGGCGTACGGGTCGACGAACAGCGGGTCGGGTCGGGAGCTCTCGTAGGCCCGCACCATCGCGACGGACAGGGCGGTGCGGGACACCGGGCTCAGTGCTTCGGGGGTCGTCATGGCCGGCAATCTACATCGCTGCCGATGCATCTGTGAAGATGTATTCTTTCGGCATGGACGGCGTACAACTCCTCAGGCTCGGCAAGCGGTTGACCGAACTCGGCCGCGAGATGATCATCGACCCGGCCTCCGAGCACCTCACCCCCGGCGAGATCGCCGTGGTCGCCGACGTGTACCGCCATCCCGCGACCTCCGCCCGGGACATCCAGGTGCGCACCGGCTTCGCGCAGAGCCATGTCTCGGTGTCCGTCGCCCGGCTGCGCGAACGCGGGCTGCTGGACGCCGCCGCCGACCCGCGCGACGGGCGGCGCACCCTGCTGACCGTCTCCGACGTGGCCCGGCGCGCCATCCGCGAGCACGTCGCCCGGCCCGCCGAGCCGCTGATCGCGAAGGCCGTCCCGGACCCGGAGCGGGCCCGCCGGGTCACCGAACTGCTCGACGAACTCGCGGCCCTCCTGCTGCCCTGACGGCCCGCGTGCCGGTGCCGCCCGCCGGACGGGGCGTCAGCCGAGCTCCTCGGCCAGCCCGACGACGATGTCCTCGGGGCCGCGGACGTAGCAGAGCCGGTAGACGTCCTCGAAGCGCACGATCTCGCCGACGAGTTCGGCGCCGTGGGCGAGCAGGCGCGCGACCACCTCGTCGATGTCGTCGACGGCGAACATGATCCGGCGGATGCCCAGGGTGTTGGCCGGCGCCCGCCGCGGCTCGGGGCTGACCGCCCGCGGCGCGTGGAACGAGGCCAGTTCGATCCGGCCGTGGCCGTCCGGGGTGCGCAGCATGGCGACGTCCTGCCGGACGCCCTCCAGGCCGATGATCCGCTCCACCCAGCGGCCCTCGACCGGGAAGCGGCCCTCCGGCTCCAGGCCGAGTTCGGTGAAGAACGCGACGACCGCGTCCAGGTCCTCGACGACGATGAGCACGTTGTCCATCCGGCGGACGGTCATGGCAGTTCTCCTCGGTGCGGTCGGCCACGGGGCGGATCGGTACCCGGCGGGCGGGGCCGCCGGGTACCGATCCCGGCCCATCCTCCACCGGCCCGGCCGCCGGGCGCGGCGAGCCGGTGACGAGTCGCCGGAGTATCGTCACGGGGACAACCGAGAACCGGGGGGCCATCGTGACCATCGCCATCGTCGGAGCCGGCCCGGGGGGCCTGCTCCTCGCCCGGGTGCTGCACCTCAACGGCATCGACGCCGTGGTGTACGAGCGCGAGGCCGCGCGCGACGCGCGCGGCCAGGGCGGCATGCTCGACCTGCACGCGGAGACCGGGCAGCGGGCGCTGCGCACGGCCGGGCTGACCGACGGGTTCCGGGCGATCGCCCGCAGCGCGGGCCAGGACCTGCGGCTCCTCGAACCCGACGGCACCCTGCTGCTGCGGGAGGACACGCCCGACGACGCGCCGCTCGACCGGCCGGAGGTCGACCGCGCCGATCTGCGCGCCCTCCTGCTGGACGCGCTGCCCGACCGCACGGTGCGCTGGGGGCACGCCGTCGAATCCGCCGGCGACGGCGTGCTGCGGTTCGCCGACGGCGGCACCGCCGCCTACGACCTGCTGGTCGGCGCGGACGGCGCGGACTCCCGGATCCGCCCGCTGCTCACCGACGCCCGGCCGGCGCACACCGGCCAGAGCGTCGTCGAACTCGGCATCCCGGACGTCGACCGCACCCGTCCCGACCTCGCCGCGCTGGTCGGGCGCGGCAACTACTGGGTGCTCGGCAACGGGCAGTCCCTGGCGGCGCAGCGCAACGGCGACGGCCGGGTACGCGTCTACCTCAGCTTCTACGACACCGCCGAGGACTGGCTCGCCACCAGCGGGATCCCGTTCGACGACCCGGCCGCCGCCCGGGCCCGGCTGGCCGGCCTGTTCGACGGCTGGGAGGCCGAGGTCGCCGCGCTGATCGGGGCCTGTGACGACACGGTGCTGCCCCGGCCGATCAGCACGCTCCCGGTCGGCCTGACCTGGCCGTCGACGCCCGGCGTCACGCTGCTCGGCGATGCCGCGCACCTGATGCCGCCGGTGGGGCAGGGCGCCAACATGGCGCTGCTGGACGGCGCGCTGCTCGGCCTCGCCCTGGCCGCGCACCGCGAGGACGCCACCGCCGCCGTCGCGGAGTACGAGCGGGAGATGTTCGAGCGCACCGGCGCCGCGGCCCGGCAGTCCGCGCGCGTCCAGGAGATCCTGGCCTCCCCGGACGCCGCGCGGACCATGCTCGCGTTCTTCCAGCCCGGCTGAGGGCCGGTCAGGAGGCCGGCCGGGGCGCTGCGGTGGCGCCCCGGCCGGCCTTCTGCGGTTCGCCGGGGCCGGTCCCCGGCGGCAGGTCAGCCCTCGGTGGGGCGCCGGCGGCGGGAGACCACCACGAGGCCCGCACCGGCCGCGACGGCCGCCGCGGCGGCGCCGGCCTCCCAGCCGAGGCCCTCGGCGCCGGTGGCGGCGAGCTGGCCGGGGCGGGCGGCGGTGTCGCCGCCGCCGGTGGAGGTCGTGGTGCGGGCCGCGGCCTGGACCACCGGGGCCTGGCCGGCCGGCGCGGCCTGGGGGGTCGCGGTGGCCTGCGGCGCCGGGGTGGCCGTGGACTGCTCGGCCGGGCGCTCGGTCGGCCGGGTGGTGGGCTGGGTGGTGGGCTTCGCGGCGGCGGCCTCGTCCTCGGCACGGGCCGCGGCCCAGCCGCGGTCGAGGAAGGCCAGGACGGCCTGGTCGTCGCCGTCCAGGGCGGCGAGCGCGGCCTTGCGGACGGCCGGGCCACCGGTCTCGGCGATCTGCGACACCTTCACCCGGTTGTCGCTCATCCGCACCGCCGCCAGCTCGGACTCCAGGAAGCGGCGCAGGCCGGCCGCGTCACCGGCGAGCGCCTTCCGGGCGGCCTCGCGGGTGTGCCGGCCGCTCTGCGGGTCGGCGGCGATCTGCTCGATCTCGGCGCGGTCGTCCTCGGCGCGGGCCGTGTACTGACCCTCCTTGAGGAACTGCACGATGTCGGCGTAGCTGCCGGACATCGCGGCGGACGCGGCCTTCTTCACCGCGGGGCCGCCCTTGGAGAGGATCTGGGTGACCAGGACGCGGTCGTCGTCGGCCTGCTGCTTGGCGAGCTCGACCTCCAGGAAGTGCCGCAGCGCGGCGGGGGTGCCGACAGCCAGGGCCCGCTGGGCGGTCTCCCGCACGCCCCGGCCGGTCTGCGGGTCGGCGAGGATGCGCTCGATCTCGGCGCGGTCGTCCTCGGCGCGGGCCGTGTACTGACCCTCCTTGAGGAACTGCACGAGGTCCGCGTAGCTGCCGCGGAGCGCGGCGGTCGCGGCCTTCTTCACGGCCGGGCCGCCGACGGCGAGGATCTGGAAGGCCCGGACGCGGTCGTCGGTCACCCGGGCGTTCTGGAGGCCCTCCTCCAGGAAGGTCCGCAGGTCGGCGGCCGTCCCGGCGGCGAGGGCCCGCTCGGCGGCCTCCCGCACGGAGATCCCGCTCGCCGGGTCCGCCAGGATCTTCCGGATCTCGGCGCGGTCGAGGTCCTCCTGGGTGGTGCCCCCCTCGGAGGCGGTGTCGGGCCCGGAGACGCCGACCGGGGCCGGAGCGTCGGCGGCGGAGGCGGAGGACGGGAAGAGGACGGCAGGGGTGAGGACCGCGGCGGCGACGACGGCGGACACCCGGGGAAGCTTCATCCGGCAGAACCTGCTCTGTACGAAGAGTCTGTGAACGCACGAAGCATAGGGCCTTTTCACCGACCGTCACATCCTCATATTTTCAGGCCTCCCGGTCCGGCGGGCGCGGGGTGTCTGCGGGTCGGCCGCGCACGCCCCCGGGCCGTCGGCCGGCGCCGTCCGGGCCGGTGACGGGTCGCCACGCTCGCGGCGGCCCGACCGGTCCGCGCCGTCCGGGCAGACCGGGCAGACCGGGCAGACCGGGCAGACCGGGACCATGAGCGACCTCGACGAGGAGCGGCGTCCGGCGCCGCCCGAGCTGCGCGGGCACCTGGCGGAGGTGGTCCGCCGGGTGCGGGCGGTCCGCGGGGCGGGGACGGTGGGCGCGGAGGCGGAGGCGGCCGCGGCCTCCGGCCGGTGAGGCCGGCGCCGGCAGCCCTCGGGCGGCCCTGCGCCAGGGCGGCGGGCCCGGACGCGCCGCCGCAGGTCAGGCGGCGGCGGGGTGGACGGCGGCGAGCAACTCGTCGAGGCTCACCAGGCGGTATCCGCGGTCCCGCAGGCCGGTGATGACGGCGGGCAGGGCGGCGACGGTCTGGGAACGGTCGTCACCGGCGTCGTGCATGAGGATCACCGAGCCGGGGCGGACCTGGCTCAGGACGCGTTCGGCGATGACGTCGGGGCCGGGGCGGGACCAGTCCTTGGCGTCGACGTCCCAGAGCACCGTGATGAGCCCCGACGCGTCGACGGCGCGCAGGAGTTCGGGGCTGCGTCCGCCGTACGGGGGCCGCAGCCAGCGGACCGGACGGTCGTCGCCGCAGGCTTCGGCGATGGCCTCGCGGGTGTGGCCGAGCTGGCGGGCGAGGCCGACCGGGCCCAGGTCGGGCAGATAGGCGTGGGACCAGGTGTGGTTGCCGAGGGTCTGGCCGGCGTCGGCGATCCGGCGCACCACCTCGGGGTGGGCCAGCACGTTCAGGCCGATGCAGAAGAACGCCGCCGGGGCGTCGTGGCGGCGCAGCACGTCCAGCACCTGCGGGGTGAACTCCGGGTGCGGGCCGTCGTCGAAGGTCAGCGCCACCAGCGGACCGGCCTCGGCACCGCCCGTCAACACGGCCCCCCTTGCCGCGAGTTGCCGCTCGACCGCAGCGCTGGAGCGGTCCGCCGCCGCGATCTCCGCCTCGCGCCCGCTCATCGTCCACCCCGCCGGGGGCAGCGCGGTCAGGGCCTCGGAGCGGGAGCGGCCGAGGGCGGCGAGCAGTTCCGCGGCGGCGCCGCCGTCCGCCGGGAACGGCGGATCGGCGCGGAGCACCGGGATCCCGGCGGCCCCGAGGGGCGCGTCCAGGACGCCGTTGGCACTGTCGACGACCACGGTGAGGCCGCCGGGGGTCCGGGCCGCCAGCTCGGCCAGCCGGGCCACCGGCCTTTCCACGCCGCAGCGTTCGAGCACCTCGACCGCTCCCGGTACGGCGATCCGATAGCCCTCACGCGTCACACCCACACCCGCGAACCGCACCGCGCTGCCCTCCCTGGAACGACTCCCCGTGGGACGACTCCGCCGCAACGACACCGTGGCGCGGTCGCGGCCGAAGGGACGGCTCCGGGCGCCACCCGGCCCCGCTCCCCCACCGGCGTCCCCTACGGCGGGCAGCCCAGATCATACGGACGCCGGGCGCCCAGGACGATAGGGCGGAACGGAACGGTTCGGGACGCAAGACCGGCTCGGGTACGGAGGATTGATTCCGTGCCAGGCCGTGGCGCGCCGCCGGTCCGCAGCCGGCGAGGTCCCTAGAGTGGGCCCCATGACCGACCCGCGCCCCACCTCGGCCTTCCACCCGGCCAACGCCGATCCCGCGCTCACCGAACGGCTGGTCACCGCACTGGACGCGCTGGCCGCCAACCCCGGCGTGCGGCAGCTGCGCGCCTGGGCGCACGAGCGGCTGGCGGTGGCCGCCGGCGAGCGGGTGCTGGACGTCGGCAGCGGCACCGGTTCGGAGACGCAGGTGCTCGCCGCGGCGGTCGGGCCGGGCGGCAGCGCGCTCGGCATCGAACCCCACCCCGGCCTGCGCGCCCTCGCCGAGCGGCGCGCCGCCGACGCCGGCAGCGCGGCCCGGTTCGTGGACGGCGACGCCCTCGCGCTGCCGCTGCCCGACGCCGGGACGGACGCCGTCCGGTGCGAGCGCGTCCTGCAGCACCTGACGGATCCGGCGCGGGCCGTCGCCGAGATGGCCCGGGTGCTGCGGCCCGGCGGCCGGGTCACCCTGCTGGACACCGACTGGGCCACCTTCGTGATCCACCCCGCTTCCCCCGACGTCCGGGCCGCGCTGTCCACGGTCGTCCAGGAGGCCGCCGCCACCCCGGACGCCGGGCGGCGCCTCGCCGAGTGGGAGGCCGGCGCGGGGCTGACCGTCGACGCGTTCGGCTCGGCCGTCCTGCTGCACGACCCGCGCTCCGTCACCTGGCCGCTGGTGCACGGGCTCGGGACGGCCGCCGTCGAGCGGGGGCTGATCACCGGGGCGCAGCGCGACGCGCTCTACGCGGACCTGACGGCCGCCGCCGGGCGCGGCACGTTCCACCTGTCGGTCACGATGTTCGCCGTTCTCGCCCACCGGCGCCGCTGAGAGGCGTCGGCCGGCGGCTACTCCTCCGTGCCGGGCCCGCCGTCCCTGCCCGTGGGCGGGCGGGCGGAGGGCAGGCGGCGGGTGAACAGCAGGGCGCCGGCGGTGATGCCCGTGCAGGCCAGCACCGCGGCCTTGAGCCCGGCGATCTGGGCGTCCCGGTAGCTCTCCACCAGGGCCGAGGCCTCCTGCGGCGGCACCTCCGGGTGCGCGGCCAGCGCCGTCGCCACGTCGTCGGCGGGCACGAAGGACAGGCCCGCCTCCACCCGGACGGCGGTCTGCTCGGCGACGGCGGCGGAGACGCGGGGGTCGTCCTCGATCCGGGTGGTGACGGAACTCGCGAGGGCGCCGATCAGGATCGCGCCGATCAGCGCCGTCCCGAGCGAGGAGCCGAGGTTCTGGGCGGTGTACTGCAGGCCGCCGGCCTCGCTGCGCTCCTCCTGGCGCACGCTGGACTGCACCGTGTTGCCCAGCTGGGAGGCGAGCATCCCCATGCCGACGCCGAGCAGCGCCATCGCCCCGGCGAAGGAGCCGCCGCGCAGCTCCGGCCCGATCGCCGCGATCAGCCACAGGGTGGCGGCGACCAGGACCAGCAGCCCGGCCCGGGCGATGGTCCGGGGCGAGGCGAAGCGCAGCAGCAGGGAGCCGGACATCGAGGCCGCGAGCATGGTGACGGACACCGGCAGCAGCCGCAGGCCCGTCTCGAAGGCGTCCAGGCCCTGGACGACCTGGAGGTAGAGCGGGATGACGAAGAACAGGCCCAGCAGCACGGTGTTCTGGTTGAAGAGGGTGACCAGCCCCGCGCGCAGCGTCCGGTTGTCGAACAGCGCGAGCGAGACCAGCGGGTCCAGGCCCTTGTCCTCCCGCCGGCGCTCGTGGACGCAGAACGCGTAGACCAGTGCGCCGCCGAGGGCCACGGCGAACAGCGTCGGGGCGAACCCGAGGACGGTGAACGGCGGGTTGCGCGGCTTCACCCAGCCCCAGGTGCCGCTCTGCAGCACGGCCAGGACCATCACGGCCAGGCCGGAGGCCGACAGCACGACGCCCGCCACGTCGAGCTTCGGCCGCCGCTGCGGAGGCGGCTGCCCCGGCACCCAGCGCATCAGGAACAGGATCATGACCACCAGGACCACCTCACCGGCGAACACCAGCCGCCAGGTGAGGTACGTGGTGACCCAGCCGCCGAGCAGCGGCCCCACCGCGATGCCCGCACCCGCGAGGCCGCCGATGACGCCGTAGGCCACCGCCCGCTCGCGTCCGTGGTAGGAGCCGGCCACCAGCGCGGCCAGGGCGGGCAGGACCAGGGCCGCGCCGAGTCCCTCGATGACGGACCAGCCGAGCGCGAGCACGCCCACGGTGGGCGCCACCGCGGTCAGCCCCGAGCCGACCCCGTACACCACCAGCCCGGCCACGAAGACGCGGCGGCGGCCGAACATGTCGCCGATCCGGCCGCCGGTCAGCATGAACGCGGCCATCACCAGGGTGTACAGGGTGATGACGGCCTGGATGGCGGTGACCTCGGTGTCGAAGTCCTCCACCAGCTGGCTGATCGACACGTTCATCACCGAGGCGTCGAGCACCATCAGGAACTGGGCGGTGCCGAGCACGACCAAGGGCTTCCAGCGGTTCACCGCGCCTCCCGGTCAGCTGCCGAGGATCCGGGCCTTCTGGGCGGCGAACTCCTCCTCGGTCAGGACACCCTGGTCCTTGAGCGAGGCGAGGTCCTTGAGCTGGTCGAGCTTCTCCTCCATGGTCGGGGCGGCCGCCGGTGCGGCCTCGGGCGGTGCGGCGGGCGGCGGGGGCGCGGCGGGCTCGGCGTAGTAGCCGGCCTGCTGGGCGTCCTGCTGCGCCCAGCGGCCGGCCTGGCGGCGCGAGACGCGGTTGGAGACGGCGGTGGCCGTCCCGGCGACCACCGCGGTACGGGCGACTCCGCGGAGCAGTCCGGGCATGGCTTCCTCCTGAGGGGGTGAGGGGCGCGGGCTGGGGGTGAGGGGCGCGGGTCAGCCCGCGGCGTCGGATCCTTCGAGCGCGTCCAGGACCTCCAGGAGGTCCTGGAGCTGGACGCGCCCGCCGGCGACGATGCGGGCGTCCTCCCGGCGCAGCGCGCCGGCCAGCGGCGCCGCCCAGCGGTTCTCGTAGAGCAGGACGGCGGCGGAGTCGCCCGGCTCCAGGAGTGCGCCGGCCTCGGCGAGGTCGGCCTCGCCGAACAGGCCGGAGGAGGCGCCCTCGAAGACGGCGAGGTCGAGGCGGCCGTCGCCGGTGACGTCGGCCAGTTCGAGGCCCGCCACCGTGCCGTCCTCGTCCTTGCGGACGAAGGTCAGGTCGAGGACGCGGATGATGTCGCGCTCGACCAGGTCGACGAGCAGCGGAAGCCCCTCGCCGGTGAGATGGCTGCCGGGGAACGCGATGACGAGGTAGTCGATGGGGCCCGGTTCGTCGAGTCCGCTGGGCGTCTCGGGTTCGCTGCTCACGTCGGCTCCTGTGCGCGGGGAGGGCCGGCCGACGGCGTCGGCCGGGAGCCGGCTCCGGGTGCTGTCGTGGGGCCGACCCTCGGCGACGCTAACCCGCCGCCCGTGCCGGGCGGCTCACCTGTTCGGGGTGATCCGGGTCGCCGTCCGGCCCGCCGGGCCCTTGGCTGGTGTCGACGGCGGTCCGTCGTTCCGACGCCGCCTCGACACCGCCGCCTCGACACCGCCGTCCCGACAACGCCGTCCCGACACCGCCGTTCGCCCAGAGCGAGGAGCCGCCCGCATGCCACCGGCCGATCCCAGCACACCGCAGCCCGAGGACCCGCGGCCCGGCCGCCCGGAGTCCGACGAGCTGGAGGCGCTCCACCACCGGGTCGCCCAGCTGGAGGCCGAGGCCCGGCGCCGGCCGCCGCAGCACCACCGGCTGCGCACCACCGGTGCGACCGTCCTGGTGATCGTGGCCTCCGTGCTGTCGCTGCTGGCCGTGATCGCCGTCTGGGCCCACGACGAGATCACCGACACCGACCGGTTCGTCGCCACGATGGCACCGCTCGCCCACGACCCCGCCGTGCAGAACGCCCTCGCCGACCGGATCACCGAGGCCACGACGGAGCAGATCGACGTCAAGGCCGTCGTCAACGACCTCTCCCAGGCCGCCGCCGACCAGGGCGTGCCGCCGCGGCTCGCCCAGCTCCTGGGCGGGCTGACCGGTCCCCTGGAGGGGGCGCTGACCGACCTCGTGCACGGCGCCGCCGAGCGGGTGGTCACCAGCGACGCCTTCGCCACCGTGTGGGAGGAGGCCGTGCGGGCCGGGCACGCCACCATGGTCAAGGCGCTCACCGGCCAGGGCGGCGGCGCGGTGGTGCTGAAGAACGACGAGGTCGTGATCGACATCGGGCCGATGGTGGAACGGGTGAAGACCGAGCTGGTCAACGCCGGTTTCGCGCCCGCCGCCAAGATCCCGGAGGTGCACACCTCGTTCGTGGTGTTCTCCTCGCCCGACCTCGCCAAGATCAAGGGCGGGTTCCGGCTGCTGCAGATCCTCGGCTGGTGGCTGCCGGTCATCACCGTGCTGATCGCCGCGGCCGGCGTGCTGACCGCCTTCAACCGGCGGCGTGCACTGATCGGCGCCGCCCTCGGTATCGGGGCGGCGATGCTGCTGCTCGGCATCGCGCTGGCGGTCTTCCGCTCCTACTTCCTCGACCACCTGCCGGCCGACGCCTCGCAGGCAGCCGCCGGCGCCGTCTACGACGCCCTCGTCGACTACCTGCGCTCCGGCGTGCGGATGATCGGTTTCCTGGCCGTGGTCGTCGTGGTCGGGGCGTTCTTCGCCGGCCCCTCGCGCGCCGCGGTGACCGTGCGCTCGGTGGCCGGGCACGGGGTCGCGGCGCTGCGCTCCTCCGCCGACTCGGTCGGCTTCCGGGCCGGGCCGGTGGAGCGCTTCGTGCGGCGCTGGAAGCGGTGGCTGGGCGTGCTGATCCTGGTCGTCGCCGCCGTGGTCTTCGTCCTCTGGGACCACCCGACCGGGATGGTGGTGTTCTGGTTCGCCGTGGTCGTGCTGGCGGCCTTCGCCCTGCGCGAGTTCCTCGCCCCCGCGCACCCCGTCACCCCCGCGCCGGCGTCCCCCGCGCCGGTGGGCACGGGGGACGCGGAGCACTGAGCCCCTGCGGCGTCACCCCAGGACGAGCGCCTTGGCGCGCTGGTACTCCTCCTCCGTGATGGAGCCGTTCTGCTTCAGCTCCGCGAGCCGGGCCAGCTCCGAGGCGGTGCCGGCCGGCTTCGCCTCCGCCCCGGCGGCGTCGCGTACGTAGGTGCGGAACTCCGCCTCGGCCTCCTTCGCCCGCGCCGCCTCGCGCATCCCCATGCCCTTGCCCCGGGCGATCAGGTAGACGAACACCCCGATGAACGGCAGCAGGATCAGGAACACGCACCACCCCGCCTTGCCCCAGCCGTTCACCGTGTCGTCCCGGAACAGGTCGCCGAAGACCCGGAACAGGAGCATGAACCAGAGGATCCAGAGGAAGATCCACATGGTCGTGAGGAAGATGTTCAACAGCGGATAGTCGTCCATCGCCCGCCTCCGGGGGGAGTAGCCGAACCGCCGGGCGGCGCCGCCGCCCGTCCCCCTCGTCCCCCACGATCACCGACCGCGGCGGCGCGCGCACCACCCCGGACGGGTGATCCCGCCGCCGGGGCCCGCGCGCCGGTTCGGCCGCCCCGACGGGCGCCGACCGGGTGGTTCGCACACAATCCTGCTGATGGCCGGAAGAATGCGAGGAGCAGCCGTGCGACGTCACCCGGGCGCCCCGAGGGGCGGCGTTCCCCGTACCACCCGTTGGCTCACCGCCGCGCTGGTGTCGGCCGTCGTGGCGGCGGGCGGGCCGTTGGGCGGGGCACCGGCCGCCGCCGCGCCGATCGGGGGGTACGAGCACTACGTCGCGCTGGGGGACTCCTACGCGGCGTTCGGAACCGTGTCCAAGAACGACGGCACGCCCGCCGGCTGCGGCCGCGCCCGCGACAACTACCCGAACGGCCTCGCCGCGGCGCTCGGCCCGGCGGGCTTCGTCGACGTCACCTGCGGCGACGCCACGACCCTGAGCATGACCGTCCCGGAGCCGGTGCCGGGCGGGGTGAACCCGCCCCAGTTCGACGCGCTGGGGCCCGACACCGATCTGGTCACGGTGACCATCGGCGCCATGGACGCGCTCAGCGGCCTTCTGGCGGCCTGCGCCGCGATCGGCAGCACCGACCCGCAGGGCAACCCGTGCCAGCGCGCCTACACCGCGAGCGGGACCGACCGGGCGGTCGCCGCGATCGACGCGACGCGCCCGAGGATCGAGGGCGTCCTCGACGGTGTCCACACGCGTTCCCCGCACGCGACCGTGGTCCTGGTCGGCTACCTGTCCGTGCTGCCGCCCACCACCGGGTGCTGGCCGGACGTGCCGATCGCCCGCGGCGACGTCCCCTATGCGTACGGCCTCCACAAGCGGATGAACGCGGTGCTCGGCGAGGCCGCTGCCGGCCACCGGGCGATCTTCAGCAATCCCGGCGACGCCCTCGGACACGACGCCTGCCGGCCGCCCGGGGTCCGCTGGGTCGAGCCCCTCGACCCGGCCCCGGACACCAATGCCACGCACCCCAACGCCGCCGGGCAGGCCTACGTCGCCGCGCTCACCAGGGCGCTGCTGCCGTGAGCCACGCGCCCGGCGACCTAGCCGACGAGTCCGCGCACGGCCGTCGCCAGGGCCGCGGCCGTGCGGCGGACGTCCGCGTCGGTGGTGCGCCAGTTGCTGAACGCCGCCCGCAGGGCGGGGACGCCGGCGTAGTGGGTCGGGGTCAGGAAGGCCTCGTCGGCCACGGCGGCGGCCAGCGCGGCCAGGCGCTCGGCGGTGGGGTGCTCGGTCAGGGTGAAGCAGACGACGTTCAGCCGGACCGGGGCCAGCAGGCGCAGCCCCGGCGTCGCCGCCACGGCCTCGCCCAGGGCCCGGGCGCCCGTCACGCAGCGCTCGACGATCTCCCGGTGGCCGTCCCGTCCGTAGGCGCGCAGGGTGAACCAGGCGGCGAGGGCGCGCAGCCGGTGCGAGTTCTCGGGCGTGAGGTGCACCAGGTCGGGGTGCTCGCCGAGCGGGCCGAGGTAGGCGGCGGCGTTGCGGAAGACCTCGGCCTGGAGGTCGGGGCGGCGGGTGAACTGCACGGCGCTGTCGTAGGGGACGTTGAGCCACTTGTGGAGGTCGACGCAGACCGAGTCGGCCCGGTCCAGGCCGGCCACCAGGGCGGCGTGCTCGGGGACCAGTGCGGCGAAGGCGCCGAACGCGGCGTCCACGTGCAGCCAGCAGCCGTGGCGGTCGCGCAGGTCGGCCAGCGCCGACAGGTCGTCGAAGTCCACCGTGTTGACCGTCCCGGCGTTGGCCACCAGGATGCACGGGCCCTCGCTCGCGGCCAGCATCCGCTCCAGGGCGGCCACGTCCACCGCCTCCCGCCCGGGCAGCGCGGGCACCGGCACCAGCGCGGAGCGGCCCAGGCCCAGGACGGCGAGGGCCTTGGCGACACTGGAGTGGGCGCTGCCCGACAGCACCCGCACCCGGCCGAGCGCGCCGACGCCGTCCTCGGCCACGTCCACCCCCAGGCGCTCGCCGAGCCACTGCCGGGCGATCGCCAGGCCGACCGTGTTCGACATGGTCGCGCCGCTGACGAAGGTGCCGCTGTGCGCGGCGGAGAGCCCGAACAGCTCGCGCAGCCGGCCGGCCGTCTCCCGCTCCAGTTGCTGGCCGGCGCCGTCCAGCGAGGAGTTGGAGTTCTGGTCGGCGACGGCGGTCAGCCAGTCGCCGGCCAGCGCCGCCGGGGTCGCGCCGCCGGTGACGAACCCGAAGTAGCGCGGGCCCGCCCCGGCGGAGAGCCTCGGCTCCCAGCGCTCGCCGAACTCCGCCAGCGCCGCCCGCAGCCCGCCGCCCTGCCCGGCCGGCGGCCGCGGGGCGGGCGCGGCGGCGGCGGGCACGACCGGCCGCTCGTCGAGCGAGTCCAGGAAGGCCACCGCCGCGAGCCGGGTCTCCTCCAGCAGTGCGGGCAGGTCGGACAGGTCGGCGGCGAGGTCGGGGTGCATGGCGCTGTTCTCCGCATCGGTCGGGTGTGCCGCCGACGATAGGGACCGGCGGGCGCGGTGTCCCGGTCCAATCCGCACGCGGTGGCCTGGTCACGCCCCCGTGCGCGCGGCGCTCACCGCGTGGTCACGCCACCCCGGGAGCGGGACCGGCGGGGACGGCCTGGCTGCTGACCAGTTCACGGTAGGGGGCGCAGCGCGCGAGCAGCGTGGGGTGGTCGGCGGCGTCGACGACGGTGCCCCGGTCCATCATGATCACGTGGTCGGCGTGCTGGACGGTGGAGAGGCGGTGGGCGACGACCACGACGGCGCTGCGGCGGGCCAGGCGGTCCACGATCGCGCGGAAGCGCAGTTCGTTGAGGCCGTCGAGCTGGCTGGTGGGCTCGTCCAGCAGGACGATGTCGGCGTCGGCGAGCAGCGCGCGGGCCAGGGCCATCCGCTGGCGCTGGCCGCCGGAGAGGTCGAACTCCCGGCCCAGGACGGTGTCCAGGCCCTGCGGGAGACGTGCGACGTCCTCCGCCAGGCCGACGGTGGCCAGGGCCCGGGCCAGCTCCTGTTCGTCGGCGGCGCCGGACCGGCCGAGCTGGAGGTTGTCGCGGGCGCTGGCCTCCAGCAGCGTGAACTCCTGGTCCACGTAGGCCATCCGGGCGCGCAGTGCGCCCAGCGGCCAGGCCCCGAGGTCGTGGCCGAGGACGCTGACCGATCCGGCGCCGGGCCGCACGAAGCGGCCGACCAGCGCGAGGGCGGTGCTCTTGCCGGCGCCGGACGGGCCGACCACGGCCGTCAGACCGGTGCGCGGGATGCTGAAGGAGGCGGCGCGCAGGGCGGCCCGGCGGGTGCCGCCGTGGGTGAAGGAGACGGTGCGGAAGACCACCGCCGGGGCGTCGGGGACGGGCGTGGGCGCGGTCCGGCCGGCGTCGTCGGGGTCGGCCTCCGGGGGCATCGCGAGGAGCTCGTTGCAGCGGTCGCGGGCGGCCAGCCCGGCCTGGAGGCGGCCGAACCCGGTGGCGAGGGTGTTCACGGACGGGACGGTCTGGAGCAGGTAGAGCAGGAACGCGGCGAACGACGCCACCCGCAGGTCGCCCGCCGCCAGCCGGGCCCCGCCGGTGAGGATGACCGCGATCATCGCGAACTGGTTGCCGAGGGTGAGCACGGCCGGGACCAGGGCACTCAGCCGGGCGCCGGTCAGCGAGACGGCGCGCAGGTGCTCGGCGTCCGCGGCCAGGACGCGGTCGGCCAGCGGCTCGGCCCGGTAGGCCTTGATGGTGGTGAGGGCCTCCAGGTCGGCGGTGAAGCGCTGGGCGATGCGTCCCACCGCGTCCTGCTGCCCGGTGACGTTGGCCCGCATCCGGCGGGTGATCGCCAGGACCAGGCCGGTCAGCAGGGCGAGCGCGGCCACGGTGACCGCGGTGAGCACCCAGTCGATCCACACCATGACCCCGAGGGTCGCCAGCACGCTGAGCACGGCGAGCGGCAGCTGCATCGCCACTTCCACCACCTGGCCCAGCAGTTGGGCGTCGGAGGTGACGCGGGCGGCGAGCTCGCCGGTGCCCCGGGCGCGGACCACGGGCAGCGGCAGGCGCAGTGTGCGGGCCATCAGGGTGGTGCGCAGCCGGTAGGTCATCCCTTCGGCGACCCGCGCCAGCTGGAAACCGGAGAGGGCCTGGGCCGCCGCGCCGGTGAGGGCGGCCGCGGCCATCATCAGCAGTCCGGGGGCGAGTGAGCGGTGCTCGGAGAAGTCGCCGACGATCCGGCGGACCAGCAGCGGGAGCGCGAGGGCGGCCGCGGTGGCCACCACGGCGAAGGCCAGGGCGGCGGCGAGGCGGACCGGCTGGGCGGCGAGTTCGCGGCGCAGCCGGACCTGCGGCGGCGCGGCCGCGGGGGCCGGTGGCGCGGGATCCGTCGGCGGCGCGGGGGCCGGTGGCGCGGGGGCGTCGGCCGGCTCGGCGGCGGGGGCGGGCGCGGGCCGGTCGGCCACGGGACACCTCTCTCCTGGGGCGGGTCCGTCGGGCCGCGGCGGTGGCCGCGGCGGCCGGGACCCGGCCGGGTGGTCGGTGGACCATCCGGCCGGGTCGACCGTCACGGGCCGCCCGGGCGGGCGGCCGGTCGGGTCAGAGGCAGAGCAGCGTGCTGACGGTGCTGGTGCCGCAGTTGAGGACGCTCAGCGAGCTGGTCTGGTCGAGGGTGTCGTCGATCGGGGCCGCCTCGGTCTCGGGCAGCTCCAGGGTCTGGAGGTCGAGGATCGCCATGAGATTCTCCTTCGGTGCGGTTGGATCACCCGGCCGGGCGGCCGGGAGTCGGTGGGGGCGCGGCGGTCGCGCCCGGGTGGTCACCGGGGCGGCGTGGGCGCCGTCGCGGTGAACGGGAGGAAGGGGGTGCCCGCCAGGGCCGTGCCCAGGGCCAGCAGCACGCCGGCCGAACCCGTCGCCAGGTCCGTCGACAGGCGCAGCAGCTGGTCGCCGGGGAAGGCCAGCCGGCCGTGGTAGGGGACCTGGTGGAGTGCCAGCAGGGCGCGGTGGCGGTGGACCGGCGTCGCCACCTCGGCCGGGTCGCCGGTCAGCGCGAGGTAGCCGATGAGTCCGGCCCGTCCGTTGAACAGGCCCGGCTGGATCACGAACTCCGGCTCCGCCGCCCTGCGGATCGGCGCCTGGCGCCCGGCCAGGACGCTGTCGGGCCGGTGGGCGAGGAGCGCGGCCAGGACGAGGCCGATGCCCGCGCTGCCGGTCTCGACGTAGGGCAGCACCCGGCGCCGGTCGACCACCTGGAGGGTGCCGTCCGCGACCGTGACGCAGCGGTCGAGGTCGAGTTCCAGCAGCGCTTCGGCCTGGTCCAGCAGGGAGTGGTCCCCGGTGTGCTCGTGGAGGCGGACCAGGGCGAGCGCGGCGCCCGAGGCCCCGGCCAGCAGCCCGGCGCGGCGGCCGGCGTCGGCGCGCCCGGTCTTCTCCCAGGCCATGGCGGCGCTCCTGGCGACGGCCAGGGCCTCCTCCAGCAGCCGTTCGTCCCCGGTGGCGCGGGCGAAGTGCAGGAGGGTGAGGGCGATCCCCGGGCCGCCGGAGACCAGCGTCGGGGCGGCGGCCGGTTCACCGTCGCCGGCGGCGGCCGGGGCCTCGCCCAGGCGGCGCAGGAGTGCCGTCGCCTGCTCGCGCTCGCCCAGCAGGTCCAGGACGTAGGCGACGCCGTGGCCGCCGTGGTAGAGCCCGGGCGCCGGGGCGCGGTGGCGGGCGGCGGCGGCGAACCACCGCAGGTGCGCGGGGTCGAGGGCGGCGCCGGTGGAGTGCAGGGCGTAGAGCACCCCGGCCGCGCCGTGCGCCAGGCCGAGCCCGCCCAGGGTGAACTGGGCGACGTCGCCGGGGAAGAGCCGGTCGGCGCGGTCGGGCGTGGCCGCCGCGGCGATGCCGGCGGCCAGCGAGTCCCGGATCGCCGGCCAGTCGGCGGCCGGCGCCTCCAGCAGGGCGAGGGACTCGGCGCGGCCGGCGGCCAGTTCGGGGCGGGGCGTGCGGCCGTCGTGCGGCGACCGGGCGAGGTGGCGGCGGATGTCGTCGGTGTAGCCGGGCGGCACCGGGAAGCGCCGCTCGATCGCGTCGGCGAGCCGGCCGGTCCGGTCCGGGTCCAGCGCGGTGAGCTGGACCAGCGGGTAGAACAGCCAGAGCCGCAGCGCCGCCAGCGCGTAGCGGTCGATCTCCGGCCCGGTGACGCCGGGCGGTGCGGTGAACCCGGCCGCTCCCAGCGCCGGGCGCAGGAAGTCCTCGACGGTGCTGGCGAGTTCGAAGTCGATGAAGCGCAGTTCGCCGTCCGGTCCGACGATCAGGTTCCGGGGGTGGAGGTCGCCGAAGACGACGCCGCGGGCGTGGATCTGCTCCAGGGCGCGTTCCACCTGGCCGACGACGGCCAGGGCGTCGCGGGCGTAGCGGGCGACGGCCTCCTCGTCGGCGTCGGGGTGGATCAGCGGGTAGCGGGCCGTCAGCCACTCGCTCAGGGACTGCCCGGCCACGTACTCCTGGACGAGGAACTCGTGCTCCCAGGCCGTCAGCAGTCCGTGCTCGGCGGGCACCCCGGGGACTCCGGCCAGCCGGGCCAGGACGGCGTGCTCGT
Organism: Kitasatospora sp. NPDC058115; assembly: GCF_042884635.1. Taxonomy (NCBI): domain Bacteria; kingdom Bacillati; phylum Actinomycetota; class Actinomycetes; order Kitasatosporales; family Streptomycetaceae; genus Kitasatospora; species Kitasatospora sp. NPDC058115. The sequence continues at coordinate 86,728 of NZ_JBHVTL010000027.1, forward strand.
TGCGCAGCCGGGTCACCGCGTCCACGCCGCGCTGGTCCAGCCCCGCGAACGGACGGGCCTCCTTCAGCACCACCGGTGGTCCGTCCTGTCCGTCACGGGCCAGGTAGACGCCGCCCGCGTTGGAGAAGTGCAGGACCCGCTCGACGGTGTACGGCAGCCCGGTGTCCCGCTGGAGCGCGCGCTCGGCGACGGCCGGGGCTATGCAGTCCGGCACCGGCGCCCAGGCGGGGACGGCGAAGGCCGTGCCGCGCACGTCGGGGACGAGCCGGCCGTCGGGCCCGGCCAGGGCCAGCACCCGTTCGCCCGCCTCGTTGCGGCAGTGGCGTTCGGCGAAGCCGCCGTACCGCAGGTAGAGCGGGCCGTCCTGCCAGCGCAGGTCGCTCAGGATGTAGGGGCCCTTGCGGCCGGCGAGCAGCGCGCCGAGGCCGTGCAGGCAGCGCTCCAGTTCGGCGTCGTCCACCGGGTAGAGCGTGCAGAACTTGCCGCTGGAGCCGCGCGGCGCGTACTTGGAGTTCTGCACCTGGAGGATCGGCAGGCCGCGCAGGAACTTGAAGGTGATGCGTTCGCGCAGGCAGTAGTCCCAGACGGTCTCCAGCACCTCCTCCGCGGTGTCGAGGCACGAGGAGACGTGGATCTTCCAGCCCTGGTCCGGGATCCGCACGCCGGCGGGGCGCACCACCGCCCACATCTCCAGGTCACCGTGCTCCCAGCCGTCGGGCAGCGGGCGGGTGACGGCGGAGAACTCCTCGTGCGCCCCCCAGCGGCGGGGCGAGTCGTAGAAGAGCGGGTCGGCGTAGGCGTAGGCCTCGTACCGGTTGTCCAACGGAACCCTCCTCGTGGCGGGGGTCGGAGCGGGCGGGGGCGGCGCGGAGCGGCGAGCGTGGAGCAGCGAGCGTGGACGGCGCGGTGCCGGCGGAACGGTGCCGGGCACGGCGGAACAGGGGTGCACGGCGGAGCGGGGGGCTTGGTGCCGAAGGCGGAGCCCGGAGGTGACGTTCCGGTATGGCGATCGGGCCATCCGAATATTGGGTTCGCCGCCACGACTCCGCAACGGCGCGCATTCCGCCGCTCCGGCCGGAATCGCGCACCCCGTCCGCCGATGGCGCCGCTGCGCAAGCGGGGCGCAGGGCCTCGCGCCACACCCGGCCCGGGGGCGGCCGGGACGCCGACCGGGGCACGTCAGCGGCGGCGCACGCCCGGCGCGCCACCAACCCGGGCCGCCCGGGGGGAACCGTCCACCCGGTCGAACAATCCGAACATGTGCCCGTTTTTTGATATTGCCGTTCTATTTCCGGAGTATTTCAGGGGGCCGGGAAATTTGTTTTCCCTTGACCGACGCGGGGTCTCATCGGAATGATTCGTTCGCACGAGTCCGACCCCTGGCGGCACTCGCGCCCCACCGGGGTCAGGAACCGAGTCGTGCGAAGCCGGCCGTGCCGTGCAGGACCGCACCGGAAGTCCGGGCCGCCTCCAGGCTCCGGCCGAGGGCCTCCGCGCCCCGCTCGGCGTCGAGGTCCATGAGGTCCGGCGGCCACGTCCCCGGCGGCACGACGAGCACGACCACCGCGCCCCGCCCCTCGGCGGCCGCCACCCAGCCGGGCGAGGCGCGGACCTCGGAGGCGGGCTCCCACAGCTGCCGCCCGCCCACCAGCACGAGCCGGCTGAGCACGGCGCCGCGCAGCCCGATCACCGCCGTGGTCGCGGGCGGCTCCCCCGCCGCCAGCACGAAACCGCTGTCCACCGCACTCTCGACGAACTCCCCGTACAGCCGCGGGCCGATCTCCACGATCAGTTCCGCGAACGGCGGCCCGGCCTCCGTCGCACGCACCGCCAGGGCCCAGACCATCGGCGCCGTACCGCCGCCGCCACCCGCTTCGTCCGCCATACCCCCTTCAACGAGCCGGCCGCCCGATCGGAGCGGCCCCGGGCGAACCGGCGACGACGACCGGTGGCCGCCGGCCCCGGGCGGAGGCCGACGCGAACCCGTCGGGCGAACGGCTGAATGACCGTGGCGCCGGCGTCCGCGTTCGGGCGAGCCTGGAGGAGTCGGACCGCGCGGTGCCCGGGCGGTCCCCGGAGGAAGGAACGAGGAGAGATGAGCGAGACGATCGCGGGCGTGCGGATCCCGGACAGCGCCCTGGCCCGGGAGGCGACCGAACTGGTGCGGGAGGCCGCCTCCCCGCTGCTGTTCGACCACTCCCGGCGGGTCTTCCTGTTCGGGTCCCTGCGCGGCCTCGAACAGGGGCTGGAGGTCGACCCGGAGCTGCTCTACGTCGGCGCGATGTTCCACGACCTCGGGCTCACCGGGCGCTTCGCCCGCACCGACCAACGCTTCGAGATCGACGGCGCCGACGAGGCCCGCCGCTTCCTGCACGCCCACGGCATCACGGGCGAGCCGGCCGACCGGGTGTGGACGGCGATCGCCCTGCACACCACCCCGGAGATCCCGCTGCACATGGCGCCGGAGATCGCCCTGGTCACCCGGGGCGTGGAGCTGGACGTCCTGGGCATCGGCTACCACGCCGTCACCGACGAGCAGCGCGCCGCCGTCACCGCCGCCCACCCCCGGCCGGACTTCAAGAACCGGATCCTCGCCGCGTTCACCGAGGGCATCAAGGACCGGCCCGCCACCACCTTCGGCAACGTCAAGGCCGACGTCCTGGCCCACTACGTGCCCGGATTCGAGCGCGGCGACTTCGTCGAGGTCATCAAGGGCTCCGCCTGGCCGGAGTGACGGCCGGTCAGCCGCCCCGGTGACGGCGCCCGGCGGGCCACGGGGCGCGCACGCGGCGGTCGTCCTCCGTACACGTGACGGGCCTGCCGTCCGCCGTCATGGATCGATCGTGTCCGCGCCGAGGCGGAGGCCGGGCGCGGCTCCGGTCCGGCACCGCCCGGCCGCCCCGGCGGGCGGGGTCGGCGGCACCACCGACCCAGGTCCGCCTCATGGCCGGCACCGGCGGGTACGGGTGCCCGCCCGGCCCGCAAGGCTTCGCCAGGAGCTGGCCGGAGGGGCAGGGGTGCCCCGCGACGCCGCGCGTGTCGCGGGGCACCCGCGCGTCGGGCGCCCCCGGTGCGGCGCTTCCCGCCCCGAGCCGGCCGGGGTCAGACTGGTGGCCGGGGGCGATCAGGAGGGTGCCATGACCGTGACCAGGGTCGCCCTGGTGACCAGCGAGGCCGGTGCCGGGCTCGACGAGGACCTGGCGCCGCTCGTGACGGCGCTCGCCGGGTGCGGGCTGACCGCGGAGCCGGTGGTGTGGGGTGGCGGCCGGGCGGCCTGGGAGCGGTTCGACCTCGCGGTCGTCCGCTCGACCTGGGACTACGTGGCGCGGCTCGACGAGTTCCTGGGCTGGGCGGACGCCACGGCGCGCGTCACCCGGCTGTGGAACCCGGCGCCGCTGATCCGCTGGAACAGCGACAAGCACTACCTGCGGGAGCTGGCCCGGCACGGGGTGCCCGTCACGCCGACCCGGTTCCTCGAACCCGGGTCAGCGTTCGACCCGGCGGAGCTGGACGGCCCGCACGGCGTCGTGGTCAAGCCGACCGTCTCGGCGGCCGCGCTGGACACCGCCCGCTACGAGGCCGGCCGCTCCGGGGAGGCCGCCCGGCACGCCCGGGCCCTGCTGGAGCGGGGCCGCGGCGTGATGGTCCAGCCGTACCTGCCCCGGATCACGGAGGGCGAACGCGCGCTGGTGCTGATCGGCGGCGCCTTCAGCCACGCCGTCCGCAAGGGGCCGGTGCTGACGGAGCCCGGGCTCGTCGACGACGACCGCTTCCCGCACCCCGACGTCGTCCCCCACCGGCCGACCGGGGCCGAGATCCGCACCGCGCTGGCGGCCCTGGCGGCGGTGCCCGGCCCCCGGCCGCCGCTGTTCGCCCGGGTGGACCTGGTGCTGGACGACCGGGGGGAGCCGCTGGTCCTGGAGCTGGAGCTCGTCGAACCGAACCTGTTCCTCGACACCGATCCCCGCAGCCCCGCGCGCTTCGCCGAGGCGGTGGCGGCACTGGCCCGGCCCTGAACCGGGGCGCGGGGCGCCCGCTCAGCGGCCCCGGTCCGGCGGCGGGCCGCCCGTCCAGTCCAGCAGCCGCCCGAGCGGCCAGGTCGTCACCAGCCGGTCCGCGCCCAGGCCCGCCTTCGCGGCCCGCGCGTAGCCGGTGGACTGCCAGTGCAACTGCTCCGGGGCGTGGGCGTCGGTGTCCACCGCGAACAGGCAGCCCGCCTCCGCGGCCATCGCCAGCAGGTCGTCCGGCGGGTCGCGCCGCTCGGGCCGGCAGTTGATCTCCACCGCCGTACCGGACCCGGCGCAGGCCGCGAAGACCTCCCGCGCGTCGAAGCGGGACTGCGGGCGGCCGCGGCCGGTGACGATCCGGCCGGTGCAGTGCCCGAGCACGTCGACGTGCGGATTGCGCACGGCCGCCACCAGCCGGGCCGTCATCGGGCCGGGCTCGGAGCGCAGCCCGGAGTGCACCGAGGCGACCACGACGTCGAGCCGGGCGAGCAGTTCCTCCTCCTGGTCGAGCGAGCCGTCCGCCAGGATGTCGCACTCGATGCCGGTCAGCAGCCGCAGGCCGCCCGCACCGCGGCGGGCGTTGACGGCGGCCACCGCGGCCAGTTGCAGCCGCAGCCGGTCGGGGTCGAGGCCGTGGGCGACGGTGAGGCGCGGCGAGTGGTCGGTGAGGACCGCCCAGCGGTGGCCGAGCGCGGCGGCCGCCTCGGCCATCACCTCGATCGGGCTGCCGCCGTCGGACCAGTCGGAGTGCAGGTGGCAGTCCCCACGGCCGGCCGCCACCAGGCCCCAGCCGGCCCGGGCCCGCGGGCCGGCCTCCTCCTCCAACCGGGCGAGGTAGGCGGGCACCGCCCCCGCCGAGGCCTGGGCGATCACCTCGGCGGTGACCGGGCCGATCCCGTGCAGCGCCCGGGCGCGGGCCGCGTCCACCGGCCCGGCCGGCAGCGCGCGGACGGCGTCGGCCGCCGTGTGGAAGGCCCGCACCCGGTAGGGCGAGGCGTCGCGCCACTCCAGGAGGAAGGCGATCCGCCGGAGCGCTTCGACCGGATCCATGTCTCCAGTGTTCGCCGGGTCCCGGGCCGGTGCACGGGGCGCGGACGGTCACGGCCGCCGGGAATGCGGGGGCGGGGGCTCGCGTTGGGCACGGGTGAAAACGACTTCCATCTCCGATCGGGAGGAACCCCATGGCCCGCAGCGAACTCCGCCCGGTGATCAAGCTCCGCTCCACCGGCGGCACCGGCTACACCTACGTCACCCGCAAGAACCGCCGCACCGACGCGGACCGGATGGTGCTGCGCAAGTACGACCCGGTCCTCGGCCGGCACGTCGACTTCCGCGAGGAGCGCTGACCGCGGCCGCCGGGGTCCGTCCTCGGAGGACCGTCGTCCGCTCGGCGGGCGGGGGTCCGAGGACGGGGCCCCCGGAGGACCGGGGCCGCACCGCGGACGGGCGGTGCGGCCCCGGGGCTCTGGCGGTGCGGCCGCGGCGCGGGCCAGGATGATCCCCGTGGCGCGACCGAGGGAGCTCATCGACTGCGGGGACTTCGTGCTGCGCCGCTGGCGCGAGCAGGAGGACTTCGCGGCGGCACTGGCGCTGATCGGGGAGTCGCTGGAGCACCTGCGGCCGTGGGAGACCTGGGTCGCCGGGCACGATGCGGAGCACACCCGGGGGTTCCTCGCGCGCTCGGCGGTGCGGTGGGACGAGGGGGAGGTCTTCACCTACGCCCTCGCCGCCGGGGACGGGCGGTTGCTCGGGATGTGCCAGGCCTACCGGGGCGCCGGGCCCCGGGGGTGGCGGCTGGGGTACTGGCTGCACCCGGCCGCCACCGGCCGGGGGTTCGCGACCCGCGCGGCCGCGGCGCTGGCCGCCGAGATGTTCACGCTGCCGGGCGTGGAGTTCGTGGAGATCTCGCACGACCTGGCCAACACCGCCAGTGCCGCCGTGCCGCGCCGGCTGGGCTTCACGGAGGTCGGCCGCGGGCCGGCCGCACCGCCGGTGGCCCCGGCGGGCAGCGGGACCGAGGTGGTCTGGCGGCTGGACCGCCCCCCGCCGGCGCCGGGGGCCGGGTGAGCGCTCAGACGTGCGGCACGGTCGGACCCCCGCTCCCCCGGCCGGCGCCGAGCGGGGCGAGGATGGCGGTCGCCGCCGCCAGCGACTCGGCGAGCAGGGCGGCGGTGCGGCTCGCCTCGTAGAGCTGCTCGCGGGCGTCGCGGGCGGTCCGGGCGGCTTCGAACCCCCCGTCCCCGGCGGCGGCCGAGGCGATCCGGCCGGCCGCCTGCTCGCTGCTGAGGAACGCCTCGACGTGGTCCAGCAGTTCGGGCAGGCGCGCGGTGAGCCCGGCCAGGGCGCCGACGGTCTCGGCCGCCTCGGTGGTGTGCAGCAGGACGGGCCGGCCGCCCTGCGGGGCGCTGCCGGCGGCGCGCAGGAGTTCGGCGGCCTCGGCGGCGAGGTGCGCGACGGAGAGGTTCGGGGGGACGGGCCGGGTCATCGGGTTCCTCCTCGGCGGTGGCGACGGTGCGGGCGGGCGGACGCCCGACGGCCCGCCGGGAGGGGGATCCCCGACGGACCGTCAGCACCGGCCCGTGGCCCGTCTGCCCGCACCGGCGCGCACCATGCCACCCGGTTTCCGGCCGGGCCCGCACCCCGCCCCGCACACCCGGCCGCGCACCCGGCCGCTCAGCTGCCGCCGCCGGGGCCGGGGGGCTGCTCGGAGGGCGCCGGTGACCAGCGGTCGGGAGTGGCGTACGCGGTCAGCGCGTAGATGGCGACCACGTCGATCGCGATGATCGTCAGCGACCACACCGGGTAGGACGGGACGAAGGACATCTGCGCGAACGCGTTGAGCACCAGGACGACCACGCCGGCCCACCGGGCCCACTGGGTGCGCAGGGCCAGGACGCCGTACGCGGCGCCGAGTTGGGCGACGGCCAGGGCCAGCATCACCCAGCCCCAGGCCAGCAGGTCGCCGAAGACGAAGTGCGCGTTGCCGATGAAGACGTGGGAGCCGGCGATCGCGGAGATGCCGTCGAGCGCGTTCAGGGAGCCCACCAGCACCAGCAGCACGCCGGCGAAGGTCAGCAGCCCGGACCCGACGTGGTCGGTCGTCGCGGACGCCCCGGCCGACGGGGCGGCGCCGTGCGGAACGGCGGCGGTCATGGTTGCCTCCGTGAGGTGTCGGCCGGCCCGGACGGGCCGGTGCGTCCCCCGGGTACCACTGCGCCACGCGCGCCCGGCGCCGGGACCACCCGGTGCGGGTGATTCGGTCGCCGGTGAGGCGGTCGGGGGTGGTTCGGTCGCGGGCGGTTCGGTCGCGGACGGTTCAGTGCCCCACGGCCACCTTGGCGACCACGATGACCAGGCCCAGCAGCAGGTTGACCGCGCCCTCGGCGACGACCTGCCGGGGCGCGGCGCCCGCCCGGCGGGCGCCCAGGCTCGCCCAGCCCACCTGCTGGGCCACCGCGACGCCGAGGGCCAGCCAGGCGTTCTCGCCCGGGTCGAGCCACGGGCTGAGCAGCACCGCCAGGGCCGGCAGGGCCGCCGCCTCGACGATGGGCCACTCGTGCCGCCCCACCGCGCGCACCTGCTGCCGGGTGACCCGGCGGCCGGCCTCGCGCTGCCCGGCGACGTGCGCGTAGACGTGTGCGGCCCAGAAGACCAGTCCGGTGACCACCAGCAGCAGGATCATCGAGAGCCGCGGGTGCGGTCCGCTCAGGCTGGAGGCCGCGATCACGGAGGCCGCCAGCATCGAGCCGTAGACGGCTCCGGCGTAGTCGGTCCGCCGGGCGTCCCGATCCGGGTCCGGGTCCGGTCCGGGCGGGCCGGGGAGGTGCCGGCGGGACGCCGGTCCTGGGACGGTCACGGCGGCCTCCTGCCCTGTCGCGTTCCTCGCGGCACTGTCGCCACTGTCGCCCTCCTCGCGGGCCGGTCCTCGCCTCGATCCTCGCCGCCGCGGCGGGCGCCGGCCTCACCTCCCCGGGGTGAAGCGGCCCGGCCGCTCGGATGGCACGCGGTGCCCGGGCCGTACTACCGTCGAGGTGGCGTCTCCCGAGCCGCCCGCAGCGGCGCGCCCGCGGCCCGCCGCTCCGCGCCCGGCCGTGCCCTGCGGCACGGCGGAACCTCCAGGCGGTGGCCCCATGCCGCACACCCGCACAGCACCCGTGAGCCTTCCCAACGGGGACCCGATGCTGGTCACCAGGGTCCGGCCGCCCGGCCCGCCCGCCGCCACCTTCGTGCGGCGCGAACGGCTGCTGCGCCGGCTCGACACCGCCGCGTCCCGGCCGGTGACCCTGGTCGACGGACCCGCGGGGGCGGGCAAGACGCTGCTGGTGGCCGACTGGCTGGCCCACGGCCGCCTCCCCGGGCCGGCCGGGTGGCTCACCCTGGAGGAGAGCGACAACCAGCCCGGCACCTTCTGGGCCTACGTCCGCGAGGCGCTGCAGGGCGGCGTGCCCGGGCTGCCCGACGAGGTCGGCGCCCCGGCCCGGGCCGAGCACGTCGAACCGTCCCTGCTGGTCCGCCTCGCCGCGTGGATCAACGACCGGCCCCGGCCGCTGGTGCTGGTGCTGGACGAGTTCGAGCACATCGACAACCCCCGGCTCACCGGGCAGCTGCACGACCTGGTCCGGCACACCGCCGGCCGGCTGCGGCTGGTCGTGGTCGGACGCCGCGAGCCGCTGCTGCCGCTGCACCGCTACCGGGCCGCCGGCGAGCTCGCCGAGCTGCACGCCGCCGACCTCGCGCTCAGCCGCGCCGAGGCGGCCGCGCTGCTGGAGCGCCACGGGCTGCACCTGGACGCCTCCACGGTGGACGCGGTGCACCGGGCGGTGTCCGGCTGGGCGGCGGGCCTGCGGCTGCTCGCGCTCGCCGCGCACGACGCCGGCGACCCCGAGGCGTACCTCGGGCGGATCGACGCCGGGCACGCCGCGCTCTCCGACTACCTGCTCGCCGAGGTGCTGCGGACCCAGCCCGCGCCGACCCAGGACCTGCTGCTGCGCTGCAGCATCCTGGGCCGGGTCCACCCGGACCTCGCCGACGCGCTCACCGGCCGCCGCGACGGCCGGCGGATCCTGGAGCGGCTGCACCAGGAGAACGCCTTCACCGAGGCGCTGTCCGACGACTGGTACCGGATGCACCCGATGTTCGCGGGCATCCTGCGTCTGCACCTGCGCGCCGCCGCCCCGGAGCGGGTCGACGAGCTTCGGGTGCGGGCCGCGCGCTGGCTCGCCGACCACGGGCAGCGGCGGGCCGCGCTGGAGCAGGCCGCCGAGGGCGGTGACTGGGCCCTGGCCGCCCGGCTGCTGGTCGACGGGCTGGCCCTCGGCGAGCTGGTCGCCGGGCACGACGCCACCCGGCTGGGCGCCCTGTTCTCCCGGATGCCGCCGACCGAGCGCGATCCGGCCGCCGAACTCGTCCGCGCGGCCGTCCACCTGGGCCGCGAGGAGCCGCACGACGCGCTGCGGGTCCTGGCGCGGGTCGAGCCCCTGCTCTCGCGGCAGCGCACCGCGCTCCGGCTGGCGGCCGCCTTCGTGCGCGCGGAGGCCGGCCGGCTGCTGGGCTCGGCCGCGCTCGCCGAGCAGGCCGCCCGGCGGGCCCACGAGCTGGCGCGCGAGACGCCGGCCGAGCTGCTGGACGAGCACCCCGAGCTGCTCGCCCTGGTCGACGCCGGCCTCGGCTCGGCGCTGCTGTGGCAGGGACGCCTCGACGAGGCGCGGGCGGCGCTGGAGCGCGCGGCGCAGGCCCCGGCCTCGCCCACCACCGCCCGGCTGCGCCACGACGCGCTGTGCCGGCTCGCGCTCATCGACCAGCTGGGCGGCCGGTCCGGGCGGGCCGAGCACCGGGTGCGCGAGGCCGACGAGGAGGCCGACCGTTCCAGCCTCCCGCCCGACAGCCGCACCGAGGTGCGCGACCTGGTGCTGGCCGCGACGGCGCTGGAACGCGACGAGCCGGACGAGGCCCGCCGGGCCCTGCACCGGACGACGGCCCGCCGCACGCCCGAGCGCGATCCCGTGGTCGTGCTGGGTGCCGCGGTGATCGGGGCCGAGCTGGAGCTGTCCCGGGGCCGGCCCGACGCCGCGCTGCGGCTGCTGGCGGAGACCGGGGAGCGCGCGCTCGCCGGCCGGCCGTCCGACTGGAGCCGCGAGCGCCTCGCCGTCGCCGTCTGCGCCGCGCAGCTGGCGGCCGGCCGGCCGCGGGAGGCGCTGGCGGCCCTGGACGGCGTGCCGACCCGCGCGCCGGCGTCGCTCCTGGTCGCCGCGCGGGCCCGGCTGGCCGCCGGACAGGACGAGGCGGGCGCCCTCGACCGGCTGCGTGCGCTGCGCGACGACCCCGCGGTGGGCAGCGCGACCCGCACCCGGGCCCTGCTCCTGCTGGCCCAGGCCGGTGCCGGGCCCGACGGGCCGGAGGGGCCGGACGGGCCGGACGGCGTGGCCCTGGCCCGGGCCCTCGCGGTCGCCGAGCCGGAGCGGCTGCGCCGGCCGTTCCGCGAGTCCGCCCCCTGGGTGCGGCACCAGCTGCGCCGGCGCCCCCAGCTGGCCCTCGCCCACACCTGGCTGCCCGGCGACCTGCGCCCGGCCCCGCCCGGCCCGCCGCCCCCGGCCGGCACGCTGCCCCCGGCCGCCCGCCCCTCGCCGGCCCGCCCGGTGCGGGTGGCCGAGCCGCCGGCGGCCGCACCGCCCCCGCCGGCCGAGCCGCTGACGGAGCGGGAGCGCGACGTCCTGCGGCACGCGGCGCGGATGCTGTCGACCCAGGAGATCGCCGAAGCGCTGTTCCTGTCGCCGAACACCGTGAAGACGCACCTGAAGAGCATCAACCGCAAGCTGCTGACGGCCAACCGCCGCGAGGCGGTGCGCACCGCGGCGCGGCTGCGCCTGCTCGACGGGCCGTGAGCCGCCGGTGCCTCACTCGGGCAGCCGGTGCAGCTCCGTCACCCGCAGGCCGAGCGCCTGGCAGCGGTTCAGCAGGCCGAACAGATGGGCCTCGTCGACGACGTCCCCGTACAACACGGTGTGATCGGGCACGACCCTGCTCTCCAGTTCGGGGAAGCCCTCCCGGCGGGTCGTCTCCTGCAGCACGCCGGACACCCGGATCTCGTAGCGCATGGGGCCGGCTCCCTTCCCTTCGACGGTGGCCTCCAGCCTCGCCGTCCGCCGGGCGGTGCGCATCACCCCCACGAGGTGACCCGCCGGCCGGGGACGGCCCGCCCCGGCGCCCGCCCCCGCGGGTGCTCACCCGCGCGGGGTGATCCGGCGCGCGGACCGCCGCCCGTACGGTGACGGCGCAGGCAGTTCCCGCCGTCCGCCGAGGGAGCGTCCCCCCATGAGTCCCTACCCCCCGATCGCCGAGCACGGCGTCATAGGCGACCTGCAGACCGCCGCCCTGGTCTCCACCGCCGGCGACATCGACTGGTGGTGCACCCCGCGGTTCGACTCCCCCAGCCTGTTCGCCGCGCTGCTGGACGACGCCGGGGGCGGGCGGTGCCGGCTCGCCGTGGACCGGGAGGCCGTGCCGGACGCCCAGGTGAAGCAGCTCTACCTGTCCGGGACGGCGATCGTGATCACCCGCTTCCTCGCCCCGCAGGGCGTGGCGGAGGTGATCGACTTCATGCTCCCGGACACCTCCGCGAGCCCGTCCGAGCGGCACCGGATCATTCGGGGCGCGCGGGTGGTGCGCGGCCGGGTGCCCTTCGTCCTGGAGTGCCGGCCGCGCTTCGACTACGGCCGCGCCGCCCACCGGCTCGCCCTCCCCGACGAGCACACCGCCCGGCTGAGCTCGCCCGGCCAGGAGTTGTGCGTGCGGACCACCGCCCCGGTGACGCTGCGCGCGGACGGCGAGGACGTGACCGCGCGGTTCACGCTGTCCGCCGGGGAGCTGGCGACGGTGGAGCTGACCACCCTGCCGCCGGGCGGCGAGCCGCCACCCGCGCCGACCGGGCAGACGGCGCTCGCCGCCTTCGACGCCTGCCGGGCGTTCTGGTACGGCTGGCTGAAGTCCTCGAACTACCAGGGCCGTTGGCGGCAGATCGTGGACCGGTCGGCGATCACCCTGAAGCTGCTCAGCTACCGGCCGACCGGGGCGCTGATCGCCGCCGCGACCATGGGCCTGCCGGAGCAGGTCGGCGGCGAGCGCAACTGGGACTACCGCTACACCTGGATCCGCGACGCCTCGCTCTCCGTCCACACCCTGATCGGGCTCGGCTTCCGCGACGAGGCGCAGGCGTTCCGCCGCTGGGTGCGCGAGCGGATCGAGGCCGCGGGCGCCGAGGGCGAACGCCTGCAGATCATGTACCGGGTCGACGGCGATCCGCACCTGGCCGAGGAGACGCTCGGCCACTGGGAGGGCTACCTGGGCTCGTTCCCGGTGCGGGCCGGCAACGCCGCCGCCGACCAGCTCCAGCTCGACATCTACGGCGAGGCCGCCTACGCGTTCGCCGCCGGGGGCGGCGACATGGGGGCGCTGCGCGGGTGGGACGCGTTCCGCCGGCTCGTGGACTGGCTGACCGAGCACTGGGACCGCGCCGACGAGGGCGTCTGGGAGACCCGCGGCGGGCGTCAGGACTTCACCTACAGCCGGGTGATGTGCTGGGTCGCCTTCGACCGCGCGGTGCGGATGGCCCGCGCCCACGCCCGCCCCGCGGACCTGGACCGCTGGAGCTCGGTGCGCGACGACGTGCTGCGCCAGGTCGTGCAGCGCGGCTGGAGCCCGAAGCGCGGAGCCTTCGTCCAGCACTACGACACCGAGGTCCTGGACGCCTCGCTGCTGCTGATGCCCAAGGTCGGCTTCCTCTCCCCCGACGACCCGGACTGGCTGTCCACCCTGGACGCGATGGACCGGGAACTGGTCTGCGACAGCCTGGTCTACCGCTACGACCCGGCCGCCTCCCCCGACGGGCTGAGCGGCACCGAGGGCACCTTCAACCTCTGCTCCTTCCTCTACGTCGAGGCCCTCGCCCGGGCCGGCCGGGTCGAGCAGGCCCGCTACGCCTTCGACAAGATGCTCACCTACGCCAACCACGTCGGCCTGTTCGCCGAGGAGATCGGCCCCTCCGGCGAGCAACTGGGCAACTTCCCGCAGGCGTTCACGCACCTCGCGCTCATCGACGCGGCGCTCGCCCTGGACGAGGAGCTCGACCGGCGGGGCGACGCCTGAGGCCGGGCCCGGCCCGGCACAGGTCCGCGGTCCGCGAAAGGAGCCCGGCCATGGCCTCATCCACCCGCCCGGCGCGGCCGCGCCGGAACCTGCTGCCGTTCGCGGGCGTCGCGATGATCCTGCTGGCCCTGTTCAACGGGTGGGACGCGATGGCCGCGCTGATCGACTCGCCCGTCGTCACCGGCACCGACCGCTACGTCTTCGGCGACCTGCACAGCCTGGGCTGGGCGGTGCTCGCGCTGGCCGTCGCCCAGGGGCTGGCCGGCATCACCCTGCTCACCGGGGACCTCCCCGGCCGCTGGTTCCCGGCGGCGGTGCTCTGCGCCAACGTCTTCGTGCAGTTCGTCTTCCTGCCCAGCTACCCCGCCTGGTCACTCATGATCATCGCCATCGACGTGGCCGCGCTCTACGCGGTGCTCACCGCACCCGACGGACGGAGCCGGGAATGACCACCGGACCTGCTCACCCCACCGCGGCCGCCCGGCGCGTGCTCGCTCCGCTGGCCCTCGCCCAGTTCATCTGCAGCTTCGCCGGCTCCAGCATGAACGTGATGATCAACGACATCAGCGAAGACCTCGACACCAGCGTCCAGGGCGTCCAGGTGGCGATCACGGTCTTCCTGCTGGTGATGGCCGCCCTGATGATCCCCGGCGGCAAGCTCACCGACCGCTGGGGCCGCAAGCGCTGTCTGATGCTCGGCCTCGCCGTCTACGGCGTCGGTGCGGTGCTCAGCGCGGCCGCCCCCGGGCTCGGCGTGCTGATCCTCGGCAACTCGGTGCTGGAGGGCGTCGGCACCGCCCTGCTGATCCCGCCGGTCTACATCCTGACCACGCTGCTGTTCACCGGGACCGCCGCCCGGGCCCGCGCGTTCGGCACCATCATGGCCCTCGGCGGGATCGGCGCGGCCGCCGGTCCGCTGATCGGCGGCCTGCTCACCACGGCGATCGACTGGCGCGCCAACTTCGGCTTCCAGGCCGTGGTGGTGGCCGTGATCCTGTTCCTCACCCGCACCCTGGAGGACCCGCTGCCCGCCGACCCCACGCGGTCCTTCGACACCGTCGGCGCGGTGCTGTCGGCGGCCGGCCTGGTCCTGCTGGTGACCGGCATCCTCGCCGCCGACAACAACACCTGGCTGATGATCGCCCTGCTGGCCTCCGGCGCCGTCGTGCTGGCCGCCTTCTTCGGCTGGATCCGCCGGCTGGAGCGGGCGGGGCGGGAACCGCTGCTGGCCACCAGCCTGTTCCACAACCAGGTCTCCAACCTGGGCCTGGTCACCCAGAACGCCCAGTGGCTCGTCCTGATGGGCGTCTCCTTCACCGTCGGCGCCTACCTCCAGGTCGTCCGCGGCTACAGCGCGATCGCCACCGGCGGTGTCTTCACCGCCGCCACCCTGGGGCTGCTGGCCTCCTCGCTCGCCGCCGAGGGCCTGGCGAAGCGGCGCGCCCAGCGCACCCTGATCGTCACCGGCTTCGCCACCACCACGGCCGGCATCGTCGTGCTGCTCCTGCTGGTGCGCGCCTTCGGCGGCGCCTGGGCCTTCGCGCCCGGTCTGCTGCTGATCGGGCTCGGCCTCGGCCTGATGCTCACCCCGTCGGTCAACGTGGTGCAGTCCGCCTTCCCCGACAGCCGGCAGGGCGAGATCTCCGGCCTGTCCCGCAGCATCTCCAACCTCGGCTCCTCGCTGGGCACCGCCGTCGCCGGCACCATCCTGGTCTCCGAGCTCTCGCGCAACGGCTACGCGGCGGCGATGATCGCGCTCGCCGCGTTCGGCGTCGTCGGCCTCGGCGCGGCGCTGTTCCTGCCGCACGACCGTCCGCCGGGCGCGGAGACCGCCGGGCCGGGGCACTGAGCGGGACCGGGTAGGAGCGGCACCGAGCGGGGCGCGGGTGACCCGTCCCTTCCCTGATCCGCAGCCGTTGGGGGGCGGTGCCGAGCCGGCCGGTGACCGGTTGCTCGTCCTGCCGGTGCTCATTTGTACAAGACCGACAATCGGAGCCCGGGCATCATCCCGTCCATGGGGAAGGACGACGTCAAGCGCGTGCACGGGATCCACCTGGTCCACGACGGCCCGCGGCAGGCACCGCCGTTGGTGCTCATCCACGGATCGGGGGCTACGAGCGGTTCCTGGAGCCCGGTGGTGCCGGCACTCGCCGGTCAGTATCACGTCATCCGGGTCGACCTGCCGGGTCACGGACAGTCCCTGCCCGCGTCCTCGTACGACGTGCCCGAGCAGGCGGGTCGCCTGGCCAGGGTGTTCGATGAACTCGGCCTTCGTGCGGTCACCGTGGTGGGGCACTCCGGCGGTGGACACACCGCCACCGCGCTCGCCGAACAGCGCCCCGACCTGGTCGGTTCGCTCGCCCTGATCAGCACCGGCCCGAGTCCCGGCGCCCTCCTTCCACAGCCCGTCGTCCTTCGGCTCCTGATCGGCCCGCCGCTGGGCCCGCTCCTCTGGCCCATCCGTTCGAACGCCATGCTCCGCAGGGGCATGACCTCGGTGTGCAACCGCCCGGTGAACATCCCGGACGAGATGGTCGCCGAGGCCCGGAGAATCGGCTACCGCACGTTCAGGACGGCGCTGCGCCGGAACACCGCGTACATCACCGAGCGGAGCGTGCCCGAGCGCCTCACCGCCCTCGACATCCCGGTCCTGGTGATCTTCGGCGCCGCCGACCGCCGCTGGAACCCGTCTTCGGCGCACCAGTACGACGCGGTGCCGAACGCGCGCGTCCGGCACCTGCCCGAGGTCGGGCACATCCCCATGCTCGAAGCACCGGAGACGACCAGCGAGTTGCTGCTGGACTTCGCGGCAACGGCAACGCGCCGCTGACACCGATCGCCTGGCCTGGCGCTATGGGATCCCCCGAGTCACCACCTGACCGGACGTCGGTGGAAGTCGCGGTCCCGCGGCAGTCGGAACGTCTGCCGGGGATCCGCATGGCCGGATTCCGGCAACATGTCCCGGCGTTCGCGTGGCCGGCTTCGATGGCAGGCCCGACGCCGTCGTCGGGTCCGTTCCACGCCGCCTCGATCTGAGCCCGGAACAAGCCTCCAGCACCGCGCGGGGTGCGGGTGCCGCGCGGCCCGCCTCCTTGCCGGGCCGCGTGGAACGGCCGGTTCTGCCACGGCTATTGACGGAATGTCCAACAGTGGCGATTCTCGTCACACCGAGTTCGCGGGACCAGACCCCCGCCCTCCGGAGAGCCGCCGTGCCGCGGCGGGGGCGCCGGCCGCGTCGTCGGCCCGCCCGTCCGTCCCTCCGGAACTGGGGTGCCCATGACCCGAATCCCCCACGCACGCCTGCGATTCGCCACCCTGCTCGCCGCGCTGCTCGCCCTGGTCGCCGCCGCCCTCGCCGCCCCGGCGCGCGGGGCCGGCGGCGCGAACTGGTGGGACCCGGTCGCCCGGCCGGCGCCCGACGCCGGGATCGGCGTCACGGGCGAGCCGTTCACCGGCACCGACGACCGGGGCCGGGTCCGCGGCTTCGTCGACGCGCACGACCACATTCTCGCCAACGAGGGCTTCGGCGGCCGCCTCATCTGCGGCAAGGCCTTCTCCGAGGCGGGCGTCGCGGACGCCCTCAAGGACTGCCCCGAGCACTACCCCGACGGCACGCTCGCCGTCTTCGACATGATCACCAAGGGCGGCGACGGCCGGCACGACCCGGTCGGCTGGCCGACCTTCGCCGACTGGCCGGCCCATGACTCGCTCACCCACCAGCAGAACTACTACGCCTGGGTGGAGCGCGCCTGGCGCGGCGGCGAGCGGGTCCTCGTCAACGACCTGGTCACCAACGGGGTGATCTGCTCGGTCTACTTCTTCAAGGACCGCAGCTGCGACGAGATGACCTCGATCCGCCTCCAGGCGAAGCTGAGCTACGACATGCAGGCCTACGTCGACCGGATGTACGGCGGCCCGGGCAAGGGCTGGTTCCGGATCGTCACCGACAGCGCACAGGCCCGGGAGGTCGTCCGGCAGGGCAAACTGGCCGTGGTGCTCGGGGTGGAGACCTCGGAGCCGTTCGGCTGCAAGCAGGTGCTGGACGTCGCCCAGTGCAGCCGGGCCGACATCGACCGCGGACTCGACGAGTTGTACGGGCTCGGGGTGCGCAGCATGTTCCTGTGCCACAAGCTCGACAACGCGCTGTGCGGCGTGCGGTTCGACGAGGGCGCGCTGGGCGCGGCGATCAACGCGGGCCAGTTCCTGTCGACCGGCACCTTCTGGCAGACCGAGCAGTGCACCGGCCCGCAGCACGACAACCCGATCGGTCTGGCGCCCGCCCCGGCCTCCGTGCAGAGCCAGCTGCCGGTGGGGGTGACGCTGCCAGCCTACGCGGCGGACGCCCAGTGCAACACCCGGGGCCTGAGCGAACTCGGCGAGTACGCGCTGCGCGGGATGATGCGGCGCGGCATGATGCTGGAGCTCGACCACATGAGCGTCAAGGCGGCGGGGCGGGCCCTGGACGTCCTGGAGTCCGAGGCGTACCCGGGCGCCCTCTCCTCGCACAGCTGGATGGACCTCGGCTGGACGGAGCGGGTCTACCGGCTCGGCG
The DNA here is from genome assembly GCF_042884635.1 of Kitasatospora sp. NPDC058115. NCBI lineage: Bacteria > Bacillati > Actinomycetota > Actinomycetes > Kitasatosporales > Streptomycetaceae > Kitasatospora > Kitasatospora sp. NPDC058115. The sequence continues at coordinate 104,428 of NZ_JBHVTL010000027.1, forward strand.
GCTTCGTCGCCCAGTACATGAACGGCGCGGAGGCGTTCAGCGCGGAGGCGCGGCGCACCGACGCGCTGCGCGACAAGTACGGCGTCGGCTACGGCTACGGCACCGACATGAACGGGGTGGGCGGCTGGCCCGGTCCGCGCGGGGCCGGCACCGCGAACCCGGTGCGCTACCCGTTCCGCACCGCCGACGGCGGCTCCGTGGTCGAGCGCGCCACCGCCGGCAGCCGTACCTGGGACGTCAACACCGACGGCGCCGCGCACTACGGCCTGGTGCCGGACTGGCTGGAGGACATCCGGCTGGTCGGCGGGCAGGGCGTGATCGACGACCTGTTCCGGGGCGCGGAGTCCTACCTGACCACCTGGGGCGCCTCCGAGCGGTACCGGTCCGAGGTGAACCTCGCGGGGGGCGCCACCGCCGCGGCGAGCTCGGCCGAGTGGAACCCGTTCACCGACTTCGGGGCCGCCCGGGCGGTCGACGGCAACGCCTCCAGCCGCTGGGCCAGCGACTGGAACGACGACCAGTGGCTGCGGATCGACCTGCCCGCCACCACCCTGGTCGGCCGGGTCACCCTGGACTGGGAGCGCGCCCACGCCCGGGCCTACCGGATCGAGGTGTCCACCGACGGGACCACCTGGCGCACGGTCTGGTCCACCGCCACCGGTGACGGCGGGCTGGACACCGCGCGCTTCCCCGCCGTCCCGGCCCGCTACGTGCGGATCCACGGCGAGCAGCGCGCCACGGGGTGGGGGTACTCGCTGTACGAGGTGGGTGTCTACCGGGGCTGACGCCGGGCCGGGGTGACGGGTCGCCGGGCCGGGGTGACGGGTCGCCGGGCCGGGGTGACGGGTCGCCGGGCCGGGGTGACGGGTCGCCGGGCCGGGGGCCGGGGGGCCGGGGGGCACTCCCCTCCCCGGCCCGGCGGCCCGTCCGGCGCTCAGTCGTGCAGCGTCACGCCGGGCAGGGGCAGGCCGGCGGCGTCGAACAACGCGGCTCCGCACGCGCAGGACTCGCCGGCCAGGGTCTCCTCAGGCGGCAGTTCCCAGAACAGCGTCTGCGCGCACCCCGGGCAGTCCAGGCCGACCAGCCTCGTTCCGGATTCCGCGCCCCAGGCCCGGACCGGGAGGTCCTCGTGGGTCAGCCCGGCCGGCTCCCGCTCGCCGGCCGGCGCTACCAGCAGCTCGTAGGCGTCGGTGCCGCTCTCCCACACCAGGAGGGTGCAGCCGAGGTCCGCCAGCACGCCGGCGAGGTGGTCGAGCTGGCGGACCGGGAGGTCACCGCGGCGCAGCGCCGGATCGGCCTCGGCCGCCCGGCGGACGGCTTCGGTGTCGACGCCGACCGGCTCCACCCCGAAGGCCCGCACCCGGGCGGCCACGAAGTCCGCCAGCCGGCCCGGTTCCTCCTCGCCGGTCCAGTCCATCGTGAACATCACGCTGTCGACCGCGGTCCCCCGGGCCCGTTCGTCGGGGGTCAGGACCAGTTCTCCGAGCTGCGTCATGACGATCACGCTATCAACTGCCCGGCGGCGGGCCGTCGTCGCCGGTTCGGGGGTGGCCCGGGAGTGGTTCCGGGGCGGCCCGGGGTTGGTGCGGGGGCGGTGCGGCCGGGCTACCGGATGGTCTCGCCGGACTCCCGCACCACCGTCCAGCCGGCGCCGTCCAGCGCGTGGACGGGCGGGCGGGGCCGCACCCAGACATGGGCGAACGGCTGGTCGTAGCCGCCGCAGTCGCCGATCACCACCACGTCCCCCGGGCCCGCGTCCGCCGGCCCGGGGAGGTCGTCCGCGAAGACGTCGCCCTCGTAGCAGTTGGCGCCGAGCAGCCGGTAGCGCCCGCCGCGGTCGCCCGGCGCCGCGGGGAACTCGATCGGGTGCGGGCGGCTCTTCACCGTGCGGGCGAGATTGGTGCCGCCGTCCAGCACCAGCAGTTCCCGTCCGTCGCGGGACTTGCGGACCGCCACCCGGCAGACCAGCGCGCCGTGCTCCTCGACCAGGGAGCGCCCCGGCTCGATCAGCAGGTCCACCTCGTCCGGCCCCGGCCCGGCCTGCCGGCACCCGGCGGCGACGGCGTCCGCGTACACCTCCCACGCGCGCCCGGGCACCCCCTGCGGCGGGAATCCCCCGCCGACGTCCACCGTCAGCCGGCCCCCGGCCGTCCGGGCGAGGTCCCGCAGCGGTTCCGCCCAGGACACCAGCGCCTCGCGGTACGTCTCCGGGCCGGACAGGGTGCCGACCCCGATGTGCACGCCCCACACCGGCCGGCCGGCCCGGCCCAGCAGTTCGCGCGCCCGCGTCACCTCGTCCGGCAGCAGCCCGAAGCGCGACCACCGCCCGTCGTCGCCCCGGGTCGCGAGCCGCAGGCCCACCGGCGGCGGGCCGTCGGGCAGGGCGAGCAGGTCGGCCAGTTCGGTCAGCGAGTCGACCTGCACCGGGACGCCGAGCCCGGCCGCGCGGGCCAGGTCCGCCCGGCTCTTCACCGGCCCGTCGAAGACGATCCGCCCGGGTGCGAAGCCGTCCGCCAGCGCGAGGGAGAGCTCCGCGCCCGACACCACCTCCGCCGCCCCGCCCAGCGCCGCCAGCCGCCGCGTCACGGCGGCCAGCGGGTTGCTCTTGTACGAGTACGCCACCGTCAGCCGGGCGAACTCCCGCCTCCAGACCCGCTCCATCTCCCGGTAGCCCGCGGCGAGCGCCTCCAGGTCGAACAGGTAGAACGGTGTCGGACAGCGCTCCGCCACCTCCAGCGCCCCGGCCCGCAGACGATCGCTCAGCACGGCGTGCACCACCTTCCGGCACGGTTCGGTCGGCTGCGAAGCACGATAGGCCAATCCCCTCGGCCTGTCAGTGGCACCTCACGTCGTCGAGGGCCCCCGGGCCGGGGTGACCGGCGGCCGCCGCGTCCGGGGCGCGGCGCGGGGACGGCCTCGCCCGGGGCGCGGTGCGGGACGGCCTCGCCCGGCACGCCGGACACGCTGCCGCCGGCGTCCCGGTACGGGCGGCACGACAGGCGCGGCACCGCCCCGGCGGGGCGAACGGGTCGGTGCCGCAGTCCGCCACCGCCGGCACCGTGGTCCGGATCCGCCCCGGCGTTCGCCCGGTCACTGCGCCCGTCGTCCCGGTCGTCCTCCGCGGCCTCGCTCCGCCACGGATGGACCGCTTCCTCTCCCACGCGCCGCGAGGACCGGGGCCGTCGGCTACCGTGGCGGCGCATGACGAACACCGAGATCGAGGTCACCGCGGAACTCGTCCGGGACCTGTTGCGCGATCAGCACCCCGACCTGGCCGACCGACCGGTGCGGTTCGGCGCACGGGGCTGGGACAACCAGCTGTGGCGGCTCGGCGACGACCTGGCCGTGAGGCTGCCCTGGGCGACGGAGTCCGCGGACGCGCTGCTGCGCAAGGAGCACACCTGGCTTCCCGTCCTCGCGCCGGGGCTCCCGCTGCCGGTTCCCGTCCCCCAGCGCCTCGGCGAGCCCTCCGAGCGGTTCCCGCGACCGTGGACCGTCACCACCTGGCTGGCGGGAACGCCCGCCGACCGCGCCCCCGTCACCCGCGCCGCGGAGGCGGCCGACGCCCTGGCGGCGTTCCTGAACGCCCTCCACCGGCCCGCGCCCGACGGCGCACCCGCCGGCCGTGACCGCGGCGGGCCGCTGGCCGACTACGCGGAGGGATTCGCCCGGGCACTGGCCGCGGCCACCGGGTTCGGGTTGCTCCCCGACCCGGACGCCGTCCGCGCGGTCTGGGAGGACGCCGTCGCCGCGCCCGGGTGGACCGGCCCGCCGCTGTGGCTGCACGGCGACCTGCATCCGGCCAACGTCCTCACCTCGGACGGGACCGTCTGCGGTGTGGTCGACTTCGGCGACCTCTGCGCGGGCGATCCGGCCTGCGACCTCGCCGCCGCCTGGATGCTGCTGCCGGACGGCGCCGCCGACCGCCTCCTCGACGCCTACCGGCCGGCTGCGGACCCGGCGGCCCGGCGCCGGGCCCGTGGCTGGGCAGTGCTGAAGGCCCTCGGTTGCGCCCTCATCGGGGAGGCGGGCGTCCACGGCCGCCCGGGCGGCAAGCCGAGCTGGGGGCCGCCCGCCCGGGCCGCGCTGCGCCGCCTCACCGCGACGGCCCGGCCCTGAGGGCGTGTCCTGCGGATCGGGCCGGGGGAACCCCCGCCGCACGGACTCCGCCGCGGGCTCGTCGGACCTGTCCGCAGGAGATGCCCCGCCCCGCCGTCTCCAGGCGGCGGGTCAGGTCGGCGAAGGCCGCCCGGACGGCCCGGGGGTTCTCGATCCGGGGGAAGTGACCGGCGTCCTCGATCGTGTGCCGCAGCACGTGGGGCCGGTCGAAGTCCACCGCGGCCTGGCAGTACGGGAGGCCCGCCGGCAGCGGCCGGCCCCCTGCCGGCCCCCGGGCGATGAAGTCCCACGGCGCCGCGGCGAGGGTCAGCGCGGGGTCGCGTCGTCCGGCTCCCGGGCGTGGGCGGCGGCCGCCTCGTCGAGGGCGGGGAGCGGGTGCGCCGCCGCCCGGTCGGCGAAGGGACGGCGCCGGCCGGCGTGCGGCGCACTGCTGACCAGGGCCGCGCCGGCGAGGCGTCCCTCCGGGGCCGGTACGGACAGCAGGAACATCCCGCCGCTGGAGTGGCCGGCCCTGGCCGGCGCGTCCACCTCCTCGTCCCTGGTGGCCCCGGCCTGGGGTCCGAAATAGCCGGTTCCACCGCCCCTCGCTCCGCGCGACGCGGCGCAGCCTGACGCCCGACCCCGTCCGGCGCTCCCGGCGCTCCCGCCGTTCCCCGAGTTCCCGCCCCGCGCCGCCCCGCCCTCGTTCATCCCGCAGCCGGTTCCGCCGGTCCGCCGGTCCGCGGGCCGGCAGTAGCCCGCGGGGCGGCGGTCGGGTCAGAGGATCTGGATGGAGGCGACCCGGGGAGGCCGGTTGGGGAAGCTGATGTCGTGCCAGCGCTCGATCTTCACCGAGTCGCCGTTGACGTCGTAGTAGATCAGGTCATTGTTGCCCGTGTAGATCCGGTCGATCCACCACCCTCCGAAGTCGGTCCGGCCGGCGTTCGCGTAGCAGTCGACGCTCTCGCGGCCGTCGAGGTGCGAGTAGATCTTGAGGAAGCTCTCGCCGCCGACGCACTCGACGTGGTCGATGGCGTAGGCCGTGCCGCCCGGCACGCCGAGGGTCAGCGCGGCCGCGGCCGCGAACGCCACGACCGCGGAACAGGCGGCCCGCAGGCCTTTCTGGATCATGGGTGCTCCTTCTCCTGGGAGGGCCCGCGCCTGTCGGGGCGGCGGGCCGGGGACCGGGGCCCAAGCTAGCGATCCGCCGTCCCCCGTCCGGCCCCAACACTCCGGATGCGAACCGCACGACCGGAGGACCACTCGATCGTGGCGCCCGCCCCGGCTTCCGTTGACCGTTCACCCTGACGGGACGTGACCGCGCATCACTTCTCCGGGCTCCGCGCAGCGGGGGAAAGCGGCCCGCTCCCGGGGCCGGTAGGGTGCCGGGATGACCGGATCCGCTCTGCCTCCGCTGCTGTTCCTGGACGTGGACGGGCCGCTCGTCCCGTTCGGGGGGAAGGGCCCGTACCCGGTGTACGGGGCGGCGGCTGGCGGGAACCCGCTGCTCGCCCGGGTCGATCCCGGGCACGGACCGCGACTGGCCGCGCTGCCGTGCGAAGCCGTCTGGGCGACGACCTGGATGGACGACGCGAACACGTGCATCGCCCCGCTGCTCGGACTGCCGCCGCTGGCCGTCCTGGGCCGGCCGGAGCCGGACGACGCCGACGAGGCGGAGGAGGGCGACGGCCTGCACTGGAAGACCCGCGCCCTCGTCGCGTGGGCGGGTGGGCGTCCGTTCGCCTGGGTCGACGACGAGATCACCGGTGCCGACCGGGCGTGGGTCGCCGCGCACCACCCGGGGCCGGCGCTGCTGCACCGGGTCGATCCGCGGGTGGGGCTGACCGACGGCGACTACGCGGTACTCGACTCCTGGCTGCGGCACCCGCGCTGACGGAGGGCCGGCCTCCGGGCCGGCCACGGGTGTCGCCGTGGCGGAGCCGCTGCCGGGTCGCGGGCGTCCGCCGGGTGAACGGACGGGGTCGCCCCGCCGACGCCCGCCCCAACGGTGTCCGTTCGCGGTCCGGCCCGGGCTCCAGGGAGCGCGGGCCCGGCCGGAAGGGCGGTTTCCGGTCAGGGTCCCGGCGGGACGGCACGGACGCGGTGGGGCGGGTGGTGCCGGTGCGGCGGCGGACGGGGCGGCCGGGGCGGGAGGCACCCGGAGGGGCGGCTTCCGCCCGTCGCGCGAAGGGCCGGGCGACGCGTACCGCAGGCCTGTGCCGCCGCCCGGCGCGCCCCTACGATGTGAGCGCCGTCGGGCCTGACCCCCGACCCCGTCACTGCCGGCCGACGCCGGGTAGCGCCGGTCCCCTCCCTGAGGACCGGTCGTCCCGTCGGCCGCCGCCTGCCGGCTCACCCCGGCACGGGCGGAACAGCAGGGCGGGCACCACCGCGCAGGCCGCCCGTGATTCCTCACACCCAAGGGGTATGCCCATGCACGCCGGCACCGCCGTACCACCGGTCAGACCCGTTCCCGCCGACCGCGCGTTCCGCGCCGTCCGCGCCCTGCTGCTCGTCCTCGCCGTACTGGCCGCCCTGGTGGGCGTCAGTCTCCCGGCGGCCGGCCCGGCGCACGCCGCCGTGCCCGACCGCTGGGGCTTCGCGTACCTCGACAACCCGACCCCGCCGCCGTCCTACGTCCCCGACACCAGCCGCCAGTGGGGCAGCTGGCCGTCCCCGGCCGCCAACCCGGTGAGGGTGGACCAGGTCGGCACCGGGTCCTACGTCGTGCACTTCCCGCTGATCGCCGGCCCCGGCGGCATCGCGCACGTGACGGCCGTCGGCCGCACCGGCAGCTGGTGCCAGGTCAGGGGCTGGGCGACGGCGGGCACCGGACAGGACGTCGCGGTCGGCTGCTACCGGCCGGGCGGCGCCCCCGAGGACACCCGGTTCACCGTCCTCTACACGACCAGCAGCGGGGTCCCGGCCCCGGCCGTGGGCGGCTACGGCTACGTCTTCTCGAACACCACCGGCGCGGTGATCACCCAGTACAACTCGACCGGCGGCACCAACGCGGTCGGCTACGGCGGCACCGGCGTCTGGAAGGTCTGGCTGCCCGGCCTGGGCCAGGCGACGCCGGCCGGCAACCTGGAGGTCACCGCCGTCGACGCGGTCAACGGCGCGCGCTGCAAGGTCGGCGAGTGGGCGCCCTCCGCGAGCGGCCAGACCGTCCTGGTGAACTGCTACAACGCCGCCAACGCCCCGTACGACACCCGCTGGACGCTGAGCTACTCGGAGAAGCGGGCCGTGCACGGGCCGGCGCTGCCGCCCAAGTCCTACGGCTACCTGTGGTTCAACGGCGGCGTGCCGGCCGCGACCAACTTCAACTCCTCCGGCCCGCCCAACACCCTGAGCGGGTCCGTCCCCTACACCGTCAACCTGCCGAACATCGCCGTGCCCGCGGACACCGCGCAGGTCACCGCCTTCGGCCCCGGCCCGGACTACTGCGGTCTGGCCACGCCGTGGGCCCGCAGCGCCGGCACGGTGAACCTCTACCCGCTGTGCTTCAACGGCTCCGGCTCGCCGGTCCCGTCCCGCTTCTTCACCGCGTACACCTCGGCGTTCTGACCCGTGTTCCGACCCGTGTTCTGATCCGTGTTCCGATCCGCCGACGGCCGGGCCCGGGCGCCACGCGCGCCCGGGCCCGGTCGCGGTCACGGTCGGTCGCGGTCGGTCGCGGTCGTGGTCGGTCATGGTCGGTCGGGGTCGGTCGCGGGCCGATCCGGTCGCGCGCCGGGTTGGTCCGGATGCCGTCATGGGGGTGCGGCGGGCCGGTCCCGAGTCCACGTTGTGGAGATGGACATCGTCGTCGTACTGGAACCTGACACACCGACCAACATCCGCCTCCTCGGCGCCGACCACCGGCCCGCCGAGCCCGAGATCCCGGTGCGCCGCGCGCACTCCGCCCCCACCGAGGCCTCCGGCGCCTGCGGCCCGCGCACCCTGTGCGGTCTGGACACCTCGGACATGACCCTCGCTCCGCACCGGTCCGTCCACCCCGAACGGCCGCAGTCCCGGGCGCACTGGCACACCTGCAGCACCTGCCGCAACGCCGGGGAGCACCTCACCCCCGACACCCTCCCGGGGGAAGGCCCGGCCTGGTGAACCACCGGACCGGGCGACACGATCCCGGGCCGCGGGCACGGGGAGCACGACGGCGGTGGGGCCGTGCCGGAACACGCCCTAGGCTGACCGGATGACGACCGACCGCACGACCGTACTCGCCCCGGTGGTCCTGGCCGGGCTCCTGCTCGGCACGGCCGCCTGCTCCTCCGCCGGCGGTACGGACGCCCCGTCCGCCGGCGGGAAGCTCTCCTTCACCACCCTGAAGTCGGCGGTCCGGGACCTCGGTCCGGACCCGGCGTGCCCGTTCGGCCTGGACCTGGCGGGCGCGCTGAGGGCCGCCGGGATCGAACGGGCCGTCACTCCGGCCGCGGGCGCGGACCGGGCGGTGCGGGCGGAGGTCGTGCCGCCCGAGGAGGCCCGGCCACTGCCCTCCGGCCCGGTGGCGACGGCGCCGGCCCGGCCCGAGAGCGTCCAGGTCTGGTGCTCCTTCACCGCCGGGACGACCCCGGTGGAGATCGGTGTGCTCGCCGCCCCGGCGGAGCGGATCGCGGTCAACCTGGCCCTGCCCTACATCCAGCGGGCCGGCGACCTCACGCCCGATCAGCTCGCCGCCGTCTCCGCCGACCAGCCCTCCCCCGGCCGGGCGAGCACCGCCCCCGGCCGCGGGTCGGTCGCCGTCGCCCGGCTCCCCGTCGCGGACCGCGGCGACCTCGCCCTGCTGGTCAGCCAGGGCACCGAAGCCGCCTCCCCGGACGCGGCGCTGACCGGGGAGCCGCTGCGCACGGTGGCCGAGCGGCTCGCCGCCCAGCTGCACCTCTGACACCCGCCGCGGCGACCGGTCCGGCCGCCGCCCACGCCGCCTCCGAGGACCCCGCCCCCGGCAGCCGACCCGCCTCCTGCCGTCCGCCGACCGCCCCGTCCGGGCGGTCGGCGGACACGGACCAGGGGTCCTTGTCGCCCTGCCCGGCACGACGACGAGTCGCTCGACGTGGCCCGGTTCCCGCTGACCGCCCTCCCCCTGGTTCGCCCGCGGCTGAGCCGCGCTGCCGCCCCTCCGGCCACCGCTCGACCGGAACGGGCGGCAGTACGGCCCCACGGAGCCCCACGGACGACCGGACGGGGCGGACACCGGCACGCCGGAACGGCCCCGGGTCGGCATCGACTCGGCCCCGCGCGTCAACGCGGGCTCCCTCCCGTGGTGTCCGAGCGTTGCGCGGGCACGGTCGCGGCCCGGTCGTGCTGCAGGGCCCGCAGGTCGGCGAACATCCCGGGTTCGGCGGCCAGCCGTTCGAAGGTCCCCTCCTGGATCACCCGGCCGTGGTCGAGCACCACGATCCGGTGGGCCACCCTGGTGTTCTCCAGGTTGTGGGTGACCAGCACCGTCGCGCAGTCCCGGGCGACGTCCGCGAGACCGGCGAAGATCCGGTGCTCGGCCCTCGGGTCCATGGCGCTGGTCGGCTCGTCGAGGATCAGCAGCGTGCCGGACCTGGCCCGGTGGAAGGCGGCCGCGGTGACCACCCGCTGCCACTGGCCCTCGCTGATCTCGGCGCCGCCCCAGAACTCCTTGGCCAGCAGGGTGTCCAGGCCGTGCTCCAGCTCGGCGATCACCTCGTCCGCGCCGGTGGCGGCCGCCGCCTCCAGCACGGGGCCGTCGCCGGGTCCGCCCGGCTGGCCGAGGGTGATGTTCTGCCGCGCGGTCAGCGGCCAGTGCGCGAAGTCCTGCTGCACCAGCGCCGTCTGGCGCCACAGCAGGTCGGGGTCGAGATCACGGGTGGCGACGCCGTCCCAGGTCACCGTCCCGCCGTCGGGCAGGGTCAGGCCGCACAGCAGCTTCATCAGGGTGGACTTCGCCGCCCCGTTGACGCCGACCACGGCGACGATCTCACCCCGGCGGACCCGGAAGTCCACGCCCTTGAGGGCCGCCCGGTCCGATCCCGGGTAGCTGAAGGTGACGCCCCGGGCCTCGATCACCGCCGTGCCGGCCGGCGGGGCGAGCGTGCCGCGGTCCAGCCGCTGGGCGCGGGCCATCGCGATGAACTTCTGCCAGTCCCCGACGTACAGGCCGGTGCGGTGGACGGCGGCGCTGTAGTTGGCGGCGGTGTGCAGGTCGGCGGCGGCCGAGCGCAGCGCGATCACCGCCGTGCCGGCCGACGCCAGGGTGACCCGGCCGTCCGCGAGGAGCCAGGCGAGGCCGCCCCAGACCAGGCACGCCCCCACGCCGGACGCCGCCGCCCCGTAGAGCCCGAGCACGGCGCCGCGGCGGGCGGCGGTGTCGCTCGCCTCGGTGACCTTGGCGACCGCCCGCCCGTGGATCCGCAGCAGGAACGGCGCGACGGTGTTCGAGCGGACCTCGGCGGCCAGCCGGCGGTCGCACAGGAACCAGCGCAGCACGTTGGCCGCCCGGGTCGCGCCGAAGGTGGACATCATCGCCCGGTAGAAGGCGTTGGCCGCCGCCGTGCGCGCCAGCGCCTGCGGGATCACCGCGAGGACGAGCAGCGGGAGCAGCACGGGGTGCACGGTGGCGATCACGATCCCGGCCGCGGCGAGGCCGGCGGTGTGGCCGATCACGTCGCGCGCCTGGGAGAGCAGGTCGCGGGTGGCGCTCGCACCGCGGTCGCCGGCGTCCCAGGCCGCTTGGAAGCTGGGGTTGTCGTAGGCGACGAGTTCGGCGCGGGTCGCGGCGTCGATCAGCTCCAGCTCGGCGGCCCGGGCGATCTTCGGTCCGATCCGCTCGGCGGCCCACTCCCCGGCGATGCGCAGCAGGGCGGCGGTCCCGGACATCGCGGCGAGGAACGCCACGGAGGGGACCGAGCGGGCCAGGCGGTCGGCGAAGGAGTCGGTGCCGGCCACCAGGTGGGTGATCATGCCGGTGGTCGCCAGCAGGCCGAAGGCCTGGGCGGCCGCGGAGGCGGCGGCGCAGCCGAGCAGGACGGCGAGGGCGGGCCGGTCGGCCCGGCGGCCGAGGCGCAGCGCGAGGGCGAGCAGCCGGGGCAGCGCGCGGGCGGTGGCGCGCAGGGTGGTCTTGGTACCGTCGATGATCTCGGCGTCGCTGCCGGGGGGCTGCCACTCCATCATCACGGAGTCGTCGGCGCCGTCGGCCGCGTCGGCCTGACCGGTGGTGGGGGTCGGAGCGCTCATGCGGCCGCCTCCTCGCACGCCCGGACGGGCCGGCTGGCGGCCTGTCCGGGAGGCGGGCAGCTGAGTGAACTCGACTTTCCGGCAAAGGACTTGGCTGTCCTCCAGGGGGCTCTCATGGCGACGGATCCTGCCCCGTCGCCCGCGGCCGATCAACCTCGGCGGTTCCGGGCGAGCCTGGAGCGAACAGCCCGATTTCGATTCCGGGCCGGGGGGGCGGGGCCGTTCCCGGAAGCGGCTACCGGGGCAGCTCCTCCAGGACGGCGCGGGCCGCGTTGTGTCCCGGGATCCCGCTGACGCCGCCGCCCCGCAGCGCTCCCGCGCCGCAGAGCAGGACGTTCGGGTGCGCGGTCGCCACACCCCAGCGGGCGGCGGCGCCCCGCGGCTCCCCGGTCGCGAACGGGAACGCGAGGTCGCGGTGGAAGATGTGACCGCCCGGCAGGCCGAGCTCCCGCTCCAGGTCGAGCGGGGTCTTCGCCTCCAGGCAGGGCCGCCCGTCGGCGTCGGGGGCCAGGCAGTCGGCGATCGGCTCGGCGAGCACCTCGTCGAGCCGGGCGAGGCTCGCCGCCAGGGCGTGTTCCTTGGCGGCCGGGTCGGCGAACAGCCGGGCGGGCAGGTGCAGGCCGAACAGGGTCAGGGTCTGCCACCCCTGCCGGACGGCCTGCGGGCCAAGGACGGAGGGGTCGGTGAGGGAGTGGCAGTAGATCTCGGACGGCGGTGCGGAGGGGATCCGGCCGGCCGCCGCCTCGGTGTAGGCGGTCTCCAGCTGCCGGTAGCCCTCGGCGATGTGGAAGGTGCCGGCGAAGGCCTCGCGCGGGTCGGCGGCGGGGTCGCGCAGCCGCGGCAGCCGGCGCAGCACCATGTTGACCTTCAGCTGGGCGCCCTCCGGCGCGGGCCCGGGTTCCTCGCCCAGCAGCCGGGCCAGGGTGGCCGGGGCGGCGTTCACCAGGACCCGGCGGGCCGCCGCCACCGCCTCGCCGTCGCGGTGGCGGTAGCTCACCTCGGCCTCGCCGGTGCCGTCGGTGGCGAGGGCGGTGACCTCGCAGCCGGTGCGCAGCTCGGCCCCGGCCGCCCGGGCCGCCGTCACGAGGGCGTCGGTCACCGCGCCCATGCCGCCGACCGGGACGTCCCAGTCGCCGGTGCCGTTGCCGATCACGTGGTAGAGGAAGCAGCGGTTCTGGCGCAGCGACGGGTCGTGGGCGTGGGTGAAAGTGCCGATCAGCGCGTCGGTGAGCACCACGCCGCGCACCAGGTCGTCGGCGAAGGCCTGCTCGACGGTCTCGCCCAGCGGCCGTTCGAACAGGGCCGTCCAGGCCGCGTCGTCGCCGACCCGCCGGCGCAGTTCGGCGCGGCCGGGCAGCGGTTCGGTGAGGGTCGGGAAGACCCGCTCGGCGACGTTGCCGGTCATCGCGTAGAAGCGCCGCCAGGCCTCCCATGCACGGTCGTCGCCGGTCAGCGCCCGGAACGACTCGCGGGTGCGGCCGGCGTCGGCCGCGTCGACCAGCAGTCCGGTGGGCCGCCCGTCGCGGACGGTGGGGGTGTAGGAGGCGATCCGGCGCCGTCGCAGCTCCAGGCGCAGCCCGAGCTCCCGCACCACCTTCCGCGGCAGCAGGCTCACCAGGTAGGAGTAGCGCGAGAGCCGGGCGTCCACGCCGGTGAACGCCGGGGCCGACACCGCCGCGCCGCCGAGCGCCGGGAGCCGTTCGAGGAGCAGCACCCGGTGTCCGGCGCGGGCGAGGTAGGCCGCCGCCACCAGTCCGTTGTGGCCGCCGCCGACGATCACGACGTCGTGCCGGGAGGACGAGTTCGCCATGTGCGGCACGGTACGGCACCCGGGCGGGCCGGGGAACAGGGCGGCGGCCGGGCGGGTCAGTCCCCGGCGGGGAGAACGGTGGAGAGAACGGCGGGGGGACCGGCGGGGAGCTCCCCGGGGGCGTCCGCGGCGAGCCGGACGGTGACGCTGTGCTCGGCGCGGACCAGGCGCAGCATCGGGCAGCGGGCGTCCGCGGTGGCCAGCAGCTCCGCCAGCGCCTGCGGCTCGGCCGGGCCGCGCAGCTCGACCTCCGCCGTCAGGTCGTAGGGCACGGCGGGTGCGTCGGTCGGCACGCCGAAGAACCGGGCGTCGTTGTTGCGGGCGCCGACCCGGACCTCGACCCGGTCCAGCGGGACGTCCGCCAGTGCCGCGACGCACAGGATGGTGTGGGTCAGGCAGGTGCTGACGACCGCGCAGAACAGTTCGGGCGAGGACGGGCCGAGGCCGAACCCGCCGATGTCGGGCCCACCGTCGCCGATGAGGGACCAGTCCCCCACCCTGACCTTGCGGACCCCGGTGGCGTCGTCGGCCACGCAGACCGCGCCGACCTCCTCCTCCCAGTCCGCGCTGTCCGGCCGCCGCCGGGCGGCGTCGCGCATGGCCGCGCCCTTGTCGCGCAGGTGCTCGGCCAGCCCGGGCCGCCGTACCGCTGGTGTGTGCGTCATGGCCCGTAGCGTACGGGCCGGGGCGGCCTCAGGAACCGGCGGTGGCCGCTTCCAGGGTGGTCGCCATGACCGGGCTGGTGAAGGTGTTCGTCGCGGCGCCCGTGGAGAGGTGGTAGGAGCCCCACTTGAGGTAGTTGCGGTCGCCGTCCCAGGTGGTGCCGGTGAAGGTGCCGGAGCCGGTGGTGAAGGTCTGCTTGACGCCGTCGAACCAGAAGTCGATGGTGCCGTCGGTGCGGCCCAGCCGGATCTTCAGCGCGTAGGAGTGCCACTGGTCGTTGGCGGTCGGCGCGGTCCACAGCGTGTGCGCGACGTGCGCGGTGTCCCACTCCTGGAGGCGGATGCGCCCGGTCGTCGCGTCGATCTCGATCGGGTGGTTGGCCGTGCCGGTGCTGGGCGAGCACTTCAGCTGGAAGACGTAGCGGCTGTTGGTGTCCTTGATGTCCACCTTGGACGACCAGCCGAGGTAGAAGGTGTCGCCCTCCCCGAGGTCGGGGCTCAGCGTCTCGCAGCGCTCCTCGCCGGCGGCCTGGGAGGCCCGCCACACACGGCCCTTGGCGGGGTCGGTGACGACGCCGAAGCCGCCCTGGGCGCACTGGACGGCGGCGAAGGAGGACGGGCCCTGGGCGGTGCTCGGGGTCCACAGGACGGTGCCGGTCTCGGCGGCGGAGCTGCCGGCGGTGGCCCAGGCGCAGGAGAGCGCGAGCGCGGTGACGGCGGCGGCGCCGACGGCGGTCCTGCGGTGGCGGGACGGAAGGGACATGCTTCTCCCGGTGGGTGAGTGGCCGCGACGGACGGGGAAGGCGATTCGACCACCCCCGGTCCGGGCGGGCCAAGCGGAACGGCCGGAGAAGGCCCTTTCGGGCACCTCTCCGGCCGCCGGGGTCACCGGGTGGTCGTGGGGGCCGGCGGGCGCCGTCCTCGGAGCCGGTGTCGGCTGTCCGCTCCCGTCCACCGAGTGGATCTTCCCGAAGACCCGGTCGAACAGCCAGGAGATCTCATAGCCGAAGAGCAGACCGAGGAAGATCGCCACCCGCGACCAGAAGCCGCGCAGACAGACCACGGCCAGACCGGTGAAGAGCATCACCAGCAGGGCCGTCCACTGGTCCTGCGGCCAGTAGGTCGAGGCGGTGACCGGCGCGAGGTTGAAGCCGATCAGCATGACGACGGCGCCGGTGACGATCGGCGGCATCGCGGCGCGGATGATCCGTGCCCCGAACCTCTGGACCGCGACGCCCACCAGGAACACCGCGCCGGTGACGGTCGCGCTGGTGCCGCCCTGGGCCCGGATCACCGCGGCCACGCCCAGGAAGGAGAGCGAGCAGCCGAGGTAGCTGGGCACCCGGCCGCGGGTCGAGAGCAGGAAGATGACGGTCGCGACACCGGACATCATGATCCGTCAGCACCGGCGCCACGAACGTTGCGCCAGCGCATGCATCACGAGGCTGAGCAGATGCAACGCCGCCGGTGACCGGCGTCAAGCCCGGTCGGCCAGGGCAGTCAGACGAGATCGAGGAGAAGCCATCCCCGCGAGCGCGGGACCGACGTTGTCTGCAACCCCTTTGTGATTCCCCACGTGGAGCAATCCCCGCGAGCGCGGGGCCGGCAGGGCGTCATTCGTCAGCGGAACCTTGGTGGAGGAGCAATCCCCGCGAGCGCGGGGCCGACCACCGGAGACCAGAAGTGACCACCCAGCGAACGGAGCAATCCCCGCGAGCGCGGGGCCGACGGCTGCGGCTCCGGGGCCGGGGCGGGGATGTCGGAGCAATCCCCGCGAGCGCGGGGCCGACAGCAGGCCCGGGGTGCGGCCCGGCGACCCGGGGGAGTAATCCCCGCGAGCGCGGGGCCGACAGTCGACGTCGACCCGTATGCCGCGCCGCTCCAGAGCAATCCCCGCGAGCGCGGGGCCGACTCGTCGACCGGAGCGGTCTGGTCCTCGTCCACGGAGCAATCCCCGCGAGCGCGGGGCCGACGACCGGCCGGACTCCACGTGGGTGATGACCGGGGAGCAATCCCCGCGAGCGCGGGGCCGACCCGAGCGAGGCCATGTGCGTGGCGTCGAGGCTGGAGCAATCCCCGCGAGCGCGGGGCCGACGACGATCCGCTTGATCAGTTCGTTGCAGGTGTCGAGCAATCCCCGCGAGCGCGGGGCCGACGAGTCGCCGCCGTCCCCTCCGTCCGCGTAGAGGGAGCAATCCCCGCGAGCGCGGGGCCGACGCGACGATCCCGAGGACGATCCACGTCAGCGGGGAGCAATCCCCGCGAGCGCGGGGCCGACTCCTGGACCATGCAGATCAGCAGGCCCTGGGCGGAGCAATCCCCGCGAGCGCGGGGCCGACACGCGCTCCACCTTGTCGCACCACCAAGCACCGGAGCAATCCCCGCGAGCGCGGGGCCGACTCCGTGCCGTGGCCCTCTCCCTGGCACGGGCAGGAGCAATCCCCGCGAGCGCGGGGCCGACACTTCGTGACCTGCGGTTTTATCGGCGGGATCGGGCTGAGAGAATCAGTCCGTCGAAGTCGACGGGCTTCCAGCGGTCCTTGCCGGCGGTGCGGACGGTCCAGCCTTGTTCGTTGGTGGCGGGTTCGACGAGGACGGCCTGGCCGTCGCCGATGCGGGTGGCGAGGAGGTCCCAGAGGCGGTCGCGGATGCGGCGGCTGGGGGTGCCGACGAAGACACCGGCGTTGACTTCGACCATCCAGCGGGTGAGGTGTCCGCGGAGGCCTTCGGGGGCGGCAATGAGGATGATGACGGTCATGGGCTGCTCGTGTCCTCGGTGAACTCCGGGCCGATGATGGCGAGGTGTTCATCGCCCATGCCCGGGTCGGAGACACCCGTCACCACTGACGCTCCTTCGCTGCCCGCCCAGTTGACGCCGCCGTGGACGGTGCCGACGCGTTCGTCCCAGAGTTCGTTGACCTCGACGTCGGGCATGTCGGTTCCCTCCGGGCTGAGGAGGGACTTGACATCGTGGACGATGCGGCCGAGCAGCTTGTCCTCGGCGATGCGGTCTCGCAGGCCGAGGCGGGCGTCGCGTTCCTCGGTGTGGCCCCGCTGGGCGAGGTCGAAGGCAAGGGGGATGGTGAATTCGGCCTTGTAGAGGTCGGCGATGTCGAGGACGAACGAGGTGGCCAGTCCGGTGTGGACGAAGCCGAGGCCGGGGCTGGCGCCCAGGCCGGTGATGACGGCGTGGCAGATGCCGTAGAGCGCGGCGTTGGCGGCCGACAGGAGGCGGTTCAGGTCGTCGCCCGCGGCGTGGGCGTCGCCGGGCTTGTAGACGCGGCCGCTCCAGGGGACGCCGGTGCGGCGTGCCTCGGCCTGGTAGAGCTTGCGGATGCGGGCGCCCTCGCGTCCGCGCAGTTGCTGCATGGTGGCCGTGCTGACATCCTCGCCCGGGAACCGCATCCGGTACATGGCGCGGGCCACAGCGAGGCGTTCCTTGGTGCGGCTGACCAGCCAGGCCTGCCGGTTGAGCAGGGCCGCGCCGCGGCTGGGGCCGAGGCCGGCCGCGTACATGCGCACGCCCTGTTCGCCGACCCAGCACACGGTGGTGCCGGAGTCGGCGAGGAGGTTGACGGCGCCGTGGGTGATGCGGGTGCCGGGGCCGAGGAGCATGACGGCGACCATGGCGGCGGGGACGCGCACGGTCTCGCGTTTGTTGATGACGACGACGGCGTTCTCGTCGCGGTCGATGTGGCTGCGCTCGACGTAGACGCTGGAGACGCGGTCGGCGAGGCGGTGCAGGTCGTGCGGGTGGGCCTTCCACCAGATGTCGGCCATGGGTCAGCGAGCCCCTGCCTGGAGCGGGGCGAGGGTGAGCAGGCCGCAGCCGTAGGCCTTGGACGGGCCGATCCCGCCGAGGAGCGCGCCGTGCAGCAGACCGGGGTCGCTGACGCGCAGACGGCCTTCGAAAGTGGCGGTGGTGAGGGTGACCGGGGTGCGGGTGCCGGGCTTGGTGAAGGTACTGCGGCTTCGGTCGGTGATCCTCACCTCTCGGGCGGACTGCGCGTCCGCGGGAGCATCCGCGACCGACGGTTCGAGGCCCGGTGCCGGGTCGTCGGTGCGTGCCTCGGGGATGGTGAAACCCCAGCGAGTGGTGCGCTCCAGGAACCAGGTGAGTTGCTGCGCGGCGGTGCGGTGGGCCATGCGGTAGGAGCGGTGGCGCAGTTCGGCCTCGGTCTTGGTGCGGTGCGGGCTCGCCTTGTCGGGCTTGGACGTGTTCTGCACGGGGCTGGCCTTGAGGCGGAAGGCGAACTCCCGGCCGACGGCGAGCTGGGCGAGCAGCGGGCTGTAGTCGCGGATGGCGTAATGCTCGCCGTCGGCGTCGGGCCAGCCGGCCTGTTCGACGATGTGGGTCCAGTCGGGCTTGGAGGGGGTGAGGACGAGCAGCATGGGGCGGCGGGGGTGGTCGGCGTCCAGGCGCCACAGGATCCGGTCGCCGGGGGCGGTGTCGGGGATGCCGGCCAGGACGGCGCCGTGCAGGGCTCGGGGGTTGGCGAGCAGGTTGCGGCTGGCGGCGCGCAGGGGGTTGATGCGGACGCGGGAGAGGTAGGTCATCGGGTCACCAGCCCAGCAGGGCGAACGGGTCGTGGCCGCCGGCGTCGGTGGCCGGGTGCGTGGTCGTGGTGGACGGGGCGAAGCCGGTGGGGACGCTGAGCCATTCGTGGCGGATCCGCCGGGCGGAGAAGGCGCGTTCGCGGGGTGCGAAGGTGCGCGGGACGTCCTGGAGGGTGTCCTCGCCCGCCGGGTCGTCGAAGGTCGCCGCCAGGTCGATCCGGTGCGGCGAGAACGGCTCCGGACCCCGTTCGGCCCGCCGCCGGTAGGCGTCCCTGGCAGGCGCGCCCGCCTGCCAGGGCTCCGCGGCCAGGACGTCCTCCAGGGTGGCGTCGCGCACCGCGCCGAGGACGATCGGCTGGGTCGGGACGCACGAGCGCCGGCCGAGCGCGAGTGGGAAGGCGGGGCTGCGGACCGCCTCGGCGAGCGCCGTGACGAGCGCGGCCCGGCCCTGGACGGCGGCGATGAACACCGCGTCCTGGAGGTAGTAGCGGTGGGTGACGTGGGTGTCCTTGGCCGGGGAGGTCGGCTTCTGCAGGCCCTTGGCGTTGACGCCGGCCTGTGGGAGCGGACGGCCGCGGTAGTCGCTGACCGTGTGGTAGTCGCGCAGCAGGGTGCCGGGCTGGTCGGTGCGCACACCCAGGCGAAGGCCGACGAGGTCGGTGATGTCCGCTTCGCGTGGTCGGCCTGCGGCGGCGGCGAGCAGGCCGACGACGCCGGACTTGGTCGGCTGGGGCCGGCTGTCGCGGCGGTTGAAGGCGCTGCGGTCGCCCCAGGACTGGAGCGGGCCGGCCAGGCGCAGGACGAGGACCGCCTGCGCCTCGTCCTGCCGGTCCGCGGCGGGGGCGGGACCGGGTGTGGGGTCGGCGGGCATCAGTTGCCGTTCACCCGCTCGGTGAGGGCGGCGCGCAGGCCGTCGCGCAGTTCGGTGAAGGTGCGGTTCGCCCCGAACGCCTTCGCGAGCTTCTGCCCGGTCTCGCCGGCATCGGTGCCGGTGCCGGTGCCGGTGTCGGTTCCGAGGGTGTGGCAGATGGCGGCGTAGGCCGGTTCGTCGCCCCACTGCTCGGTGGCGGTGGCGAACTCCCCTGCGAGGCGGCGCGCGGACTCGGCGACGATGCCCTGGCTCGCCGGGACGGGGTTCTCGTAGGCGGAGACGAGGTTCACGGGCTGGTCTGCGCGGACGACGACGGCGACCAGGCTGGGGCGGGTGCGGTGCGCGAAGGAGTTGCCGTAGCCGGTGGGCATGGAACGGGCGAAGGAGTCGACGAAGAGGTCGACGGCGTCGACGGCGGCCTTGTCGTCGCCGAGGTTGTCGCGCAGCTGGTGCAGGCCGACGGTCGCGTAGCGGTAGAGGGTGGCGGAGTTGAAGCCGATGGTGCCGATCATTCCGGCGCCGGTCTCGTCGGCGGTGTTCTCGTCGTCGACGGCCGTGTAGTAGTCGAATTCGAGCTCGGCCGCATGGGTGGAGATCGCGTGGGCGACCTGCGTGGCGGCGTCGACGTTCAGGCTGGGGATGTCGGCGACCATGCGGCCGAAGAGGGCGACGTCCGCCGGGTGGCCGGTCTGCAGCTGCTCCTTGACCGGCAGGGCCTTGACGGCCTCCTCCAGGGCTTTGGCATCGAGGGCGGCGAGGTCGGCGGCGGTGTCGGCGACCAGGTCGGCGATGCCGGCCAGCTGGCGGCGGCCGTAGAAGAGGAGATAGGCGGTGTCGCCTTCCTTCTTGCCGGCGGAGATCCCGGTCGTCTTGATCAGGGCGTCGGCGATCCGCTGCGCGTCCTCCGCCGGGACGGGGGTGCGTTCGGCGATGCCTTTGGCGAGCTGGGAGGCGATCCGCTTGGTGCGGGTGGCGAGGTCCTGCCGGTCGCGGCTCTCGGCGAAGTGCAGGCGTGTGGCGCGCTTCCAGGCCTGGGAGGAGACGCGGGAGCGGCGCTTGCCGCCGAAGTAGGCCTCCTTGGGGTTGCCGTTGTCGTCCCGGTTGAGGTTGGCCGGCGGGACGGTCTGCAGGATGTGCACGTCGATGTAGAGGCGGTCGGTCATGCGCTTCTCCTCGGGGATGGCGGTACGGGCAGCTGAGCGGCGGGCAGGCGGGGTCAGTCGGCGGGCGCCTTCTCCTTCCACGCCTGGTAGCCGACGGCCCACTTGAGGCGGACCTGCGGGCGCCGGTCGGTGTGGTGCCAGGCCTGAATGTCGGCCATCAGGTGGTTGTAGTCCAGCGGCTGCCCGACGGTGCGCAGTTGGGTGATCAGGCCGCGCAGGTGGACCAGCAGCGCGGACACGCTGGTGGCGCCCGCGAGTTGGGCGACCCGGGTGTCGAGGGCTTCCTCGCTGAACCTGCCGCTGCGGCGCAGGGCCCGCAGGGCCTCGCCGAGTTTGACGCCCCGGCGGTGCATCGGTGTGGACTGGCTCTGCTGGTGCAGGCCGTAGAGGGCCAGGGCGGCGTGTTCGGCTTTCTGCTCGTCGGAGACCTCGTCGCGCAGCGCGAGACGGTCGTCGACGTCACAGCTGTAGAGCGGCCACATCCTGGGGCTGTCCATGGCGGGCCGTCCGAGGCCGGAGCGCATGGCGGCGAGGTCCTCGCCGGGGGGTCGGCGTGGCTGCTTGGTGCGGGGGTCGGTGCGCCAGGTGTGGTCGGGGGCGGTGAAATCGTCCCAGTACCGGCGCTTTTTGCGGGCAGTGGTGTGCTCAGTAGTCAAAGTCCGCTCCAGGGGCGGGGTCGGAGTCGAGGGCAGGTCCGGTCTCGGCTTCCCGTGCGGCGGCCGCCTGCCGCACGGCATCGGTGTGGCGGGGGAGGATCTCGTCGACCTGGCGCCGGAAGTTGGCGCCGGCCGTGCCGAGCCGGTAGGTCTGTGCCTTGCCCGATTTGCCGCTCTGGTCGAGCGTCCGGCCGCCGAACGCGGCGGCCGGTGCGGCCAGCAGGAGCGTGTTCGCCGCCTCCCCAGCGTGCTGGTGGGCGATCCGCTCCCACGCGAGCCGACCCCGTTCCAGGACGTCCTCGTCGTCACCGGCTGCGCGCACGCCGGCGAGCAGGCGGCGCACCAGGGGGTCGAGGATGTGCAGGAGGAGATCGCCGGGGCGCTGGCCCTTGTCCCAGGGGATGGGGTCGGTGCCGGCGGCGCGGCGCAGGTCCGCGGAGAGGTTGTTGACGGCCCTCGCGAGGAGTTCCGCCTGTTCGGCCGCGTCCAGGAGGAGCTGGTGGGCTTCGCTGTCCTGATGGAGAGCGAGCAGCGGCAGCGGAATGGCGTCGTGGATGACGTCCTCGACGACGGCGGACTGGGTGCCGTAGACCATGCCGAAGGTCTCGACCTGCAGCGGGTAGTCGGCGCCGAGCCTGCCGCTCTCCTGCAGTCCGCTGACCTCATCGAGCAGGACGCTGGTCTCGAAGGCCCCGTCGGCGCTCTGGCGGATGGGGGCGAGGAGGGCGTCCAGGCCCCGCCAGGCGGCCTTGCCCTGGGTGTGGCGGCGCGGCCGACGCTCGGGCAGGGCCGAAACGGACTTCTTGGCGGGGGCGGTGAACGTCCAAGCGGTGTGCGGCTCCTGCTCGGGCAGCCGCGTGAGGCGGTCGCCGGCGCTGATGACCACCCGTGCGACTCTCAGCTGCCCGGCGTCGTCCTGGTGCGGGATGAGGCGGATCCGCCGGGCCTGCCAGGTCCACAGGTCGAGCAGGCCCTCGGCTGCGCGCACCGTCCAGGACGGGCCGTGGGGGCCCCGCATCCACTGCGGGACGCCGAGGACGCTGAGCGGGATGACCGGGAGGTTGAGCATGAGCGTCTCGTACAGGGTGCGCCCGGTGGGGACGATCACGCCGAGCTGGCCGAGCGGGCCGGTGGGGTTCCCGGTGGTCTTGCCCGCCTTGACCTGATCGTCGCCGACGACGCCGGTCTTGATCGCCGCGGTGTCCCAGCAGTGGGCGTGCACGAGCCAGTGGGCGGCCTGGGCCGGTGTCAGGTCGAGCGGGTCCGCGTCCGTGCGGCTGGCGAACAGCGGGACGTTGTTGCCGCTCGCGGCCGTCGCCACGAGAGCGGCAGAACCCTTCGTCTCGTCCTTCGCGGTGCGCAGCCCTGCGACCTGCGCGAACGGGGCGGCCGGGTCGAAGAGGTCGAACTTCGCCCGGTGCTCGTCTAGATGGACCTGGAGACGTTTGCGCTCGTCCTCGGCGAAACCTCCGTTCTGCGTGAGGCGCTCGCCCTTCTCGCGGAGCGTCCCGGGCGCTCCGGTGGCGTGGGCGACGATGGGCAGCAGGACCTGGCGCAGGAGGGCCGGGAGCTGGGTGGAGAACTCGACGACGATACCCTCGAACTCGTGGGCACGGGCCAGAACCTCGGCGATCCCCAGCTCAACGGGAGGGCCTCCGCCGACAGGCCGCACCGTCAGCCAAGGTTCGTCGACAAGGTTGTACCCAGACACGCGCCTATCTCCCAACTAGCCCTGTTTAGCCCGTTGTTGAATCATCGTGGCATCATCAGCGGCCGATCGTGGGGCGAATGCTTGAATTGCCCATCGGCCCCGCAGGTTCGCTCGCGCGGGGATGGCCCCTGGCCGTGTTTGGCCGCCCGTGACGGGCACAAGTCGGCCCCGCACTCGCGGGGTTGGGTGGTGGGCCCGGCAATCGCCCGGCCCACCACCTCACCGCCATCCGTACCGGCGTCCCCCGCTCACCACGAGACCGAGGTCGTCGTCGTAGCGCAGCCGGAAGTCTCCGAGGGTCGCTTCGCCGTCCTCGTCGAGTTCGAGGGCCAGGCTGTAGCGCAGCCAGGGGTGGTCGCGCCAGCCGGCCAGCGGGCCGAGCGCCTGCTCGGCCGCCGCTGTCAGTTTGGCGGGGAGGCGCACCGTTCCCGCGAGGACGTCGTCCAGCAGTTCGGCGGCGACCTCGCCGTTCGGGCCGAGCCTGCGGCCGGCCATCGCGTGGAAGCCGCTCCCGGTGCGGCGTACCAGGACGACTTCCGCGCTCCGTTCACCGTCGCGGACGAGTGCCTCGAACTGTCCCTCGGTCAGCTTGCCGTGGGCGCCGCGGTGCAGTCCGGCCAGGGTCGGTTCGCCGTGCTCCCCAGCGCGGGTGAGCACGTACCGGGTGGCGTTCTCGCGGCGCTCGGCCTGTCGCCTCTCCCAGTCCTGCCGGGCCTGCGTCTCGGCCTCGGCCCATGTGTCCGGGACGACGGGGCCGGTGCCGTAAACCCGCGCCACCAGGTCCGGCACCTGACCGGGGATGCCCCACGTGTCCCCGCCGTCCTTGGTCACCCGCTTGATCTCGGCGGCCGTGCGCAGGAGCAGGTAGCGGCCGTAGATCTTCTCGGAGGCGCCCAGGATGTGCGGGGCTTCGTCGTCGTGGAGGTGGAGGCCGGTGACGACCACGGTGGGCCGGCACAGCCGGTGGGGGCGTTTCACGCCGTCGTGGCGGTGAAGGCGGCCGATGCGCTGGAGGAGCAGGTCGATCGGGGCGAGGTCGGTGATCAGCAGGTCGGCGTCGACGTCGAAGGACTGCTCGGCGAGCTGGGTGGCAACGACGATCAGCCTGTCAGGGCGCTCATGTCCCTGGCTGGGCGGTCCGAGGAAGTCCAACACCTGCTGCGTACGGTCCGCCCTGTGGCCGGCGTGCAGGCGGCCGTGCAGGAGGCGGACGTCGGAGCCGAACTCCTTCCGAAGGGATTCGAAGGTGGACTGGGCGCGGGCGACGGTGTTGCGGATGACCAGGGCGCATCCGCCGTCGGTCAGGCGGTCCTTGAGGCAGTCGGCCACGGCGGCATCGGCCGTTCCGGGGTCATCGCCCCGAGCCGCCACCGTCGCCTCGTTCAGCAGTTCGACCTGGACCCGGAGGTCGCCGCGCCACGACTCTCCGCTCTCGACCAGCAGCTCCGGCCGACCGTCCCGGCCGACCCAGGCAGCCGTCACGCTCGGATAGCCCTGTGGCTCCGGAAGCCCCAGCCCCGCAGGCTCCTCCGCCGACTGCGCACCGGCCAGGTACGCGGCGACCAGACGATGCCGCTGCTCGGGCGGCAAGGTCGCCGACAGCAGCACCACCGGCACTCCGGCCTGCCCGAGCCACCACAAGCCCTCCAACAGGAACTGCGACATGTAGACATCGGCGGCGTGAACCTCGTCCAGGATCACGACCTTGCCGACCAGACCGGCCGTCCGCAGCATCACATGCTTGGTTCGAGTCGCGGCATACAGGAGCTGGTCGATCGTGCCGACCGCGAACGGGCTCAGCAGACCACGACGGCGTCCCAGGAACCACTCCGCGGGGGCTCTGCGCGCCGCACCCTCGCACCCGTCGAAGGAGTCGGCCGGCAGACCGTACTCGTCCTCCCCCACCGAGGAGAACGGGTCGTCCGCGCCCTGCCCCCACTCCCCCGCGCCCTCCAACAGGCCACGCCACTCCTTGTTGAACATCCGCTTGCCGTGCAGCAGCGCGACCTGGTCCTCCAGCCCGTCCCCGACCTCGCGCAGCCACGAGCGCACCTGGGTGAACATCGGGTCCGCGGTCGCCTGGGTCGGCATACCGAGGAACAGCCCGTCCGCGCCGTAGCGGGCCGCCAACGCCTCCGCCACGGCCAGCGCCGCCTTCGTCTTCCCCTCCCCCATCGGCGCTTCGACGATCACCAGGCCAGGCCCGCCCATCCGACGCACCACATCGAGGACCAGCTCCTGCGACGGCCTGGGCCCATGACCGAAGCGATCCCGGAACGACTCCGGCCCGGGAACCGCCAACGCACCCCAGCCACCGCGCAGTTCCAGCTTCGACCACGCCGCCGCAGCCCGCTGCCGAGCCCGGGACATCGTCACCCTCGACAGATCCGACACGCCGGTGAAGTGCCGTTCGTCGCTGGCAATCCAATCCGCCATCACCACGAAGCCGGACAGCTGAAGCTGCATCGCACGACTCGGCACCAGAACGGGCTCCACCCCGGAAAGCGGCGACTCACCGTCGTAGCCGACCTCCCGGGAGAACACCTCCACCAAGGCCCGCTGCGCGAGCCTCCAAGGCCGGCTGTGCCCCTGCAGCTTCTCGTTCTTCTTCGGCGGGGCGAGCTGCCCGACTGTCGGGACCAGGCCATGGTGGCCGGCGACCAACGGCCAGACCCAGCCGACCTGTTCCTCACTCCACTTCGCCTCGGCGAGCAGCGCCCTCAGCACCCGCGCGCCGGCCTTGTCGTGCCGCCAGGACGACCCCTTCACCGCGTACTTGTCCCACGTGAGCCCCGCCTGCCGGACGGCCGCCTCACCCGCGGCATCGAGATGCTGGAACGCCGGGGTGGCCTTGCCCAGGTCATGAATCCCGCACAACCACGCGAACAGGCGCCGCCCCTTCCCCACGCCCCCCGCCAAGCCGTCCAGACGCCACCGCGTGACCTGCGGGAGGTAGCGGTCCCAGACCGCCTCGGCCACCGCGGCGGTGTCCAGCATGTGCGAGAGCAGAAGATTCGCCGTCCCTCCCGCCCGCCCAGCCGACTTGCCCCACAACGCGCCCAACCAGCCCCCGACCTCAGGCGGGTAGCCCCGCCAATGGCCCTCAACCACCATCTCGACCTCCGCATGCGACTACGCTTCGGGAGCGTAGGCCACAGCACTGACAACCGGCCCGGGAACAAGTGGAGATGACGGTGACCCATCTACTTCCATCCAGGCGGGCATTCAATCGAACTGAATCAACCAGCGCCCTCTGACGCAAGAACCCGCAGGTCAGCAAGTGTCGGCCCCGCGCTCGCGGGGGTTGCTCCAGCCGGTAGCGGCCGTTGGTGTACGCCTCCCAGTCGGCCCCGCGCTCGCGGGGGTTGCTCCTGCGGGTTCGTCATCAACGCCACTCTCCTCGGGTCGGCCCCGCGCTCGCGGGGGTTGCTCTCGCCGTCATCTGGTCCGGCGCCACCACCACGGGTCGGCCCCGCGCTCGCGGGGGTTGCTCCACGATCCGCCCACCCGGCCCGGCCGCTTCCACGTCGGCCCCGCGCTCGCGGGGGTTGCTCCGGAGACATGTACGAGAGCTGACCAACCCGCCCGTCGGCCCCGCGCTCGCGGGGGTTGCTCCCTGCTCAAGCAGGAGGGACTCGTTGAGTACAAGTCGGCCCCGCGCTCGCGGGGGTTGCTCCCGCCCGGGCGTCCCCGGGTGTGGAGTAGGGAGGTCGGCCCCGCGCTCGCGGGGGTTGCTCCCCGGGCACCAGGGCGCCCTTGTCGCTCCGGCTGTCGGCCCCGCGCTCGCGGGGGTTGCTCCGTGCCGCCCGCCGCCAACGAAACCGGCAAATTGTCGGCCCCGCGCTCGCGGGGGTTGCTCCTACAACCTCGCCATGACAACCCTGACCTGCTGGTCGGCCCCGCGCTCGCGGGGGTTGCTCCTGGGCGGAGTACGCCGCCAGCCTGAACGTGGAGTCGGCCCCGCGCTCGCGGGGGTTGCTCCCGGTTCCGATACGAATCGCCCCGCGCTCGCGGGGGTTGCTTGGTTTCGTGAGTGGTGGTGCGGCGATGGCGTTGAGGGGGCGCTGTGCCTGTGCGGGCTTCTTCCCTCGCGTCCGGCGGCTGGCGTCGGCCTCTGTCGCCGGTGCGGGAGGTCGGGGCTCCGGTCGAGAACGCCGGGGCCGTCCCCACCCGGGCCTTCCTCGGCGGTGCGGTGATCAGGGGGAGGCGTTGATCGAGGCGCCGGTGTGGTCGCCAGGGGTGGCGGTGAGGTCGGGGTACTCGGGGGTGGCCCAGGTGCCATTGCTGTGACGGGATGCCGACAGGGCCTCGTTGTCGTGCAGTTCACCCGGATGTGGGCGACACGGGCCCGCTCCCCGGGGCCGGTTCGGACGGCACCGCGGGCGAGGGCTGGTCCGGCACCTCAGGTGGTCCGCCCGCTGGTTCCACGGTCGTACCGGACCGTAGGCCACCCCGCCGTTCGCGCCCGCCGTGCTGAACGGGTCCAGGGTCAGCACTGAGGACCATTTCCGGGTGGGGAGGTTTAGAAGGTCTACTGCTGGGCGCGTGAGCCTTGGACCGTGAGGGAGCCGTCGATCTCCAGGACTTTGCCGCTGCTTCGGTTCTTCAGGCCCGGTGTGCCGGCGGCTGCGGCCGGCACACCGGTCCGCCAGGAACGGGGTGGGGTCTTGCGGGACATGGGGACTTCTTGTCGTGGTGGGGTTGTGACCGCCGGCCGGGTGTGCGGCGTACGTCAGCGGCCGGGGACGGCAATGCCCTGGGTCGACTTGCCGCTGCCGCTCCAGTCGCCGGTGACAGGGAGCCCGCTGTCGCCGTAGGAGACGGAGGTGGTGGAGCCGTCCGGGGCGGCACCGCGAAAGCGGAAGGTGCTGCCGACGGGGTGGTAGACGCCGACCTGGGTGGTGCCGCTGCCGTTCCAGTCGCCGGCGAGGGGCGTGTCCCCCGGGTTGCCGAAGGTGAACGTGACGTCGGCATCGGCGCTGTGGATGGAGTTCACGAGGTAGAAGGTGGCGGTGTTGGGGTTGAACAGCCCCGGGGTGTCGTAGCCCTTGTGCGTCCAGTCTCCGGCGATCGGCTTCCAGTTGCCGCCGTCGCCCAGCATGAAGGAGGTCACGGTGCCGTCGTGGTGGCGTAGGTGGAACGTGGCGGTGCTGGGGCGGTAGATCCCGACCTCGGTGGTGCGTCCGCCGTCCCACCGGCCGACCACCGGGACGTCGCCCGGGTTGCCGAACCCGAAGTCGGTGCTGCTCGGGGTGCCGTCGAGGGAGTTGGTCAGGTAGAAGTGCGCGGTCGTGGGGTCGTAGCAGCCGGGGGTGTCCCCGCCGATGCCGTCCCAATTGCCTGTCAGCGGGATCATCGGGCTCTTCCCGAAGTCGAAGACCGGCCGGGTGTTGAAGTTCGACTGGGCGGAATCGGAGAGGAACCAGCGCAGGACGCCGGGTGCCTGGGGCGGCAACGGGCGGGACCGCACGAGCTGGATCCAGTCGCCGATGTCGTCGGTGCGGGTGGCGGTGGCGCCGTCATGGGTGGTCTCGGTGCTGCCGAGGCAGCCCTTCTGCCAGGAGGTGCTTATGACGGCGACGAGTTGGACGGTGCCGCCGCTCCCGCGGACGGCGGGGCCGCCGGTGTCCCCCTTGCACACCGCGGCGCCGGCCGGTGCGGTGCCTGTGATGCCGATGCCGGTCGAGGTGACCGCGTTCACGCCGAAGGTCGCGGTGTGGAGTTTGTCGGGTACCCATTCGGTGCCGGTCCGACCGTAGCCGGCGACCCGCAGGCCCTCCCCCTGGACGGGTGCGCCCGTTGCGACGGCTACCGGGGAGATGTCGGTGACGGGGCGGGCGAGTCGGGCGAGGACGAGGTCGCGGTCGGTGCGGGGGACAAGTTCGGCAACATCCCGTACCTGCCCCGTGGCGGTGGTGAGGTCGGTACGGCCGACGGTGACGATGGTCTTGAGCGCGGGCGGGCCGGCAGGGACGGTCGTCGGCCGGGCGGGGTCGTCGGCGAAGCAGGCGGCGGCGGTGACGATCCAGTACGGGTCGACCAGGGCACCGGAGCACGAGCGCGTGCCCTCGCCGATGTCCAGCTTGGCGGTGAAGGCGTAGGAACCGGTCGCCGCGGTGTCGCCGCTGACGGCAGCGGCGGGCGTGCCGGTCAGGAGGGTGCCGGTGAGGACGGCGGCGGTGAGTGTCCCGGCCGCCGTCCTTGCGGAGCGTAGGCGTGGGCGGAGCATGAGTCGGTTCTCCGTTCCTCGACCTGGTGGGGTCTCGGCGGGTGCGGTCAGCCGGGTGCGGTCAGCCCGTCGTGGGGATCTGGCCGACGATGGACCAGCCGGTCCAGCCTGCGCCGGCCGGGTTGGCGATGTGGGCCATGACGCCGTCGGTGCCCTGGCCGAAGACCTCGGCCGTCCTGGTGTCGGGGTTGTAGACGGCGGAGGGGGAGCCGCGGAACTTCCAGCTGCCGGTCATGGTCCAGGACGTCCAGCCGGTGGTGCGGTTCCACGTTGCGCGGTACATGGACATGTCGGTGCCGACCACGAACAGGTCGAGGGTGTTGGTGACGGGGTTGTGGAGCACCGCCGGTGTGCCGGTGAACTGGCCTGAGGGGTTGAGGGTGAACGGTCCGTGCCAGCCGGCGCCGTCGGTGTTGTAGAGGTGGGCCATGACGCCGTCGGTGCGCAGGGCGAAGACCTCGGCGGTCCTGGTGTCCGGGTTGTAGACCGTGGTGAGGGAACCGCGGTACTTCCAGTCACCGGCCATGGTCCAGGACGTCCAGCCGGCGGCCCGGCTCCAGGCCGCCCGGTACATCGATCCGTCGGTGCCGGTGGCAAACAGGTCGAGGGTGTTGGTGACGGGGTTGTGGACGACGGCCGGTGTGCCGGTGAACTGGCCTGAGGGGTTGAGGGTGAACGGCCCGTGCCAGCCGGCGCCGTCGGTGTTGTAGAGGTGGGCCATGACACCATCGGTACGCAGGGCGAAGACCTCGGCGGTCCTGGTGTCCGGGTTGTAGACGGCGGAGGGGGAGCCGCTGTACTTCCAGTCACCGGTCATCGTCCACGGCTGCCAGCCGGTGGCGCGGCTCCACGTCGCCCGGTACATGGACCCCTCGGTGCCGATGGCGAACACCTCAAGGCTGTTGGTGGCAGCGTTGTGGACGACCGCCGGCGTGCCGGTGAACCGTGCGCCGGGCCCGATCAGGTGCCAGCCGGCCCAGCCCTCGCCGTTGGTGTTGTAGGCGTGGATGAGGGCGCCGTCGGTGCGCAGGGTGAAGATCTCGGCCGTCTTCGTGTCGGGGTTGTAGACGGTGTTCCGTCCGCTGGCGCGGCCGGCCACCACGGCGGCCCAGTCGGAGAGCGTCTGCTGGATCCAGGTGCCGAGGTCGTCGGTGCGGGTCTCGTAGGCGCCGGTACGGGTGGTCGGGGCGGCACCGAGGCAGCCGTTCTGCCAGGAGCGGCTGGTGAGGGCGGCGAGCTCGTAGCGGTCGCCGACGCGGCGCAGGGCGGGCCCGCCGGTGTCGCCCTTGCAGAGGGCGGCGTCGGCCGGGGTCTTGGGGGCGATGCCGAGGCCGGCCAGGTCGATCGCGCCGACGGTGAAGGCGGCGCTGTGGAGCTTGTCGGGCACCCACTCGGTCCTGGTGCGGCCGTAGCCCGCCACCGTCAGCTCCTCCCCGGTGGTGGGGGCGGTGGTGGCCACGGCCACCGGGGTGATGTCGGTGACGGGGGTGGTGAGGCGGGCGAGGACGAGGTCGCGGTCGGTGCGGGGGACGAGTTCGGCGATGTCGCGGATCTGGCCCGTGGTGGTGAGGTCGGTGCGGCCGATGGTGGCGGTGGTTTTACGGGCGGGCGGGCCGGCGGGGACGGTCGTCGGTTGGGCGGGGTTGTCGGCGAAGCAGGAAGTGGCGGTGACGATCCAGTTCGGGTCGATCAGGGCCCCGGTGCAGGAGCGTTCGCCGTCGCCGATGTCCAACTTGGCCGCGTACGCGTAGGTGCCCGCCGGTGAGGTGTCACCGCTGACGGCGGGAGCGGGTCCGCCGGTCAGCAGTGCGCCGGTCAGCACAGCGGCCGTGACCGCCCCGGTTGTCCAGGCCGAGTGTGATCGTGTGCGGAACACGAGGTGCTGTCCTTTCATTGCCGTTTCGGCCAAGTCGAATTGATGTGTGCGGTGTCGGTTTTGCGTGGCAGCGGCCTTGCGTGCCCGCATCATCCGGTGATGCGGAGTTCGACCAGGACGGAACGCTTTCCGCCGGGCAGGCTTTCGCCGACCGGTTCGACCGAGTTAGGGCCGATGTTCACCTGCTTCTCCTGGCCGGCCGCGAGCAGCTTGGCGCTGACGGAGCGATCCTCGGTCCAAATGCCGTAGACGTCCGGCAGTTCCATGGTGAGGTAGCCGGTCGTACCGGAGACGACGAAGCAGTATCCGAGCCTGTCGAGACGCGATTCGACGAAGATCTCGTTCGCCGCCTGGCAACTGGTCGGAACCGTGTGGCCGGGTCCTTCCTTGAGCAGGATGTGCCCGTCACCCCGCTTCAACGTGATCTTGCGTTCCGTCAGGATGCGGTCAGCCTCCGGGTACTGGAAGTCCTCGACGGCGGTGGGCATGTCCTCCTCCGCAGCCGCTCCGGTGGTGGCCTGTGCGGCCGACAGCGAGGCGAGCCCGATGCATGCCAGCAGAGCTCCGGTGGCGCCGACCACGAGAGTCGTGCGGGTACGGGATTTGATCAAGGCAGGTCCTTCGATCCTGGCGGGACCAAGTTGATTCCGCAATGCCGGAAGGGGTGTTGGACGACGGCGGAGCCAGCGTAAAGTACCAGCAATATCTGGCACCATGAGGTTCGCGGAATCGGCCCAGAACTGCCCCTCGCAGCGACTTTTGGCCACGTCTCACGAATTCGTACACCCCATTCCGTTTCTGATGCTCGGCGAGCTTTCTCCGAAACACAGATGCACCATTTGGGAGGTATTGATTGTGAACCATCCCGTTCGGCCCTTGGGAGCCCCCGGAGCCAGGGGGAGCAAGCGGTCTCGCAGAGTCCGGCTGTCAGTACTCGGCCGAATATGCGCGGGCCTGCTGCCGCTGGCCCTCGCCGCCGGCCTGCTCGGCGCGGCTCCCGCGTTCGCCACGGACCCCGGGCCCGGCCCGAGCACGCCCGCACCGACGGACCGCGGCCGTGTCGTGAACCTGTGGCTGGAGGGCGGGCCCGGCGTGCAGGCGGCCGCCGAGGCGGCGCTGACCGGCACCGACGAGGACGTCAAGCGCTTCCTCGACGTCGAGGCGGACCTCGCGGAGTACCACGACGAACGCGTCTCGGCGTTCCAGATCTTCAGCCTCGGCGGTCCGGGGGTGCGCGAGGCGGCCACCCGCGCACTGAAGGGCACCCAGGAGGACCTGCGGACCTTCCTCAAGGACGGCTGGCAGACGCCCCTGGAACAGGACCGCCGAGTCGAAGCGATGCAACTCGTCGCCACCGGCGGGGTGAGCGTCAGGGAGCAGGCCACCGCCGCGTTGCAGGGCACCCCTGAGGACGTCAAGAGGTTCCTGGAGAAGGGGCAGTTCGACGCCGCCGCCGTCGACGACCGCGCCGCGGTCATGAAACTCCTCGCGGCCGGCGGCCCGGCCATGAAGGAGGCCGCGAAGGTCGCGCTGCGCGGAACCTCCGCCGATGTCGCCGAGTTCCTGTCGGTCGGCCAGTTCGTGGCCCTGGCCAGGGACCAGGAACGCGCGACGATCTCCCAGCTGGCAGACCAGGCCGAGGAGGCAGGCCGGCAGGCGCAGATCGCCAAGGACGCCGCCAAGGCGGCCTCCGCCCGCGCGGTCGAGACCTCCCGGCTGGCCAAGGAGTCCGCCGCGACCGCCGCCGCGGAGACCGAAGCGGCCGGTCGGGACCTGACCCGTGTCAAGGAAGCGGCCGCGCGCGCCGCCGACGCGGCCCAAGGCGCCGCAGCTGCCGCCGCCCAGGCGGTCGCCGCCGCC
>NZ_JBHVTL010000028.1:0-90391 GCF_042884635.1 Kitasatospora sp. NPDC058115
GGGGTGTGGGGTGTGG
Organism: Kitasatospora sp. NPDC058115; assembly: GCF_042884635.1. Taxonomy (NCBI): domain Bacteria; kingdom Bacillati; phylum Actinomycetota; class Actinomycetes; order Kitasatosporales; family Streptomycetaceae; genus Kitasatospora; species Kitasatospora sp. NPDC058115. The sequence continues at coordinate 17 of NZ_JBHVTL010000028.1, forward strand.
TGGTGGGTGTTAGTCGGTGATGGTGATGTTGTAGGTGTGGAGCCAGTTGTTGAGGGCGAGGGGGACTTCGAGGTCGATGCGGGTGATTTGGGTGCTTTCGTTGGTGATGGGGTTGTTGAGGCGTTGTTTGGTTTTTTTGTGGTCGAGGAGGGGGTGGATGGGGGCGTTGGGGTTGGTGAGGGTTTCGGTGAGGCGGTCGCGGAGTTTCTTTTCGTAGCCGGAGTCTTGGGTGCTGGGGTAGGGGGCTTTGACGCGTTCGATGATGGATTGGGGGAGGAGGTCGCGGGTGGCGGCGCGGAGGAGGCTTTTTTCGCGGCCGTCGAATTTTTTCATGGCCCAGGGGGTGTTGAAGACGTATTCGACGAGGCGGTGGTCGCAGAAGGGGACGCGGACTTCGAGGCCGACGGCCATGCTCATGCGGTCTTTGCGGTCGAGGAGGGTGTTGACGAAGCGGGTGAGGTTGAGGTAGCCGAGTTCGCGCATGCGTTTTTCGAGGCCGGTTTGGCCGGGGATGGTGGGGACTTCGGCGATGGCTTCGTGGTAGGCCTGGCGTCGGCGTGCGGGGATGTCGAGGCGGTTGAGGAGGGCGGGGTCGAAGAGGGGGGTGCCGTCGTAGAAGGGGGCGGGGGTGGTGGTGAGCCAGGGGAAGGTTTCGGCGGTGAGGACTTCGGGGTCGTGGAACCAGCTGTAGCCGCCGAAGAGTTCGTCGGCGGATTCGCCGGAGAGGGCGACGGTGGAGCGTTCGCGTACGGCGCGGAAGAGGAGGTAGAGGGAGGGCCACAGGTCGCCGTACCAGACGGGGGGTTGGTCGGTGGCGGCGAGGACGGCGGCGCGGATGGCGGGGTCGCTGAGGTCGTCGCTGTCGAGGAGGATTTCTTTGTGGTCGGCGTGGACGAGTTCGGCGAGGTCGCGGACGAACGGGGCGTCGGGGGTGGCGCGCAGGGGGTCGGGGACGAAGTTTTCGGCGGCGCCGACGAAGTCGACGGAGAAGGAGCGGACGGGGCCGGCGCCTTGGGCTTTGAGGGCTTTGGCGGCGAGGGCGGTGACGGCGGAGGAGTCGAGGCCGCCGGAGAGCAGGCTGCACAGGGGGACGTCGGAGATGAGTTGGCGGGAGATGATGTCTTCGAGGAGTTCGCGGACGGTGGTGATGGTGGTGTCGAGGGAGTCGGTGTGTTCGCGGGCTTCCAGGGCCCAGTAGCGGTGTTTGGTCAGGCCTTGGCGTCCGACGCGGACGAGGTGGCCGGGGCGGATTTCGGCCATGCCGGTGAAGAGGGCGTGTTCGGGGGTTTTGACCATGTCGAGGATCTCGCGCAGGCCGTCGGCGTTGACGCGGCGGGGGACGGCGGGGTTGGCGAGGATGGCTTTGGGTTCGGAGCCGAACAGGACGCCGTGGGGGGTGGGGAAGTAGAAGAGGGGTTTGACGCCCATGCGGTCGCGGTAGAGGACGAGTTCCTCGCGGCGGATGTCCCAGATGCCGAACGCGAACATGCCGTTGAGGCGGTGGACCATGTCGTGGCCCCACTGGAGGTAGGCGCGCAGGACGACCTCGGTGTCGCTGTTGGTGCGGAAGCGGTGGCCGAGGACGGTCAGTTCGGAGCGCAGTTCGCGGTAGTTGTAGATCTCGCCGCTGAAGGTGAGGACGGCCAGGGCCCGGCCGTCCTCCTCGGCGACCATCGGCTGGCGGCCGCCTTCGAGGTCGATGACCGACAGCCGGCGGTGGCCGATCGCGGCGTGGCGGTCGATCCAGACGCCTTCGGCGTCGGGGCCGCGGCAGGCCATGGTGTCGGTCATCGCGTTGACGGTGGCGTGTTCGAGGGTCAGGTCACGCTCGAAGTCCACCCAGCCGACTATTCCGCACATGTGTGGTGTCCTCTCGGTAGGTGATGGTGCCGGGGGGCGTGGCCCTGGGGGCCGCGCGGGCGGGCGCCGTGGTCCCGTGCCCGTGCGGGCGGGCGGGGGTGTAGGGGCGCCTTCGGGTGGGGCGGGGGCAGGGGGGTGTGGCGTGGTGGCCGTGCCGCGGCACGTACACGCCGCGGGGGTCGCCGTGGCGGGCACGTGCCGGGGGTGGCGCGGGTCCCGCGTCACGGGTGTGCGGGGTGGTGCGGGGTGGTGCGGGGGTGCCGGCTCGCGCGGGTGGTGCCTCGCGCGGGGCACCGCGCCGCCCGGATGGTGCGGGGGTGGTGCGGGGGTGGTGCGTGCCGTGTCACGGGGGTGCTGTGGTGCGCGTGCCGCGTGACCGGTGGTACGGGTGCCGGCCCGCGCGGGAGTGCGTTGCGCGGCAGCCGCGTCGCGCGGGGTTCCGCGTGACGGGTGGTGCGGGGGGGTGGTGCGGGTGCCGCGTGACCGGTGGTGGAAGGCCCGTGGCGTGTGTCGCGGTGCCCCGGTGGTGCGGGTGCCCCGTGTCACGGGGGTGCCGTGTGACGGGTGGTGCGGGGTGGTGCGGGTGCTGTGTCACGTGGCTGCCGCGTCGCTCAGGGTGGTGCGGGTGGTGCATCGCGCGGGGTCCCGTGTGACGGGTGGTGCGGGGTGGTGCGTGTGTCGCGGTGCCCCGGTGGTGCGGGTGCCCCGCGTCACGGGGGTGCCGTGTGACGGGTGGTGCGGGGTGGTGCGGGTGCTGTGTCACGCGGCTGCCGCGTCGCGCGGGGTGGTGCGGGTGGTGCATCGGACGGGGTCCCGTGTGACGGGTGGTGCGGGGCCCGTGGCGTGTGGCGCGGTGCCCCGGTGGTGCGGGTGCCCCGTGTCACGAGGGTGCCGCGTGACGGGTGGTGCAGGGTGGGGCGGGTGCTGTGTCACGCGGCTGCCGCGTCGCGCGGGGTGGTGCGTGTGCCGCGGGACGTGGCTGTTGTGGTGCGTGTGCCGCGGTGCCCCGGTGGTGCCAAGGGGCCGGCGGCGTGTGGCGCGGTGCCCCGGTGGTGCGGGTGCTGTGTCACGAGGGTGCCGTGTCGCGCGGGCGGGGTGGTGCGGGTGGTGCATCGCGCGGGGTCCCGTGTGACGGGTGCTGCGGGGTGGTGCGTGTGCCGCGGGACGTGGCTGTTGTGGCGTGTGTGCCGCGGTGCCCCGGTGGTGCGGGTGTCCCACGTCACGAGGGTGCCCCGGTGGTGCGAAGGGGCCGGTGGCGGGTGCCGTGTCACGTGGGTGCTGTGGTGCGGGTGCCGCTTCCCGGTGGTGCGGTGGTGTGGCTGTTGTGGTGTGTGCTGTGCGCGGGCCCGTGGCGTGTCCGTGGTGTGTCCCGGTGGTTTGTCCCGGTGGTGTTGGGACGTTGTGCGGGTGCCGGGGTGCCGGGGTGCCGGGGTGCTGGGGTGCTGGGGTGCCGGGGTGCTGGGGTGTTGTGGGTGTTGGTGGTGGTTAGGGGTGTGTGGTGTCGGGCCAGGTTTGGCGGTGGGTGAGGTGGAGGAGGGTGGTGAGGACCATGAGGGTGGCGGTGATTCCGCCGAGGGTCATGACGGTGGAGGGGGAGGTGCGGTCGACGATGGCGCCGCCGACGAGGGCGCCGAGGGAGATGGTTGCCTGGAAGGAGGCGGTGAACAGGACCGAGGCGGCTTCGGGTGCGGTGGGTGCGGCTTTGGCGAACCAGGTTTGGGAGGAGACGGGGACTGCTCCGTAGGCGATGCCCCAGACGATCAGCAGGGTGATGGCGCCGGTGTCGCTGTGTCCGAGGACGGGCAGGAGGAGGGTTGCGGCGGCCAGGAGTGCGGCGGCGGTGCCGAAGCCGGTGCGTGGGTGGCGGGTGACCAGGGCGCTGCCGAGGAAGTTGCCGGCGATGCCGGCGGCGCCGTAGATGAGGAGGAACACGGTGATCGCGCGGGAGCCGGCGTGGGTGACCTGTTCGAGGAACGGGGTGACGTAGGTGTAGGTCCCGAAGTGGGCGAGGACGATCAGGAAGGTCAGGGCGAGGGCGTAGCGGGTGTTGGTGCTGCGGAAGAGTCCTGCGAGGACGCTCAGGCGGGTGGTTTCGGTGGGGGGCAGGGGTGGCATGACGGCGAGGAGCAGGGCGAGGATGGCGACGGTGAGGACGCCCATGACGACGAAGGCGGTGCGCCAGCCGGCGATGTCGCCGATGAAGGTGCCGACGGGGACGCCGAGGACGGAGCCCAGGGGGACGGCGGAGAAGATGACGGACAGGGCTCGTCCGACTTTCTCGGGGGGGACGAGGCGGTCGGCGAGTCCGGCTCCGATGGACCAGAAGCCGCCGATGGTGATGCCGACCATGACGCGTGAGACCAGGACCAGCCAGTAGTCCGGTGCTGCGGCGGCGAGGAAGTTCGCCAGTGCGAGCAGCAGCATGAACACGCACAGCATGAGGCGGCGGTCGATGCGTGCGGTGGCGGCGGTGACCAGGGGCGCGGAGAGTGCTGCGAGGAATCCGGGCATGGTCATCATCAGCCCCGCCATCCCGTCGGAGATGGTGAAGCTGGAGCCGATCGAGGTGAGCAGTCCGATCGGGAGAATTTCGGTTGTGACGATCGAGAAGATCCCCAGCATTACCGACAATACCGCCAGCCACTCGACCACGGGTGATCGAACGGGCCGGCCGGTTCCGCCTTCGAGCGAAGTGGCGGTCGTCGTTGAGGCCATGAATTCCGTCCTGTGAAGGGCCTTTCGGTGCGCGACCAGTCCAGCAGGTCCCGGGGAGGGAGACTGGCAGCTTTGCGACATCACCCTTTCGGGGAGCGGGCCCTGGGTGCGGTGCCGGAGGCGGGGGTTCCGGGCGTGTGTGCAGGTCAGCGGGTCGGGTGCGGGTGGGTGGGCGGGGTGGTGGGGTGGGGTGGGGTGGGGGCAGGTCGTCCACGACTTCGGCAGGTCCGTGGGGATAAACAAGTGGCTCATGCGCTCTTGCGCCGATGCTATGCTGATGCTGTGCGGGCTCTTCCTGTCCGCGGGTTCCGTGTCGTGTCACGGCATTTGCCGGATACTTCGGCACGACTCTATTGACCGGGAACGTTCCGGCGGTGACGGTATGAGTCATGCCGATTTCTCTAGCTCTGGTTTTTGCTGCAGGAATCTCCGGTCTTGATCTTGCGGCTGCGCGTGAGGTGTTCGGTGTCGATCGTGCGGCGCTGGCGGATCCTTGGTACGACTTCGCGGCGTATGTGGTCGACAGTGTGGACAGCTGTGATGCGTGCCGGATCGAGCGGTTGTGCTCTCTGGAGGAGCTCGCCAAGGCTCACACCGTTGTGGTGTTGGGGTGGCCGGATGTGACGCGGATGCCGTCGGCGGGTCTGTTGAATGCGATCCGTGGGGCTCATGAGGCCGGTGCGCGGATGGTGTGTGCGGACACGGGGGCGTTCGTGCTGGCGGCCGCGGGGTTGCTGGACGGGCGTCGGGTGGCCACGCACTGGGCGCATGCCGATCTGCTGGCGGCCCGGTATCCGCGGGTGCGGGTGGATGCGGAGGCGTTGTGTGTCGACGAGGGTGACATTCTGTCGTCGGCGGGTGGTGCGGCGACGCTGGATCTGTTCCTGCATCTGGTGCGGGTCGATCACGGTCCGGCGGTCGCGAAGGCGCTGGCGTATCGTCTGGTGACGCCGTTGCAGGGTGGGGACGAGCAGGTGCCGTCCCCGCCGGCGCCGTCGTTGCAGGGTGGGGACGGTGCGGAGGATCCGTTGCTGACGGAGGTGCTGGCCTGGGCGGCGCAGCGGCTGGACCAGCAGGTGACGGTCGAGGTCATGGCGCAGCAGGCCAATGTGAGCCGGCGGACGCTGGTGCGGCGTTTTCGTGCGGGTACGGGGATGGCGCCTTTGCAGTGGTTGCTGACGCAGCGTGTTCAGCTCGCGCAGCGGTTGCTGGAGACCACGCACCTCAGTGTCGAGCAGGTTGCCGCGCAGACCGGGATGGGGACTGCCGCGACCTTGCGCCGGCATTTCACCCGTACGGTCGGGGTGCCGCCGGATTCCTACCGGCGGTGGTTTCGTGGGCGGGGCCGGGCGCAGTGGGGATCCGCGACCGCGCCGGCCGCGGCGGCCCCGAAGTCATGACACCCACCGCCCCACCCACCCACCCACCCACCCGCCGGCTCACCCGCCGGCCGGCCGGCCCGTGGCCTGGCGGACCTCCCGGGCACGGCGCCGCTGGGCAGTCGCAGCCGTACCCGGCAACCCTCCCGGGCCCGGCACCTCACACCTCGTTCCCGAGGCCGTACCTGCACGCCTTCTCGGGTGTGGCACCACGCGGTGTGCTGGGTCCCTTCCGCAGCCGGCAACCCCCTTGGGCGCGGCGCTGCCGGGCAGTCGCAGCCGTACCCGGCAACCCGGCAACCCTCCCGGGGGCGGCACTGCTCACACCCGTTCCCGAGGCCACACTTGCGCACCTTCCCGGGTGTGGCACCACGAAGTGCGCTGGACCCCTTCCGCAGCTGGCAACCCTCTCGGGTGCGGCGCTGCCGGGCAGTTGCAGCCGTACCCGGCAACCCGGAACTCCTCGCGGGCCCGGCACTGCTCACACCCGTTCCCGAGGCCGCACCTGCACACCCTCTCGGGTGTGGCACCACGCGGTGTGCTGGGTCCCTTCCGCAGCCGGCGACGCTCTCGGGTGCGGCGCTGCCGGGCAGTTGCAGCCGTACCCGGCAACCCGGCAACCCTCCCGGGCGCGGCACCTCACACCCCGTTCCCGAGGCCGCACCTGCACGCCTTCCCGGGTGTGGCACCACGCGGTGTGCTGGGTCCCTTCCGCAGCCGGCAACCCTCTCGGGTGCGGCGCTGCCGGGCAGTCGCAGCCGTACCCGGCAACCCTCCCGGGGGCGGCACTGCTCACACCCGTTCCCGAGGCCGCACTTGCACACCTTCCCGGGTGTGGTACCACGTGGTGTGCCGGGTCCCTTCCGCAGCCGGCGACGCTCTCGGGTGCGGTGCTGTCGGGCAGTTGCAGCCGTACCCGGCAACCCGGCGACCCTCCCGGGGGCGGCACTGCTCACACCCGTTCCCGGGGCCGTACTTGCACGCCTTCCCGGGTGTGGCACCACGTGGTGTGCTGGGCCTCTTCCGTAGCCGGCAGCCTCCTTGGGCGTGGCGTTGCTGCACGCCTGTTGCCGAGGCGGTGTCTGCGTGCCTTCCTGGGTGCGGCATCTGGTGTGTGGGGGTCTTTCGTGGGTGTGTCGGGGTGCGGTATCGGTGGGGGTGTTCGGGGTGTGGGGGTCTCGGCGCTGTGCGGTGGTCGAGGTCGTTGTGTGGGGAAGTTTCGGTTGTGTGAAGGGAGTTGGTTGTTGTGGGTGTTGGTGATGTGGCGGTGGGTGGGGCGTTCTATGAGGAGGTGGGTGAGGGGGTGTTTGCGAGTGGTGCGGCGACGGCGGGGCCGTGGAGTGCGAAGTTGCAGCATGGGGGGCCGCCGTCGGCGTTGTTGGGGTGGGCGATGGAGCGTTATCGGCCGAGGGAGGGGTTGCGGATCGCGCGTGTGACGGTGGAGTTGGTGCGTGCGGTGCCGGTTGCGGATCTGCGGGTGGAGGTGCGGACGGTGCGGTCGGGGCGGCGTGCGGAGTTGCTGGAGGGTGAGATCGTCTGTGGGGGGCGGACGGTGGCGTTGGCGCGGGCGTGGCGGGTGGTGGCGAGTCCGGTGGACACGCCGTGTCTGGCGCCGGGGCCGGGGGTGGGGCGGGTGCCGGGGGTGCAGCCGGCGGCGGTGATGGCGGGTGCTCATTCTGAGGGGTATCTCGCGGCGATGGAGTGGCGGTTCGAGGGGGGTGGGGGTTTTGATGTGCCGGGGCCGGGGGTGGTGTGGGCGCGTCAGCGTATTCCGTTGCTGGCGGGTTGTTCGGACACGCCGTTGACGCGTGCTCTGGTGCTGGCGGACAGCAGTTGGGCGGTGGCTTTCGAGTTGGATCATCATCGGCGGTTCGTCATCAACACGGATGTGACGTTGCTGGTGCACCGTGATCCGGTGGGGTCGTGGTTGTGTCTGCGTTCGGCGACGGCGGCTGCGGCGCGGGGTGCGGGTCTGGCGGAGGGGGTGCTGGCGGACGAGGCGGGGCAGTGCGGGCGGGTGCTGCAGACGCTGGTGGTCGACGAACGCTGACCCCCGGTCACTCGGCGACCCCGCCCGCCGGTTGCCCGGCCCCTGCCCGTCCCGACCGCCGGCCTGACCCCGGCCACCCGGCCGCCCCGCCCGGCCCCGCCCGGCTCCTGTTCCCGGCTGTCCGGTCCCCGCCCGGCTCCGGCTCCCGGCTGCCCGGCCACCCGACCCCCGGCCGTCCGGCCCCTGCCCGCCCCACCCGACCCCCACCCCGCTCCGGTTCCCGCCCGACCCCCATCCGGCTCCGGGCCGGTTGCGGTTCCTGGCTGTCTGGTCCGGGTCGGGTCCTGTCCGGGTTGCGGGTCGGTGTCTGGCCCGGTCGTCCGGTCGGTCCCGGTTTTGGTTTCCGGTTGCGTGGTGTGGTGGTCGGGGTTTGCCGGGTGGGGGCCGGTTGTTTGTGTTGCGGGGGGTGGTGTTGCCGGTGGTCTGGTGTGGTGGGGGAGGGGCCGGTGGCGGGTGGTGGGGTGGGTGGGGGTTAGTGGGGCCAGTGGACGAGGAGTTTGCGGGGGCCGCGGAAGGAGACGTTGGCGGGGAAGTCGAAGTCCTGGTTGTCGACGAGGTTGATGTCGGGGGCGCGTTGGGCGAGGAGGTCGAGGGCGATGCGTGCTTCCATGCGGGCGAGGGGGGCGCCGATGCAGTAGTGGATGCCTTGGCCGAAGGCGAGGTGTTTGCGGGAGTCGTCGCGGTGGACGTTGAAGGTTTCGGGGTCTTCGAAGTGGTTGGTGTCGCGGTTGGCGGCGCCGAGGAGGAGGAGGATCTTGGCGCCTGCGGGGATGTCGGTGGTGCCGACGGTGACGGGTCGGGTGGTGATGCGTCGCCAGGCGGGGATGCTGCTGTCGTAGCGCAGGATTTCCTCGACGGCTTGGGGGATGAGGGTGCGGTCGGCGCACAGGTCGTCCCATTGGGGGCGGTTGACGAGCAGGCGGCGGATGGCGTTGCCGGTGAAGCTGGTGGTGGTTTCGTGGCCGGCGAAGCTGAGTCCGTAGGCGACGTTGGTGATGTCGGAGACGGGCAGGCTTTCGGGGTCGGCCTGGTGGATGCGGATGAGGTCGCTGGTGAAGTCGTCGACGGGTTCGGCGAGGCGTTTGGCGACGAATTCTTCGCAGTACTGCCAGTAGTTGACCATGTTGGAGGCGATGTCGCGTTGTTCTTCGGGGGTGGGGCGGCCCCAGCTGAAGGCGATGCGGTTGCCGCACCACGACTTCAGCATGTCCATGTCCTCGTCGGGGAAGCCGATGAAGGTGAAGATCATGTAGGCGGGCAGGGGGTAGGTGAGGGCGGAGACGAGGTCGACGATGCCGGAGCCGGGTTCGACGGCGTCGAGGAGTTCTTCGGCCTTGGCCCAGACCTTGGGTTCCAGGGCGGAGATGCGGCGGGCGGAGAACGATTTCTGGTTGTGGCGGCGTATGCGGGTGTGGCGGGGCGGGTCGCAGTCCGACATGACGGGGTAGGCGTGGAAGCCGGCCTTGATGATGTTCTGCGCTTCGTCGGACAGGGGGAAGACGGGGCGTTGTCCGACGGCGGCGGAGAACGTCTTGGGGTCCATCAGGGCGCTTTGGATGTCGTCGAAGCGGGTGATGACCCACATGTCGATGGAGGGGGCGTAGAAGGCGGCGGTCTCTTCGCGCACCCCGGTCAGGATCGGGTAGGGGTCGGCGATGTAGGCCTCGCCCAGGGGGTCGAAGCTGTGGTGGACGGGGCAGCCCGTGACGTCCGTCATGACGGATCCTCCGTGTGCGGTGGTGTGGGGTGGTGGCGGTCGGTGAGGTCGACGGACCTGGCCGTGTGCACGCCGGGGCCGGCGGCCGTCAGGGCCGTCAGGGCGCCGGCGGCGCCGCGGGCCGCGGCCGTGGGGGCGCTGCGGGCCGGGGCCGTCGGGGCGCTGTGGGCCGGGGCCGGGGCCGGGGCGGGGGCCGGGGTGGTGTCGAGGGTGATGGCGGCGAGTGCTTCGCCGCCTTCGGTGGTGCGTGAGACCTGCATGTGCGCGATGTTGAGGTTCAGGTCGCCCAGGACGCGGCCGAAGGCGCCGATCATGCCGGGGGTGTCTTTGTAGCGCAGCAGGAGCAGGTGGGTGTGGGTGTCCAGGGGGAGGTCGAGGTCGTGGTCGTCGATGCCGGTGAGGCGGTGGCGGGCGCGGGGGCCGGTGACGGTGGCGCGTGCGGTGGTGGTGCGGCCGTCGGTGTGGTGGGCGCGCACGCTCAGGGTGGTGCGGTGGCGTGGGCAGGGGGCGGCGGTGGCGGGGTGGACGTCGATGTCGTGGTCGTGGGCGATGAGGGGGGCGTTGACGGGGGTGACGCGTTCGTCGGTGAGGTCGTCGAGGATGCCGGCGAGGGCGGCGGCCTGCAGCAGGCGGGTGTCGTGGCGGGTGAGGTCGCCGTGGGTGGTGATCCGCAGGCCTTGGGGGGGTGTGCCGTCGCCCAGGGCGGTGAGGATGCGGCCGAGGTGGCGGGCGAGGGGGACGAACGCGGTGACCTGGGGGTCGGTGCCGGCGCCGGGCAGGTTGATGCTGTGCGGGCCGGGGTCGTGGGCGGATTGCAGGGCGTGGCGTACGGCGTGGGCGGCCTGGGTGTGGGCGCGTTCGCGGGCCTCGGTGGTGCGGGTGGCGAGGGCGGGGGTGGCGACGACGCGGGGGTGGGCGGCCAGGGTGGCGCTCGCGGGGGTGGTGTGCGGGCCGGGTGCGGCCGGGATGTCCAGGGCGGCGCCGGCGATGCGTCCTTCGTCCAGGGCCCGGGCCAGGGCGCGGTGGTCGAGGGCGCCGGCGTGTTCGGCGCTGACGATCAGGGCGGTGGGTTTGACCCGGCGCAGGTGGTCGTGACCGAGGACGGGGAGGGTGGCGGGGCCGGCGGGTTCGTGGAGGGTGATGACGTCGCAGGCGCCGAGCAGCTCCTCCAGCGTCACGATGCGAACCCCCACCGCCCCCGTCGTGCCCGCGTCTGCCGTGTCCGTCGCGCCCGTGCCCGTCGTGTCCACCGCGTGCGTGTCTGCTGCGTGTGTCGGGTGTGTGGGGTCGTGGGCGAGGATGTGCATGCCGAAGGCGGACATGCGTTGTGCGACGAGGTGTCCGGCGGTGCTCAGGCCTATTACGCCGAGGGTTTTGCCGAGTAGTTCGGTGCCGGTGTGTGCGGTGCGGTTCCAGGTGCCGGTGGTGAGGGTGGTGTGGGCCTGGGGGATGTGGCGGGCGGTGGCGATGATCAGGCCGCAGGTGAGTTCGGCGACGGACAGGGCCTGGGGGGCGGGTGGGGCGAGGACCGTGATGCCGGCGCGGGTGGCGGCGGGCAGGTCGGTGCGGTGGTTCGGGCCGGTGCCGTGGCGGGCGAGGATTTTCAGGTCGCGGGCGGCGGTGATCACGGTGGCGTCGACGTCGGTGTCGGGGCCGGCGAGGAGCGCGTGCGCGCCGGGGGCGGCGGCGAGCAGGGCGGCGTGGTCGCCGGCGGGGATGCGGCGTACCTGCACGCAGGGGCCCAGGGCGTCCAGGGCGGCGGGTGCGAGGTCGTCGGTGACGAGGACGACGGGCGTGGTCATCGCGGTGCTCTCAGCTGTCCGTGGTGGTGGGCGGCAGGGCGGCGATCGTGGGGTGGTCGGTGGTGGCGGCCTGGGTGGCCGCGGCGCCGCCGGGGGAGCCGAGGGTGTCGGCGAACTCGCGTTCGGCGGTGGTGTAGGGGGTCCAGGGGGCCGGTACGGCGTCCTCGTAGTAGACGGCCTCGACGGGGCAGACGGGTTCGCAGGCGCCGCAGTCGACGCATTCGCCGGGGTGGATGTACATCTTGCGCGGGCCCTCGTAGATGCAGTCGACGGGGCATTCCTCGATGCACGCCTTGTCCTTGACGTCCACGCAGGGCTGGGCGATGACGAAGGCCATGGGTCCGATCCTCCACAGGTCCGAACAGCGGGAAAGGGGGGGCGGGCGGTGCGGGGTGGTCCGGGGGTGTCGCTCGCGTACGTGCGTGTCGGGGGTACGGGGTCAGTGCTGCTGTCCGTGGGGGGTCTGCCAGAGTTCGGCGCGTACGCCTCCGGCGAGCAGCACCGTGCCCCCGCCCTCGTCCCCGTTCCCGTCCTTGTTCCTGTGGCCGTTGCCGTTGCCGGTGGTGGCGGTGGCGGTGGGGGGCAGGACGAGGGCGGTGGGGCAGGGTGCGGGGTCGGGGGTGGTGCGGGCGACGAGCAGGAGGTTGCCGATGACGGCGCAGCGTGCGGGGTGGGGGCCGGTGGGTGCGGGGCCGGTGAGGGCGGGGGCCTGCAGCAGGTGTTCGTAGAGCCGTAGCGTGGTGGTGAAGTCTTCCTCGGGGACGGCGCGGCGTACGAGCAGCTGTGGTGCCCTGTCCCGCGCCGCCGCACCGCCGCCGCTGCCGTCAGTGCCGCCGCTGCTGCCGCCGTCGACAGCGTTGCTGGTGCTGTTGTCGGCGGTGTTGTCGTTGGCGCTGTTGGTGGTGGTGCGGGTGCGGGGTTGTTCGCCGGGGTAGGGGCGGTGTTCGACGAGTTCGGCGAGTTGGCCGTCGGGGTAGCGCACGCGGGCGCGGGCTCCGGGGAGGATGGGTTCGGGGGCTTCGAGGACGGTGGTGGCGGTGGTGTGCAGGAGGGTGAGTTGGGTGGTGAGGGAGGGGACGATCAGGGAGTAGGCGGTGCGGCGTTGCATGGGGGTGAAGGGGCGTTCGCTGGCGATCAGCAGGAGGTTGCCGATGGCGGCCAGTTCCAGGCCGCCGAAGTCGGGGATGGGCATGCGCAGGTCGGCGTCCACGGCGAGGAGGTGTTCGTAGAAGGTGATGTGGTCGTCGAGGTCGGTGGCGTGGATGAGTGAGCGGGCGAGCAGGCGTGGGCGGGTGAGGACGGAGGAGTCGGGGCGGGTGCGGAACCAGCGTTCGGGGTTGGCGGGTCTGGTGGGCACGGGTGTGGGCATGGGGATCAGTTCTCCTTCGTGGTGGGCGGGGGGGCGGGCCACCACGGTTGTGCGGTCAGTCCCCAGGCCGTCAGTTCTTCGGTGACCAGGTGGTGCAGGTGGTCGCGGGTGCCGAAGTGGTCGGGCATGGCGGTGACGGTCAGGGTCATGCGTGGGCCCAGGCGGGCCAGGCACAGGGAGGCGCGCAGGCGGGCGCGTTCGGGGATCAGGCCGGGGACGTTCATGGTGCGCAGGGCCACGCGGGTGGCGGTGGGGCCGGCGCAGCGGGCGACGGCGTCGGGGATGTCGCCGAAGTTGGAGGCGACGGCGTCGGTCTGCTGGGCGCCGGGGTTTTTCAGGCGGGTGGCCAGGTGTTCGGGCAGTAGGTGCCACAGGGGTTCGGGGACGAGGGTGGTGCGGTGGGTGGCGGAGGTCTGCAGGAGGTGTTTGGTGGCGCGGCGGGTGGGGTGCAGGTCGTCGTGGTGTGGGGGGCCGCCGGGCAGGGGCAGGGGGAGGACGACGAGGGCGTTGGCGCGTTCGTCGCCGTCGGCGCGGCGCAGGTTCATCGGGATGCCGAGGGTGAGGCCGTGGTGGGCGGCGTGTGGCAGGCGGGCGCGCAGGAGGTTGGCGGCGATCTCCAGGAAGAGGCTGTTGACGGTGCCGCCGTGGGCGCGGGCCCGTTCCTCCCAGGCGTGGGCGTCGATGTCGAGGACGGCGGTGGTGAAGAACCGCGGCTGCGACCCGCCCCCCGCCCCGCCCGCCGTCCCGCTTGCGGTCCCGTCCGTCGTGCCGTCAGTCCCGTCCGTCGTGCCGCTCGCGGTCCCGCTTACCGTGCCGTCAGTCCCGTTCGCCGCACCGTTCGCGGTCCCGCTTACCGTGCCGTCAGTCCCGTTCGCCGCACCGTTCGCGGTCCCGCTTACCGTGCCGTCAGTCCTGTTCGCCGTACCGTTCGCGGCGGTGCCCGCCGCATCGGCTGCTGTCCCGTTGGCTGCACTGTTGGCCGCACCGGTTGCTGTCGTGTTGTTGGTGGTGGGGTGCAGGGCGGTGGTGAGGGTGGTGCGCAGGTGGGGGTCGGTGGCGAGGTGGAGGGTCCAGCGGGCGGTGTGGCGGGCGGCGCGGGTGATCTGGCGCAGGGCGTCGGCGGTGTCGCTGTGGCGGGGGCCGGTGGGTGGGTGGGCTCGGGTGGTGGTGGCGAGGGCGTTCAGGATGCCGAGGCCGTCGCTGAGGAAGTGGGGCACGGTCAGGGAGATCAGGTGGCCGCCGTCGTAGGGGGCGCTGGCGAGGTGCCACAGGCGGGTGGAGCCGGCGGGTAGGGGGATGCGGATCTGGTCGTCGATCCAGTCGGGGGCGGTGGTGTGGGTGAGGGGGTGTGTCTGGTGGTGCGGGGGGTCGGTGTTGGTGGCGGGTTTCCAGGCGCGGCGGGCGCCGGGCAGGCGGGGGTGGTGGGCGCGGCGGCTGAGCAGTCCGTGGTTGAGGTGGTGCCACAGGTCGTCGAGGGCGTGGGCGGGCAGGGGCCGGGGGGTGTGCCACAGGACCTGGACGATGCGGGTGGAGCCGAGGGTGTGGGCGCTGTGGTGGAGCATTTCGTCGGTGGGGTTGAGGCGCCAGGAGTCGGTGTCGGTCATCGGCTGGCCGCGGTGAGGAGTTCGGTGGCGGCGTGGCGGGCGACGGCGGGGGCGAGTTTGAAGCCGCCTCCGTTCCAGCCGACGGCGGTGACCAGGCCCGGGGCCTGGTTCCAGCGGGTGACGGTGCCGGGTGTGCCGGGGGTGAGGGCGTCGTAGGCGCTGACGCCGCCGACGGCGCGGGCGTGGGCGAGCGGGGGGAAGCGTTCGCGCACGACGGTGCGGATGCGGTGTTCTTCGGCGGGGGTGACGTGGTGGCGGACGGTGGGGGGGATGCCGGTGCGGGTGCTGGTGACGCCGGCGAGGACGGTGTGGTCGTCGTCCCAGCGGCGCAGCCAGGCTCCGGTGGTGGTGTCGACGAGGGTGGGCAGGTGGGCGAGGTGGGTGGTGTCCTCGATGTGGAAGAGGCAGTAGCCGACGGCGCGGGTGGTCAGGGGCAGGTGGATGCCGGCGGTGGCGGCCAGGGGGGTGCTGGCGGCGCCGGCGGCGAGCAGGACGGCGTCGGCGTGGACGGGGCCGGTGGTGGTCTGCACGCCGTGGACGCGGGTGTCGCCGGGGCGGGTGAGCAGGGCGGTGGCGCGGGTGGTGAGCAGGCGGGTGGTGGGGTGGGTGGTGGCTTCGTGCAGCAGGGCGCGGGTGAGGTCCTGGGCGGGCAGCCAGCCGGCGTGGGGTTCGTGGACGGCGAGGAGGTGGTCGGGGGTGCGCAGGGCGGGGAAGTGGTGGGTGATCTGGTGGGCGTCGAGTACGTGGGCGCTGTGGCCGGCGTCGTGGGCGGTGGTGAGGGCGGGGTGTGCGGTGGTGAGGGTGTCGCGGTCCAGGAGGGTGAGGCTGCCGTGGGCGCGCAGGTGCGGCCAGGTGCCGTGGGGGCCGCGGTGTTGGTAGGCGGCGCAGCCTTCGGCGGCCCAGGCGGCGTGGGTGGTGGTGGGGTCGAAGGCGCGTACGAGGCCGCCGGAGGCGCTGGTGGCGCCGCCGGTGGCGCCGGTGTCGTCGATGAGGACGACGCGTGCGCCGTGGGCGGCGAGGCGTTCGGCGGTGGCCAGGCCGATGACGCCGGCGCCCACGACGGCGATGTCCGCGCCGGGGGTGGTGCTCACTGCAGGACCCGTTCGGCCGGGCGGTGCCGGGGGGTGTCGTCCTCGTGGAGGTGGAGCAGGGAGGCGGTGACGTCGGAGGCGCGTACGGAGAGCATGGCGAGGGCGCCGGCGTCGCCCATGCCGTGGCTGGCCTCGCACAGGCCGTTGAGGTAGACCTTCAGCGGGCGCGGGGCGGAGGCGGAGGCCTTGAGGGTGATGGAGTAGTCGCGTTCCACGACGGGGATGCCGTCGTCGTCCAGGGGCAGGCGGTGGGCGAGGCCTTCGAGCAGGGGGTGGTAGCGCTCGTCGTGGGCGCCGGTGCCGAAGTCCTTGAAGCCGGTGGCCAGGACGACGATGTCGGTGTCGATGGTGTCGCGGGTGAGGTGGTTGACGTCGTGGACGCTCAGGCGGTGTCCGCCGCCGGGTGCGTTCTCCAGGGCGGTGACCTCGGTGAAGGGGGCCAGGCGCAGCCGGTCGCTGCCGGTGAGTTCGTATTCGCGTTGCAGGCCGACGAGGCGGTCGATGACGTCCTGGTCGCAGGCGGCGTAGTTGATGGAGCGCAGTTCCGCGCGCAGGCGCCGGCGGGTGGCGGAGGGCAGGGGGTGGAAGTAGTCGACGAACTCGGGCAGGAACACCTGGCGGCTGTAGGGGCTGGTGTCCTTGAGGCGGAAGCCGATGCCGCGGTGGATGGAGGTGACCTGGCGCACGTTGGGGCGGGCCAGCAGGTCCAGGACGATCTCGATGGCGCTCTGGCTGGCGCCGACGACCGCCACGCGGATGTCGCGTGCGGCGAGGGCCTCGATGGAGGACAGGTAGCGGGTGGAGTGGAAGACGCCCGCCCCGGTGGCGGCGGGGGTGCGGAAGGGGGCGGGGATGCGCGGGGAGCGGCCGGTTCCCACGACGACGGTGCGGGCGAGGTAGCGGGCGCCCTCGTGGGTGCGCACGCTGAACAGCTCGCCGCCGTCGCTGTCCTCCACCAGGCCCAGGGCCTGGACGCTCTGCCCGTAGTCGACGTGCTCGGCGAAGGAGCGGGCGACCCAGGCGAGGTAGCCGGCGTACTCGCGGCGCAGCGGGAACTTGGCGTTCAGGTGGAGGTAGTCGGTCAGGGCGCCGCGGGAGGCGAGGTACTTGATGAACGTGTAGGGGCTGTCCTGGTTGCGTTGCATGACCAGGTCGCGGAACGGGTTGTTCTGGATGTCGGTGCCGGGCAGCAGTTGCTCGTCCTGCCACTGGAAGCCCGGTGAGCGTTCGAGGAAGTGGGCGTCGTCGGGGCGGCCGAGTTCGTCGAGCGCGACGGCCAGGGAGAGGTTCGCCGGTCCGAACCCGATGCCCAGGATGGGGTGAACCTTGTTCGTCTTCACTACTCACGCATCCTCAACTTGTCGCGTGCGCAGCAGGACCCGGCCCCGGGGGCAGGCACCCGGCACACGCGGAAACGGGGGGTGGGGTGTCCTGCCCCCGGGGGCCCGGGGGGTTGCTGCTCCCGGCAGGGCGGGCGGGGGTGTGCGCTCAGGCGCTCAGCAGGGCCGTCTCGGTGATCTCGTTGGCGTCGTTGACGTGCACGACCCGGGACTTGAAGTCGGTGCGCTCCTCGTCGGTCAGCTGGGCGTAGCTGATGATGATGACCTTGTCGCCGGTCTGCACGAGGCGGGCGGCGGCGCCGTTGACGACGATGTGCCCGGCGGGCGGGTTGGGGGAGTCGTCGAGGATGGTGTAGGTCTCGAAGCGGGCGCCGTTGTTGACGTTGACGACGTGCACGAGTTCGTAGACGCCGATGCCGGCGGCTTCGAGGAGTTCGGGGGAGATGGTGATCGACCCGACGTAGTTGAGGTTGCTGTCGGTGACGGTCGCGCGGTGAATCTTGGAGTGCATGAAGGTGCGCTGCATGATGCGTCGATTCCCTTGCGGCGTGGGGTGTGCCGGTCGGCACGGGACAGGTGGGCGAAAGGACGAGGAAAACAAGGGGGGGGGCGGGCCTGCCGGCCCCGGCACCCGCCACCCCCCGGGGGGCCGGGCCACCCCCCCGGGGGGGGGCGGTTCGGGCATCCCGAAGGCACCCCCCGGGAGTTGGGCGTCCCGCGGGTGCCCCCCCGGGGATTCGGTTGTTCCGAGGGTGCCGCCGGAGGAGGGTTGGGCGTCCCGAGGGCGCCCCCGGGGGATTCGGTTGTTCCGAGGTTGCCCCCGGGGAGTTGGGCGTCCCGGGGGCACCCCCCCCGGTGGGTGTTCCGGGGGTGGTTCGGGTGTGCCCCGGGTGGGGTCAGGTGTTCTGGGGGGTGGGGGGCAGGGGGGCCGTGAGGCCGGCGAAGGGCGCCGGCGGGAGGCGGTCGAGGTCGGCGAGCAGGGGCGGGACGCCGGTGGTGGAGGGCGCGCCGAACGCGGTGGCGACCTGTTCGGCGAGGTCCGGGGTCACGGGCCAGGCCAGGGTGCGCAGCGTCCACAGGAATCGCAGGGCGCCGCTGGTCTCGGCGGGGTCCTCGGTGTCGAGGTCGGCGCAGCGCAGGGCGAGGACCTCCAGGTGCAGGGCGAGGGCCTCGGCGGCCTTGCGCACGGAGAACGTCTGCGTCTGGTAGGCCTGCTCGAAGCGCCGGCGGGTGGCGTGCAGGGCGGTGGCCCACCAGGCGGAGGGCTCGTGGTCGGCGCGGTGCCCGGCCAGGGCGGTGGTGAGGGTGGTGGCGATGGTCGCCAGCGGGGTGTCGAAACGGGCGGCGAGGGTGGCGGTGGCCACCGGCTCGCTGAACTCGGACTGCTGCAGTTCGGGGCTGGTCAGCGACAGCACGAAGCGGGTGCGGTCGCGTCCGTAGGCCTCCAGGAACTCCCCGGCCCAGCGCACGTCGCCCTTGCTGGTGGAGAACTTGCGGCCCTCCAGCAGGTAGTACTGGTTGGTGAGGGTGCGGGTGCGGGGCAGTTCGACCGGCAGGCCGTGGCGTGCGGCCAGCAGCGACAGGGCCACGTACACGAACGCGTTGTAGAAGCCGTTGTCGATGCCGATGAACTGCACCAGTTCCTCGACGTCCTCGCGCCGGTTGTCGCGGGCGCGCCGCAGCCAGTAGAGGTGGCCGACGTAGATCTCCGGCCAGGCGTTGACGGTCTGGGGCTCGGCGTCGGGTCCGTCCCAGTCGACCGCGATGCCCCAGGTGCCGGGGTAGGTGACGGGGATGTAGGGCAGCGGTGCGGCCAGGGAGCGGGTGACCACGTTCTCCAGGTCCGGGCGCAGGCGGATGTCGCTGGAGCGGTACCAGTGGGCGAGCAGCGAGCGGTGGCGTTCCAGGTCCAGGACCCAGATCGACACCTTCCGGGTGGGCAGCGCGTCCTCGCCCACCGCGAGCAGCGCGCCGGGCAGGTTGTACAGGCCGCACGCCTCGCAGACGCCGGCGCGGGCGTGGGCCAGGCAGGTGGGGCAGCGGCCGGTGACGAACGCCTCGGCGAGGTAGGTGCCGCTCTCCTCGTCGTAGGGCAGGTCCACCTCGCGGCGGTCGAACGCGCCGTGGCGCCACAGGTGGGTGAAGAAGTTCTTCACGAACGCGGTGTACTCGGCGTCGGGGCGCTCGAACAGGTCGACCTCCACGCCCGCGAGGGCGAGGGTCTTGGTGACGGCGTCGAAGGCCTGGCGGATCAGGGCCTCGGGTTCGGTGCCCAGGCGCCGGGCGGTGGTGACGACGTAGGTCTGGTTGTCGTCGGTGCTGGTGCCGAACGCCACGTCGTGGCCCTGGATCTTCTGGGCGCGGGCGCACACGTCGCTGCCCAGCACCGGCCCGGCCAGGTGTCCCAGGTGCAGGTCCCCGTTGGGGGTGGGCGGGGAGAACGTGACGTCCACACGCCGGCGCCGCCCACCCCCGCCCGCCCCGCCGCTTCCCACGGAGCCGCCCGCCGAGCCGCCCGCGGCGCCGTCCGCGCCGCTGTGCGGGGTGTCGTGCGCGGTGTCGCCGCTCACGCGTCCTCCCCGGGTCCGGCGGGCTGCAGCCAGTAGATGCTGACGAAGGTCAGCGCCTGCTCGTCGCTGTCGTTGGTGACGATGTGGTTGGTGCCGTGGGGGATGTAGATGACGTCGCCGGGCACCACCTCGCGTTCCTCGGTGCCCACCCGCGCGCGCCCGTGGCCGCTGACGAAGATGAACGTCTCGTCGGTGTCGTGGCCGTGCGGGGTGCTGGACTCCTGGGGCCTGATGGAGCACAGGGTGCTGTTCCAGGGCGGGGTGACGACGCCCTCCCACGGGTAGAGCTGGCGGATGTCGCACCCGTTCTTGCGGATCTGTTCGTCACCGGAGGCGGTCTTGACGTGCATGGGGTGTCTCCTCTCGTGAGTGCTGCGCGTCCCGCGCCCGCAAGGAGGGCCGGCGCGGTGCCCGGGTGCGCCGCGGCACGGGGGTGCCGGGGCCGCCCGGGGGGCGGGTCATCCCAGGGCGAAGAGGCGCTCGATGACCTCGGGTTCGAAGGACTCGGCGGGCACGTGGAAGGGGCCCTTGAAGGTGGCCAGGCGCGAGCCCGCCAGCAGCGGGTCGGTGGGCCACACCTCGGCGTAGGCGCGGCGGCGGGCCACGCCGCGGGGGGTGAAGGTCAGGTTCATCATGGTGCGCACCGAGGCGGAGATCCGCAGGCGGTGCATGCGGATCTCGCGTTCGCGGGTGTAGGGCTCGAAGGTGCCCGGCCCCCAGGAGGGCGAGGCGCGCAGCGCGTCGCGCACCATGCGCGCGTCGCGCAGTGCGATGGACAGGCCCTGGCCGATGACCGGGTCGGTCCATCCGGCCGCGTCCCCGAGCAGCACGGCGCCCGGTGCGCTGGGCGCGTCCGCCCACGCGTCGTTCATCGGGTAGAACGCGCAGACCGCGCTCGGGGTGCAGGAGGCGAACATCTCGTTGTCGGGCAGGCAGTCGAGCCGGAAGGCCCGCAGGAAGTCGCTGTGGCGCTCGGGGCCGGAGAAGCGGCCCTTCTGGGCGACGTCGTGCAGCAGGTACAGCCGGGCCCGTCCGCCCTCGCGGGGGAAGACGAAGTACAGCACGTCGCCCTCGGTGCCCACGGAGGTGACGTTCACCGGCCAGGCGTGCAGGTCCTCCACCAGCATGCCGCCGCCCAGCGAGTTCGCCGGGGTCTGGGTGAGGCCCAGGCCCAGCTGGCGGCGCACGGTCGACATCCGCCCGTCGGCGCCCGCCACCAGGCGGCAGTCCACCTCGTACTCCTGGTCGTTGTACTCGTAGCGCACGCCAGGGTGCGCGCCGGCGCTGACGATGACGTCGCCCACGCCCTTGACGACGGTGGCCCCGGCCTGGCGGGCGGCCTGCGACAGTGCCTCGCAGGCCTGCGGGTGGCCGACGTCCAGGACGCCGCGGATTCCCGGGAGCAGCCGGTCCAGGTGCAGGGCGTTGGCGCGGGCGGTTTCGGGGGTGACGATTTCGTCGAATCCGATGAACCGGTCGACGTAGGTGCCGCCGGCCTTGAGAATGCACTCCTCCAGGCCGAGTTCGAGGAGTTCGGCGACACCCCAGCAGTTGATCACCTCGCCGCGGACCTTGTCCCGGTAGACGGCCTGCCGCTCCAGGAGCAGCACATCGAGGCCGTCGCCGGCCAGGGCGGCGGCGAGCGCGGATCCGGCGATCCCGCCACCGACGATGACCACGTCCATGCGTTCGGCTTTCGCCATGGAATCCTCCTGGATAAATGAATGCAGGCATGCCGGACAGGGCTGAGGATTAGTCAGCCGGACGCGCTGGTCGCGAGTTCGTGGTGGATGGAATCCTCGCCGCCGCGGCAGGCGGGGACGAGACGAGGACGTGACACTCGTCGTCCACTTTGGGTCATCGCGCGCATTTTCCGGGCCCGCGCCCGGGGGTGCGGCGCCATTGCGGCCACGGCAATGCGCAGGGGTCGTGCGCGGGCGCTCGGGTCCCGCCGGCCACACGGTTCTCCGCGCGTTGCGCCCGCCCCCGCCCGGGCCCCGCCCGCCCCGCGCACCCGCACCCGGGCGCCGCCCGCCCCGCCCCCCGGCATCCGCCCGCCCCGCATCCACCCGCCCCGACCCGCCCGCACCCGGCGCCCGGCCACCTGGCCCCCGGCCGGCCGCACCCGGCGCCCGGCCCCCGGCCCGTGCCCGCAACCCGGCCTCCCGGCCCCCGGGTTCAGCCGCCCGGCGCCCTGCGGCCCGCGCCCGCCGGCCTTGCCCGGGCGCCCGCGCTCACACCCCGCGCTCGGCGCAGATCCCCGGCAACGCGATCCCCCAGATCTGCTGCACCTGCTGCACGGCGTCCGGACGCCCCGTGCCCCCCAGCGCCGCCCGCGTCCGGTCCTCGGCGCCCGTGAGCAGGTAGGACACCAGCGCCGCCAGCGCCGCCGGCGAGGTACCGACCCGCAACTGACCCGCGTGGTGCGCGTGGTCGGCCAGCCGGCTGACCGTCGGCAGCCACGACGCCGACAGGCTCAGCCGCCCCTCGGGACGCTCCCGCGTGAGCCGCGCGGCCGAACGCACCGCGATGTCGTCCTCCAGCAACCCCGCCAGACGCATCGTCAGCTCCACGATCAGATCCAGCGCCGGGGCCGGGCGCGCCGTCACCCGCTCCACCGCGGCGCGAACGGCACTGCGCCCCAGATCCTGCACGGCGTCCGCCAGTTCACCCTTGGAACCGAAGTGGAAGGTGAGCGCACCGGTGGTGATGCCCGCCGCTTTGCACACCTGCAGCATGGACGTGCCCGCATAGCCGTGCCGGTCGAACTCCGCGGCGGCTGCGTGTACCAGGGCGATTCGGGTTCGCACTGCTCGTTCCTGCATCTGATGACTCCGAGGGGCATTGGGCGGTCGCACGGTCGGGCGGATGGGAATTCTGCGAGGCGAGCGCCGCCGTCGCGGCGGGTACCGGGAGGACGGCGCGAAGCAACCGCCTCGTGTGCTGAGTGAACCAGCAACACGGTGCCGCGGACGCAGAGCGGCCACATCGGATTGGGAATCCCGGAATCCGCTGCTGGCCGATTCCCCCTGCATCCGGCGTCTTGACCTCGATATGACGTCGATTTGACCGGGTGTTCTTTGTCCGGTTCCTGGACTCCGGAAACATCGTCAGCTCAATTATTCTTGGCGGCAGGAGACGTGCTTCGAGGGGGAAGGGTACCAATGCTGCCGCACTGCCCTGTTGCCACTGTTCCGCCACATCCCACCGACCGGCTGTCCGCCTTCGCGGACGTCCTGTTCGTCCACCTGCAGCGCGCCGACCAGCGCCGCCGCGGCCACGCCTACCTCCACGGACTGCTCACCGCACCGGGCAAGAAGACGGTCCGCCACCTGGCCGCCGCCGTCACCGACTCCCCGACCGCCTCGCAGTCCCTGCAGCAGTTCGTCAACTCCAGCCCCTGGCCCTGGGAACCGGTACGCCGCGAACTGGCCCGCTGGGCCGAGGCCCACCTGCGCCCACGGGCGTGGACGGTGGTCACCACCGTCGTGCCCAAACGCGGGGACCACTCCTGCGGAGTGCACCGGCGCTTCGTCCCCCAACTCGGACGCACCGTCAACTGCCAGGTCGGCACCGGCCTGTTCCTGGCCGGCCCCACCGCCGCCGTCCCCGTCGACTGGCGCCTGCACCTGCCCCAGGAATGGTCCCTGCCGAGCCTGCGCCGACGCGCCCGCGTGCCCCGCGACGCCCCCGGCCAGCCGATCTGGGCCGACACCTTCGACATGGTCGAACGCCTCAAACGCTCCGGCATCGCCCCCGCCCCCATCGTCGCCGACCTGCGCGACAGCAAGGAGACCGCCGGCCTGCTGCGCCTGCTGACCCACCACTGCCACGACTTCGTGCTCGCCGTGCCCGGCGTGTTCGCGGTCCTGCCGCTCGACGAGACCGGACGCGACCTGCCCGCCGCCGCCTGCGTCTCCCCACCGGGCGTGCGCCACACCCTGGTACGCCTGCCCTCCGCCGCCGGCGCCCGCGCCCGCGAGACCTACCGCCTGTTCACCGACCCGCGCTACCCCACCGTCGTGTGGATCACCAACCTGGTGCGCCGGCGCCCCGAGGACCTCCTCGCCCTCGTCTCCTGTCACGCCGGCACCGGCGAGGCGGTACGCGAACTGACCCAGGACTTCGGCCTTCAGGACTTCGAGGGCCGCTCCTACCCGGGCTGGCACCACTACATGACCCTGATGTCCGCCGCCTACGCCTACCGCACCCTCGCCGACACCGGCTGAACACCCCGCCCGGCCCCCCCTGCCCGGCCCCCTGCCCGGCCCCCTGCCCGGCCCCCGCCCGGGCTCCGCCCCAGGCCGCGCCCGGCCCGGCCCGCCGGCCCGGGCGCCCGCGAGCGCCCCCGCCGTTTGCCCGTGCTCCGCCACAAACGCCCCTCAGGAACGTGGGATGGAAAGCCCGCCGCGCCGTGGCCGAGGATTTCCGGTAGTTCGCAGCGGACCGTTCCCCCTAACCGCAGGGAGACCCTCGTGAGCACCTCACCCACCCCCACCCCCACCCCCGCCCGCAGGCGCCGGCGCGCCGCGCCGGCCACCGCCCTCGCCGCGGCCCTGACGCTCGCCGGCCTCGGACTGGGCGCCGTACCGGCCCACGCCACACCGCCGCCCGGCCCCGCCTGCAACCCCGACGTCGAGAGGATCTGGGACGACATCACCTCCGCCACCGTCAAACCGGTCATCACCGAGTTCATCGGGTTCAACGTGGCCCCCGGAACGACCGGCCGCCAGACCCAGACGATGCGCGAGCAGACCACCATCAACACCAGCATCAACAACAACACCGAGTTCAACTCCAGCTACAAGTCCACCCTCTCCGAGGTCGGCGTCAAGGTCGGGTTCTCGGTCTCCACCGAACGCAGCACCACCCGCACCACCGAGCGCACCCAGAGCTTCGACATCAACGTGCCCGGCTACTACGGCCTCTACCGCGGCGTCCTGGAGGTCTCCGGCGAGTGGGCCCGCTACCTGTGCGCCCGCTCCGGCCCGGGCACCGGCTACTGGGTCAACTCCAGCTCGACCGGCAAGGGCCGCTACGTCACGTTCGGCGACGCCGAGCTGGGCACGGTGGAGTGCACGCAGTACATGCCCCCCGGCACGGTCCGGTGGGCGGCCCAGCGCAAGATCTGCCCGTGACCCGGGCCCCGTCAGGCGAACCGACCAGGAGGCAAGGACACACCATGGCCAGGACCCGGCACAGGAACAGCCCCGCCCGGCGCATCGGCGCCGTCCTCGGCGCCACCGTCACCGCCGCCGCGCTGATGACCGTCGCGGCTCCCGCCGCCTCGGCGTCCGACCCGATGGACGGCTACAGCTGCGAGGGCGGCGGGTACCGCATCTTCACCCCCACCAAGTACGGCAGCAACGAGAACCTGGTGCTCGACGTGTCCAAGAGCCGCGACGACCACGGCTCCATCGTCCAGTACCGCTGGAACGGCGCCGCCAACCAGCAGTTCCAGGTCTGCAGCCGCCAGGACCCCAACGACCCGAACGCCAAGTTCTACAAGTTCAAGGACCACATGCGCTGGTGGTGCCTGGCCATCGACCGCGGCGCCGCCGGCGACGGGGTCTGGCTGATCACCGAGGAGTGCAACTGGGACGCGCGCGAGGTGTTCTGGGGCAAGACCGTCCCGGGCACCGGCCTGACCGCCTTCCAGGCCCAGAACAGCAACGGCTGGCTGGTCGTCCAGGGCGGCGGCGAGGGGGACCACATCGTCCAGATGCAGTTCCAGGCCGACCTGTTCCGGTTCGACAAGGTCTGGTAACCGCTGACACCCACGGGAGGGGACGGCCCGGAGCCGGGCAGCCCCCGGGCCGACCCCTCCCCACCCCGCCCCACCCCGGGCCGGCCCACCCCACCCCGGGCCGGCCCCACCCCGCCCCCTTCCTGACGCGCCCCGCCGGCCCGCCACGGCACCGTTCCCGAACGCCCGTTCGCCCCCGAAGGGCCGTCAACACCACTTCCACGAACGGGCGTTCGGCCCGTGGCGGCCCTGCCCGCAGGTGCCCGTGCGGTTGGCGGCAACCCGGGACACGGGCGGCGAAGTGGGGGATGATGGACGCTGCCCGGGGCGGGGAGTGTGCCGGGACGGAATGCGGGGCAAGGGGCGGGGCATGGAGATCACCACCACCAACGCGGGACTCATCGACGGCGCCTGGCCGGAACTGCTGCCCGACCGGCGCCCGGTCCTGGTGGTGCCCGCCCCGGTGGCCGGCCCCCTGCGGGTCGAGGAAGGCTGGTCACGGCAGGCGGGCTTCCCCGAGGACGGCCCCGCGCCGGGCTGGTCCGTCACCGCCGCCGCACCCCGCCTGACCGTGCACCGCCCCAGCGGGGAGACCTGGCTCGACACCTCGATCATGGCCGGGCGCGAATGGTGGCGCGCGCTGCGCTCCCAGGAGGTCCTGCTGCTGGTGACGGGACCCTTCACCGGCGTGTTCGACCTGCGCCCCGCCGCCGAGGCCGGCGCCCTCGCCGTCCTGGCCGTCGACGCCGCCTTCACCACCGTCGCCTGACCGCCCCCGCGACCCCACCCCGGCGCCGCCCGGCCCGCGCCCACGCACCGCCCGGCCCGCGCCCCGCCGCCGGGAACACCGCCCGGCCCGCACCCCCTCCGCGCCCTGTCCTTCCGCGCCGTCGGCCGCCGCGTCTTTCTCCCGGGCCGTCGGCCGCCGCGCCGTTGGCTTCCGCGCCCCTTTTTTTCCTTCCGTGCCCGGCCCGCCGCGGCCCTTGGCGGCGCGGCCCAAGCGCCCCTTTCCCTCGTTCGCGGACGACCCCAGACTGGAACCCGCGGGCCCGCACAGGTCGACCGCCTATCGTGACACGGCGGGGCCGAACCGATGCCCGGCACCTGGAAAGGGGATTGGGGGAAACGGGTGGGGGCACAGCGGACGCTTCACTTTCTCGTCCTGGGCACGGTGGAGGCCTGGCACGGCGAGCGGCGGCTGCCGCTCGGCGGACCGGTCCAAGAACGCGTCCTGGTGACACTCCTGCTGGAGAACGGCCGGGTGGTGCCGGTGGCCCGCCTCGTCGAGGCGGCCTGGGGCGAGGTGCCGCCCTCCAGCGCGGAGCACCAGGTCCGCAAAGCGGTCTCCGACCTGCGCCGGCGCCTGCCGGACGGCGCCGCGGTCATCGTCACCGACGGCCCGGGCTACCGCACCGACACCGCCGCCTTCGCCCTGGACCTGACCCGCTTCACCGACGCCCTGCGCACCGCCCGCCAGGCCCTCGCCCACGAACGCGCCGAGGACGCGCTCACCGCACTGTCCGGCGCACTGGCCCTGTGGCGCGGACCGGTCATGGCCGGACGCGGCAGCCCGGTGATCGACGCCGCGGCCACCGCCTGGAGCGAACGGCGCCTGACCGCCGCGGAACAGTACTTCCACCTGCGCCTGGCCCGCGGCGACAGCGGCGAACTCGTCGGCGACCTGCGGGCCCTGATCTGCGACCACCCGCTGCGCGAAACCCTGCGCGGCCACCTCATGCTGGCCCTCTACCGGGCCGGACGCGCCGCCGAGGCCCTGGAGGAGTACGGAACGGTACGCGCCCTGCTCGCCGAGGAACTCGGCACCGACCCCGGCGGGCCCCTGACCGCCCTCTACGAACGGATCCTGCGCGCCGACCCGGGCCTGGACACACCACCACCCACCCCCACCCCCACCGCGAAACCCACCCCCGCGCCCGCGCCCGACCCCGATGCGGCCCCGCGCGCCCGCGCGATCCGCACCCTGCCCTACGACCTGGCGGACTTCACCGGCCGCGACACCGAAGTGCGCCACCTGCTGGAACGCGCCCGCCACGACAGCGACGACAGCACCCGCGTCATCGCACTCGACGGCATGGGCGGCATCGGCAAGACCGCGCTCGCCGTCCACGTCGCCCACCGCCTCGCCCCCCACTACCCCGACGGCCAGCTCCACATCGACCTGCGCGGCTTCACCCCGGGCGAAGAAGCGCTGCAACCCGCCGCCGCCCTGGAGAGCCTGCTGCGCACCCTGGCCCCCCACGAGGACCACCTGCCCGGCCGGGTGGAGGAACGCTCCCGCGCCTGGCGGGCGGCCCTGGCCGGGCGGCGCGTCCTGCTCCTGCTGGACAACGCCGCCGACAGCGCCCAGGTGCTGCCGCTGCTGCCCGCCTCACCCGGCTGCCTGGTCCTGGTCACCAGCCGCGCCCGGCTGATGGACCTGGACAGCGCCGAATGGCTCTCCCTGGGCATGCTGGCCCCCGAGGACAGCAGAGCCCTGCTCACCCGCACCCTGGGAGCCGAACGCGCGGGAGCCGAACCCGAAGCCGTCGACCGCCTCGGCGAACTGTGCGGGCAACTGCCCCTGGCCCTGCGCATCACCGCCTCCCGCCTGCGCAACCGGCCCCGCTGGTCGGTGCGCCACCTCGTCGAACGCCTCGGCCAGGAGACCCGGCGCCTGGACGAACTCAGCGCCGGACAGCGCAGCGTCACCGCCACCCTCGAACTGTCCTACCAGGCACTGAACGCCCCGCAGCGCACCGTCTTCCGCCTGCTGGGCCGCCACCCCGCCGCGGAGATCGACATCTGGTCCACCGCGGCCCTGGCCGCCATCCCCGCCCGCGAGGCCGAAGCCGTCCTGGAACACCTCCTCGACGCCCACCTGCTGCTCCAGCACACCCAGGACCTCTACAGCATTCACGACCTGGTGCGCAGCTTCGCACGCTCCCTGAGCACCACGGACGACGACGCCGGGGACAACAGCGACGGCGACGACGACCGCGACGGCGACGGGGACGACGGCGGCGAGGGGGAGGGCGCGGGCGCGGTGCGGCGGCTGCTGTCCTACTACCTGAGCGCCACGCAGGCCGCCTGCGTGACACTGTTCCCCGACCGGCTGCGCTTCGAGGACGGCCCCCGCCCGCCGGCGGCGCAACTGCCCCCGTGGAACGCCCCCGAGGACGCGCTCGCCTGGTTCGACCGCGAACACCACGCGATCCGCTACTGCCTGGACCAGGACGGCGACACCGCCGACCCGCACCAGATCCTGCACCTGTCGCGCAACCTCGCCTTCTACTTCTACATGCGCAGCCGCGTCGAGGAACAGGTCGAACAGGGCCTCGTCGCCGTGCGCGCCGCCCGGCGCCTGGCCGTCCCGCACCTGCTGAGCCTGAGCCTGAACAACCTCGCCGTCGCCCGCTGGCGCTGCGGGCAGTTCACCGACGGCATCGCCTGCGCCGTCGAGGCCCTCGACATCTCCCGCGCCTGCGGCGACCGCCAGCAGGAAGCGATCGGCGTGGGCCGCCTGGGCCTGCTGCACAGCGCCCTCGGCAACCTTCCCACCGCCCTGTCCTTCCTCGAACAGGCGGTCGTCCTGCGCCGGGAGACCGGCGACGAGGTCGGCGAGGGCGAGAGCTGGACCAACCTCAGCTCCGTCTACCGCTGGCTGGAACGCTTCCCCGACGCCGCCGACGCGGCCCTGCGCGCGGTGCGCCTCAACCGGCAGATCGGCGCCCGCGACAACGAGAAGATCGCCCTGATCGAACTGGCGGCGACCCGGCTGTGCACCGACGACCCCGCCGGCGCCCTCGACAGCCTCCAGCAGGCCCTGGCCCTGGGGGACGAGACCCGCCGCGCGGAGAACCACGCCCTGGCCCTCGCCTACACCGCCGAGGCCCGCCAGCTGCTGGGCGAACGCACCGGCGTCCTGGCCTGCGCGCAGCGCGCCCTGGACCTGGTCGCCCGCTGCGACGCCCGCCTGCGCCAGGCCGAGGTGGAGAACATCGCCGCCCGGGTCCATCGCAGGAGCGGCGACGCGACCCGGGCCCGGCACCTGCACACCAGCGCCCTGGCCCACTGCGAGGCACTCGGCTACCGCGTCGAATCGGCGGGCGCCCTGGCCGGCCTCGCCCGCGCCTGCGCCGACCTGGGACAGGACGCCGCCGCCGACGCGTACCTGCGCCGCGCCCGCCGGCTGTTCGAGGAGATCGGCATGCCCGCCACCCGGCACTGCTGACAACCACCCGAACCGGCCCCGGCCCGCGGCCCCGGCCCGCGGGGATCGCGGGAACCCGCGGGCCCGGAGCCGGGGCCGCGGGCGCCTGCCCCTAGACCGTGCCCCCCGCCCCCGCACCCGCCCCCGCGCCCGGGTGCACGGGCTTGGGCGTCGAAGGCCCCTCGTCACCCGCCACCACCACGGCGGTGCGCTGCCCGGGCGCCGGAACCGGCGGGGCGAACCTGTCGCCGGCGAACGTGACCGTCAGGACCACGAGCCCCGCCACCACGACTGCCCTGCTGCGCATGTCCCACCCCTTTTGTCCTCGCTGCGCCGGGGTCTTCCGGCGGATTCGATCCTGGGGCGGGGCGTTCCCGAATCGCTCCTCATCCCTTCCTCGCCCCCGCACGGCGCCCCGCCCCAGGGGGGGCGGGGCGCCGTGCGGGGAGCGGGCGTTCAGGACAGTGCGGCCGGCGCGGGCTCGGGCGCCGCGCCGAGGTCCGCACCGGCGCGGTCCGTCGCGGGGGTGTCCGGGCCCCCGCTGCCGGTGGCGGTGGCGGTGTCGTCGTCGTGGGTCTGCTGCGCGGTGGCGGCGGCGGATCCCGGCAGGACGACCCAGCGCAGGGTGGCGAGGGTGAGCAGGACGGGGAGCACGCCGCCCAGGACGAACAGCCAGACGGTGAAGGCCCGTCCGGCGCTGACGCCGGCGAGCAGCGCGGACAGCGGGACCAGGGCCAGCGATCCGAGCCAGTCGATGCTGATGACCCGTCCCCTGACGGCGCTCGGGACCGAGGACTGCACGAGGGTGGACCAGTACACGTTGCCGACGGTGGAGCAGAACCCGTAGACGGCGCCCAGGGGCAGCAGCATCCAGAAGGAGGGCAGGAAGACCATCAGGGCCAGCGGGGCGGCCCCCGCGGTCCAGGCCAGCAGCATCCAGCGGGGGTAGGTGCGCGGCGGGGTGCGGGAGCCGACGAGGAAGGAGGCCACGACGGCGGCGATGCCGGTGACGGCGATGAGCAGCCCGTAGTCGCGGGCGTCGCCGCCCATGTCGTTGTGGATCAGGAACGGCATGAGGACCTGGCGCGGGCCCGACTGGAGCAGCAGCACCAGGCCGGACCAGACGATCAGCACCCACAGCCAGCGCTCGCCGCCCAGGTAGCGCAGGGCCTGGCGGTAGGGGACCGGGGCGCCGTCCGGTGCGGGCGCGGGGGTGTCCGTGGCCCCGCCCGCCGTGCCCGTCCCCGCCCCCGCACCGGCCTCCGCCCCCGCTCCCGCACCGGTGCGGGTGTCGGTGCGGATCGCGGCGACGCATGCCAGCGCGACGCCGAAGCTGGCCGCGTTCACCAGGATGATGCTGAGGGCGTCGAACAGCGAGATGAGCAGGCCGCCGATGGCGGGGCCGATCATGCGCACGGCCAGGGAACGCACGATCGACTCCAGGGCGTTGGCCGCGTGGAGGTCCTTGTCGGGCACGAGGTCGGGGGTCGCGGCGTCGGCGGCCGGCCCGCTGATCGCGGCGGCGGCGCCCAGGACGAACGCCGCCGTCACGAGGTGCCAGATCTCCACCCGGCCCAGCGCGTGGACGGCGCCGAGCGCGCCGAGCGTGGCGCACGCGGCGGCGAACGACCAGGCGATCACGGCCTTGCGGGGGAAGCGGTCGGCGAGCGCGCCGCCGATCAGGACGCACGAGATCAGGCCCGCCGCCTCGGCGCCCACGACCATCGACAGGTCGGAGCTGGTGCCGCCCAGTTCCATCGCCACCCACGGCAGGGCGACCAGCCAGACGCCGTCGCCCAGCATGCTGACGACGAACGACAGGAAGAGCAGACGGTAGTTGCGGTGCCGCAGCGGGGCCGTGGACCGGGACAGGGCCGACATCTGGGGGTTCCTCACTCCTGAAAGGGCCGGGGACGGCCGCGCAGGGCCGGGGGAGAGGGGGTGCGGGGGGACGGGCTGCGCCGCGGGCGTGAGCGCCTCTCGCGCCCACGCCCGCGGCGTGCTCGGGTGCCGTCAGGCGGCGGGGACCTTCCTGCGCAGCGCGACGCGGACCTGCGAGCCGTCCTCGCGCTTGATCATCATCACGGCGGGGGTGGCGTGGGTGACGGGCATGGCGCGCAGCTGCTGCTGGTCGGCGACGCGCTCCTCGTAGTACTGCGGGCCGGCGGGCACGGTGTTGGCGCGCAGCGCCGGCAGCGGGCGCCGGGCGAGCGGCCAGTCGGTGACGTCGTTGCCCGGCAGGTACGGGCTGCCGTCGGCGGGCAGCAGGGTGCGCGGCCGGTTCAGGGTGTAGACGTTCTCCAGGTGCTCGAAGGCGTGGCCCACCCCGGGGGGGATCACCAGGTAGCGTTCCGGGTCGGGGAAGAACGTGTGGGTGACGTCGGCGCCGTAGGTGGGGGAGTCGACCCGGGTGTCGATGAGGTGCAGGGTCACCTCCTGGTCGCGGGGGCCGACGAACGTCAGCCGGTCCTCCTGCCCGAGGTGGATGCCGTACGCGTCGTGCGTGTACGAGGTCTCGCCGTGGTCGATGAAGTACAGCGGGTGGCGGTCGAGCAGCGCCGAGAACCCGGACTCGGGGCCGCTGGAGATGACCGGGTGGCGCACCCAGCCGAGGCCGAACACGCTGTCCAGCGACTCCCAGTTCTTCTTCTCGTTCTTGGGGAGCATCTTGCGCAGCTCGACGCGGCGCACGGTGCCGTCCGCCAGGCGCACGTCCCGGGTGATGGGGTACTCGTAGGACACCTTGGGGATGACGTCCCTCTGCTGGGCGGCGACCAGGTCGTACCACAGCTCGCTCGCGGGGTGCGTGTTGGGCCGGTAGAGGGGGAGTTCCTCGTCGGTGACGTTCAGCGGCAGGTTGATGATGTCCGCGTCCGGCTGCCAGTCGAGGGTGCCGCGCACCCACTGCTCCGGGTCGGGCAGGAACAGCTCGTAGGTGTTGACGGTGTTGACGAACTCCAGGCCGTCGAAGGTGTGCGCCACCCCCGGCGGGATGTACAGCGCCCGCTGCGAGCCGGGCGACCAGGTGTGCCGCTCGCGCATGCCGGCGGTGGGCGAGCCCTCGCGGCAGTCGATGAAGTGCCCGGTGATCGTGCCGGTGCCGGGGCCCAGGAACGTCAGGACGTCGGCCTGCCCCAGGTGGATCCCGTAGTGTCCGTAGCTGAATTCCGTTTCACCGTGGAAGACCAGCGTCACCGGCCGCAGGGTCGGAAAGGGGACGACATAGGAATCGTTCCCGTTCTCGATCCGCCAGTTCTTTCGCCAGCACAGTCCGTCGATGGAGAACGACTCGTTCACAACAGTCCTCTTCCTTCCCTTTTTCTTTCCCTTTTTCTTTCCCGGTGCCGGGGGTGGCCGGCCGGGAGGGGCGGGCCGGGCCGGCCCGGGGGCGCCGTGCGGCGCCCCCGGGGCCGAGCCGGTGCCGTGGCGTGCGCCGCGGGTCAGCCGAGGATCTCGACCTCGTACCCGGCGGCCTCGGCGGCGGCGCGCAGGTCCTCCAGGGAGGTGGTGGGCAGCTCGTCGAAGACCTCCATGACGGCGGCCTGCTTGATGCCGCCCAGCGAGGCGGACAGGCGGGTGGCCTGGTCGGCGTCCACGAACTTGTTGAACGCCAGGTTCGTCAGCAGGGTCTGCAGCGCCTCGTCGCCGGAGGCCGCGGCCTCGCGCAGCTTGGCCAGGGTCTCGTCGCCCACCGCGCTCCAGTCGGCGTCGAACTGGGCGCCGCCGGCGTACAGGCCGTCCAGCATCTGACGGGCCTCGGTGGTCGTGATCGCGTTGCTGTTCATGGTCGACTCCTTCTTCCCGGGTGCGGTTGCGGTTTCCCGCCCTTTTTCCGGCGGCCCGCGCTGTTGAATGAATTCCACCAGCCGCCGCACCGGGTGGTCAACGAACCACTCATTCGCTGTTCCGAAGCCGGGCCATCGGACATTGCGATGACCCCCGGGAATTCGGGCGGGAATTCCGGCGCCCGCTCAGGCCGCGGCCAGGTCCTGTTCCTGGAGCAGGAAGGCGCTGACCTGCTCGATGAACAGCCGCATCTCCCGGGTCAGGGGGGTGCGCGGGCGCCGCACGAGCTGGGTGTGGACCTCCACGGGCGGGCGCCAGGCCAGCGCCGCCAGCCTGCCCGCCGCGAGGTCCGCCTCCACCGACACCCTCGGCAGCAGCCCGACGACGAGCCCGGCCGCCGCCCACCGCTTGGTCTCCTGCGCGCTCCCGCACTCCAGCACCGCCACCGCCGCGCCCGGCCCGCGCGCCGGGCCCCGCACACCCGCACCCCCCGGGTGCCGGCGCCCGCTGCCCGATTCCGGGGCGAGGACCGGCACCTCCCGCAGGTCCGCGCCGGTGATCCGGGCCCGGCGCGCCAGGTCGTGACCGGGGCTGACGACCGCCACCAGGGGCTCGGGGCCCAGCACCTCGCTCTCCAGCCCCTCGTGGCGCACCCGCTCGCAGGTCAGCAGGCCGAGGTCGACCCTGCCCTCGCGCAGGTCGTGCAGGATCTGGGAACCGGTGGCGATCTGCGGGGCGAGGTGCAGCCGCGGGTAACGGTGGCGGAAGTACTCGAAGAGCGGCGCCAGGCGGTAGGCGGCGAGCGAGTCCATGACCCCCACCGCCAGGCGCCCCGACGGCTCCCGGGGACCGGCCGCGGCGACGAGCGCCTCGTCGGCCAGCGACAGCAGCCGCTCGGCGAACGGCAGCAGCCGTTCACCGGCCAGGGTGAGCCGCACCCTGCGCCCGGCGAGCCGCTCGAACAGGGCCACCCCCACCGAGTTCTCCAACGCCCTGATCTGCCCGGTCACGGTCGACTGCGCGTAATTGAGTTCGGCCGCCGCGCCGCTGAAACTCAGCAACGTGGCAGCGCGGTGAAAGGTCGTGAGCTGGCGAATGTCCACGTGTCGTCCGTCCTGCGCGCGATGAGGCGCGGCTGTTCTCGTCGACTGTCTGCATCGTCACTTCCCGGCCCGCGGCCGGCCCCGCCAGGAGCGGGCGCACCCTCAGGTCACCTCCCGGCCCACCCCCGCCAGCCGCGCCCGGGCGGCCGCCAGATGCCCCAGCGCCTGGCGCGCACCCGCACCCACCACCGCCACCAGGCCGTGCCCGTGCGCCGCACACCCGGGCGACACCCCCCGCCCCGCCACCTCCACCCCGGCCACGCACGGCAGTTCCCGCACCCCGGCCAGCACACCCGCACCGAACCCGCCCCCGGCACCGAACCCGGCGAACCCGCCCCCGTCGAACCCGCCCCCGTCGGACCCGCCCCCGGCACCGTCCCCGGCACCGTCCCCGGGCGGGCCGCACACGAGACCGACCACCGCGCTGCGCCCCGCCGGCACGGCAGCCGGCACCTCGCCGGTGAGCGCCCGCAGCGCCGCCTCCTCCAGATCGGCGCCGCCGGCCAGCCGCACCAGCCGCGCCGCGTGGTCCGCGCGGTCGAGCCCGGGCCGGCAGGCCAGGACCCGCGGCGTGCCCCCGGGGCCGTGCACCACCGTCGTGCGCACCGCCCCGTTCTCGAACCCCGCGAGGTCCAGCACCGCGCACACCGCGGAGCGGATCGCCGCCTCGTCACGGCCGGCCAGCGGAGCGGGGTACAGGTGCGTGGTCGTCACGAAGTGCGGCGGGCCCGTCGTTTCGAGCGCGATGATGCCGAGGACCTGGTGCATCCCGTCCACGCTGAGCGTCTCCACCGCGTACTGCGGGCCCGGCAGGTACTCCTCGACGACGAACGGCTCCTGCCCGCCGCCGCCCTGCCCCAGCCGCCACCGGCCCACCTCCCGCTGCCCGCGCAGCAGTTCGGCCCGGCGCGGCCCGCCCGGCCGGGCCGACCTGACCACGACCGCCTGCCCGCCGAAACCGGCGACGGCCCGCTCGACCCCGGCGCCGCCGTACGCCCGCCTGGCCCGCACCCGCAGCCGCGGATGGGGGCTCAGCAGCGCCCGCAGCGCCCCGCGGTCGGTGAGCACCTCCACCGTGTGCGCCGGGTTGACCGCCACCCCCGCGTCCTGGGCCGCCGCGAACACCGGCCCGGCGGTGCGCACCCCTCCCAGGTTCAGCACGTGCGCGATCCCGTGCTCCCGCACGGCGCACGCCACCGCGCCCCGCACGGCCGGCGCGTCACCGGTGTCGACCAGCAGCAGGCCCCGCGAACGCCCGGCCACCTCCCGCAGGTGCGCGCCGCCGCGCCGCCCGCGGTCCGCGAGCGACCACACGAGGAACCCGGCGCGCGCCGCCCGGCGCAGCAGCTCCGGCGACGGTTCCACCACCAGCACCCGCTGAACGCCCGACACCGCGCCCGGCACCCCGCCCATGGGTCCGCCCCTTCCCGTTCACGGCAACTGCGCCGAGTATCGAAACGACGCTTCCCCTTTCGTTCCCCCCGCCTTCCCGGCCGGTGAGAAGCCGCCCCGGCGCTCTGCGACGATGTGCGCATGAGCACACAGACCAAGGAAGACGCCCTGTCGGAAGTCGCCCGGCTGCGCGACGAGGAGCGCTTCGAGGAAGCCCGCGCCCGGCTGCTGGAGCTGTCCGCGCGCTTCCCGCACGACGCCGAAATCGCCTACATCACCGCATCGGTCCACGACCGGATGGGCCTGGAGGCCGAGGCCGTCGCCTTCTACGAACGCAGCCTCGCCGGCACCGGCCTGTCGGAGGAGGACCACCGCGGCGCCCTCCTCGGCCTGGGCAGCACCTACCGCGTCCTCGGCCGCTACCCCGAGGCGGTCGACACCCTGCGCGACGGCGTGCGCCGCCACCCGCACGACGGCGCCCTGCGGACCTTCCTCGGCATGGCCCTGTTCAACGTCGGCGACCACCACGGCGCGATGAGCCTGCTGCTGGACCTGCTCGCCACCACGAGCGAGGACCCGGACGTGCGGCGCTACCGCCGGGCCATCGAGTTCTACGCGAAGGACCTGCACCACACCGCGTGAGAAGCGCTCGCAGCGGAGCCACCCCCTCCGCTGCGACGCCCACCCCGCCCACCGGCCGGACCGGGCCCGCGGAGCCGCCGCGCCCGCTCACGGCCGGCACGCGCGCCCGGGCAGCAGATCACGGGGCCGCTACCGGGCGGGCCGGCCCGGCGGGGGAGAACCCGGCGGCCCGGGGACGGCCGGCCCGGCGCACCCTCTCCCCGAAGCCGACGTCCGGGGAGGACGGGAAACCGCGCCCGCGGCGGCCCGCGGCACCCGGGACGCCCTCGACGGCCACGTGGAAACCGTCGTCCGGGGCGTGACGCGCGACCAGGCCGAGCAGGCCGATGCTCGCCGCCCCGGCCGCGTCGCGCTCCCGCAGCACGGTACGACGCGGCACATCCCGCCCCACCACCACCCAGCCCCGCCCGAGGGACGGCGCGCCGCCGCGCGGCGATGCCCGACGCTCCCGGCACCGCCGGGCCCGCGCACCACCACCGGCACACTGCGCGCCCGCCCCGTCGTCCCCGCCGGCGCGCACCACGGATCCCGCGGCCGGCCGGGGCCGTGCCACTGCGCGGCGCGTTCGGCGCGTTCGGCGCGGACGAGGCCGCGCGGCCACCGCACCCCGCCGCCCCTCCACGCGGCCACACGGGGGGCCGGGGCCCGCGCGCGCTCCCCGAACGCGGGGGCGGCCCCCGTGCGCCGGGATCCCGGCGCACGGGGACCGCCCCCGGCCGCCGACCGGCTACTGCGGCCTGAAGGAGCGGATCTGGTAGGTGCCCTGGAGGTTGCCCTGGCCGCCGGCGAGGGTGGATCCGACCCGGTCGTGGTAGTTGGTGCTCGTGTAGTACTGGACGCGGTGCTCGGTGCGGTTGCGCACCGAGCGCACGTTCTGGCCGTCACGGATGAACGGGCACCCGGCGGCGGTGTCCGTGATCGAGGAGGACCCCTCGGCCGGCCACCAGCACCGCCGGCCCTCGCCGTTGTAGTCGCTGAAGATGCAGAAGTTGCCCGTGGGGCAGTCGTCGTACGACCGCACGCTCTCCCGCGCCCCGCCCCCGGCCGGGCCCCCCGTACCGGCGGCCGCCGCCGGGGCGAACCCGAGGGCGGCGGCGATCGTGCCGGCCGCGAGCGCGAACGCGACGCGTCGGATCATCATGTCGTCTGTCCTTCCGGGACGGTGGGCGGAAACCCCGCACGGGAGATCACCACTGGTAACGCCATGGAAGCCCACGGTGACGACACCGGGCAAGCCGTACGCACCCCCACCACCCGGCGCACAGAAGCCCACCACCCCTCACCCCCCTCCTCCCCGCCCCGGGCGCACACCCCCCGCCCCGGCGCACCCGGCTCACGCACACAGGGAAAGGGGGAAGCCGGGCGCCGACCCGGGAACAGGAGCGGCGGCCGCGCCGGCGAACTCGACGTCGAATTCACCGGCATCGAAGCCATCGACGTCCAGTACCGAGCCCCACCCACCCCGCAAACCGCGGCGACGAGCGGCCGCCCCGGCCGGCCGGCCCGAGCCGACCGCTCGCACCACCCCTCGCACGGGCCCGGCCCTCTCCGGAGACCGCCGCCGGGGCCGACGTCCCCGGTGGGGCGGGAGAGGGCCGAGTGACGGCACGGCCGGCGGATGACCGAAACCCTCCGCTCCAGCAACTCATCTGGCGCGTCTGCGCGTTGACCGCGCCGCTGCGCCGCCTCTTTCATGGTCGATGGCTTCCCCGAACGGGGTGCCGCACCGGAAACTGCGTGGGGGGAACATGCGAGGACGGACGAGACGGCTCACGGCCGGACGCGGGCGGGCCGCCCTGGGCGCGGCGGCCGTGGCCTGGGCGGTCGCGGTGGCGCTGCCCGCAACGGCCTGGGCCGCACCCGCCGGGGGCACCGGCGGCGCGGGCCTGCACCAGATCGGGACCGAGAGGGTCAGCGTCGCGGCCGACGGCACCCAGGCCAACGACGACTCCGCCCGGGCGTCGATCACACCGGCCGGCGACCGCATCGTGTTCACCTCCTACGCGAACAACCTCACCCCCGGCAACACGGGCAGGAACGACCGGGTCTTCGTCCGCGACCTGACGACGGGACAGAACCGGCAGTTCGGCGGATCCGCGTCGGGATCGCCCATGCTCAGCAGCGACGGCCAGGTCCTCGCCTATCTGGCACCCAGGTACGCCAACACGGCCCTCTACCAGGAGCACCTGACCCGGGGATGGACCTCCGCCTACACCTGCTCGCTCTTCACCTGCGAGGCGTCCATGGGCGCGAACGAGACCCACCAGGCGTTCACCGTCAGGTTCAGGCCGCCGGAGCCCAACCAGCGCGTCGAGGTCCGCAGCCCCGACACCGGCGCCCTGCAGACCGTCGACATCATCCACAACACCGAGCCGATCCGGCCGTCCATCAGCGCCGACGGGACCCGCCTCGCCTACCAGGACGGCGGCGAACACGACATCTTCCTGTGGGACTGGGCCGGCAACACCGCCGCCGGCCCGATCGAGGGCCCGGGCGTGGCGGCCGAGCTCGTCCAGCTCAGCGACGACGGCACCAAGGTCGTCTACCTCTCGGGCCCCGACACCTACGTCCACGACGTCGCCTCCGGCACCGCCCTGCCGGTCCCCGGCGTCAAGGGCCTCGCCATCGACCCCACCGGCCGCTACCTCCTGCACACCACGTCAGGGACGACCGGGCCGGCGCCGCTCACGCTGCGCGACCTCGAAACGGGCACCGACGAAACCGTCACCGACCGCCCCGCCACCGCCGGGATCGACACGGTCAGCGCCGGCGGGCGCCAGGTGGTCTTCCGGTCCACGGCCGAGGACCTCGTCCCCGGCGACACCAACGGCAAGGCCGACATCTTCCTGCGCACCCTGCGCTGACCCGGTCACCGCCCGGCCCACGCCCCGGACCCGCGCAGAGCACGATCCCCCACAATCCAAGCGACGGACCCTAGGCCAGAGGGCTCCACAGAAGACCCCCCATGCACACCCAGAACGAGTAGATCGGAACATCCGGCCGATCCGGTTCGAACCGGAAGGCGAACAGCAGATCCCCCGGCAGACCCGTCACGGCCGGAGTCCCCCTGCTGCTGAACGGGACCTGCACCGGAACGAGACGCATCTGCGGCGAATCGGACGTGGAGAAGACCCCGCCCCTTCCCGAACCCGGCACGGTCGACAGGCCGACCACACCGACGTCACGCACCTCCCCGGCCAGCAGCTGACGTGAACCGCCGGACACACCCACGACGCCGGGACCGCCACCGAGGAGATCCGTTGCCGGAGCGGTCCCGGTCTGCGTGAGCCTCCCCCCACCACGCCCCACGACCCCGGCGCCCGGGAACGGCGACCCCACCACCACCGTGCCGGCGCCGCCCGGCCCCACAGGGACGCTCTGCGCCATCTCGTCACCGCCCCGACCGAACACGCCGACATGATCCGCTTCCGGCTGCCCGGGTGCGCCGCTTGCGCCGGCCAGGCCGACCACACCAGGTCCGTTCGGGTGCCGGGTACCGGTGTCCTGGGCGGTTTCGAGTTCCACCGTGTGCACCCCTCCCCGACCGAGGAGCCCGGCTCCGGGGAGACCGAAGACCGTGGATCCGATCTGCTGACCGGCCCCTCCTGACCCCGCCACCCCGGTTCCGGCGGCTGCGCCGCCTTTCCCCTGTCCCCCCAGACCGCTCACGCCCGGCCCACTCCGGTTCCCGCCGTTCCCCCTGACCCCGGGCGCGCTCATCTCGCCCCCGTTGCCGATCACCCCGGCACCACCCTTCAGACCGGTGCCGGTGATCGCGTCGTGATCGCCCTTCGGGACCAGATCCGGGGTCAGCTCCGGCTCGACAACGAAGAACTCGTTGCCGACGTACTCGTGCTGATCGTCCTTCCGCTTGCAGCGGAGGTACGTCGTGCGACGGACAGAGTTCGCGTCGCCCAGATCCAACGCCTCACCGATGTCATCGCCAGTCACAGGGGCACCTTTCACCGCCGCCGACCCCACCGAACTCACCCTAGGCCAGCCCCTCTTGGTACGCACCATCGCCAGAGCCACCGGAGTAACGGCAGCACTTCGGCACCGTCGGGCGACATCCCCGGCGCGGATCCGCATACACCGGGCACCCCCGGCCGGCGGCCGGACGTCCACCGCCTCCCCACGCCGGTCAGCACACCGGACCCGGACCCGCCGCCCGCCCTGCCCCCGCCCACCCGGGAGACCCCGGCCCCGCACCGCGCCCCGCCGTTCGGCCCCCGGCGGGACACCGGGACAATGATCTTGGACTGATCATGGAGGCCGGCCGGTGCCGGAGGAGGGGACGGGCGAGGTGCGGATCAACGTTCTGGGGCCGCTGCAGGTCCTGCGGGACGCGGACGGCACGCCCTGCGACGTCGGCGGGGCGAGGCGCCGGCTGCTGCTGGTCCGCCTCGCCCTCGACCCCGGGCGCGTGGTCACCCGCGAACGCCTGGTGGACGACCTGTGGGCGCACACACCGCCGCAGGAACCCGCCGGCGCCCTGCAGTCCCTGGTCTCCCGGCTGCGCCGGACACTGGGCCGCGACCGGACGGTGATCGGCTCCCACCCCGCCGGGTACCTGCTGGACCTGCCCCGGCAGAGCGTGGACGCCTGGGACTTCGAACAGCGGGCGGCCACCGGCCGGGCGGCGCTGACCGCCGGCCGCTTCGCCGAGGCGGCCGCCCTGCTGGACGGAGCACTGGAACTGTGGCGCGGAGCACCGCTCGCCGACGCCGCGAGCGCCGCCTTCAGCGCCGCGCCCGCGGCCCGGCTGACGGAACTGCGGCTCGCGGCGGTCGAGGACCGGGCGGACGCCCTGCTCGCCCTCGCCGGCACCGAAGCGCCACCCCACCTGGTCGCCGACCTCACCGCACTGTGCGTCACCCACCCGCTGCGCGAACGGGCCGCCGTCCGGCTGATGCGCGCGCTCCACACGGACGGCCGGCAGGCGGCGGCCCTGGAGGTGTTCGAACGCACCCGGCGGGCCCTGGCCGAGGAACTGGGCGCGGACCCGTCCACCGAACTGCGCGACGCCCACCTCCAGGTGCTCACCGGCACGAGACCACCACCGCCCGAGCCGGCCCCGGCCACCACCCGCCACCCGGACCGCCACCCGGGCGGGCAGGCGGCCGGGCGGGCGGCACTGCCCCTGGGGCTCACCGCCCTGGTCGGGCGCGAGGAGGCACTGACGGCGATCCGCGAACGCCTGCACCACGGCCGCCTGGTGACCCTCACCGGGCCGGGCGGCGTCGGAAAGACCCGCCTGGCGATCGCGGCCGCGAGCACCGCCCCGCCCACGACCGACGTACGGCTCGCCGACCTCGCGGGCGTCAACGACCCCGACGCGCTCGCCCGGACCGTGCTCACCGCCGTCCGCCGCCCGGCGGACCCCGGCGTGCCGGCCACCGGCCTGCCCACCGGCGACCGGCCCGCGGACCCCCTCGACCGGATCGTCCGGGCCCTGGAGGACCGCGAGGTCCTGCTCGTCCTGGACAACTGCGAGCACCTGATCGACGCCGCGGCCCGCCTCACCCGGCACCTGCTGACCGCCGCACCCCGGCTCACCGTCCTCGCCACCAGCCGCGAACCGCTCGCCATCACCGGCGAGACCCTGTGGCCCGTGACACCACTCGCCGTCCCCGAACCCGGATCCACCGCCCCGCAAGCACGCGCGCACCCCGCCGTCGACCTCTTCACCCAACGCGCCGCCGCGGCCCGCCCCGGCTTCACCCTCGACCACGACACCCTCGAACCGGTCATCCGGATCTGCCGCGAGCTCGACGGCCTGCCCCTGGCCCTCGAACTGGCGGCGGCCCGGCTGCGGGCCCTGAGCCCCGCCCAGGTCGCGGCCCGGCTGCACGACCGGCTCCGGCTCCTGGACCGCGGCCCCCGCACCGCCCCCGACCGGCACCGCACCCTGCGCGCCGTCATCGACTGGAGCTGGCACCTGCTCGACGACGACGAACGCGTCCTGCTGCGACGGCTCTCCGTCTTCACCGGCGGCGCCACCCCGCCCGACGCACACCTGGTCTGCGCCGCCGACTGGCCCAACGGCCCGGCACCCGACCCGACCGCCGTCGAGGACCTCCTGGCCTCCCTCGTCGACAAGTCCCTGCTCACCACCACCACCCGAAACGGCACGGCCCGCTACCGGCCGCTGGAGACCATCCGCGCCTACGCCGCCGAACGCCTCGTCGAGGCCCGCGAGCACGACACGACCGCGGCCGCCCACCTGCGCCACTTCGTCGAACTCGCCGAAACCGCCGAACCCCGGCTGCGCACCGACGGCCAGAACGGCTGGCTGGCCCGGCTGGACGCCGAGCAGGACAACCTCGATGCGGCACTGGACCGGGCGATCACCGCAGGCCCACCCGAGCACGCCCTGCGGCTGACCGCCGCCCGGGCCTGGCCCTGGCTGATGCGCGGCCAGGGCCGCGAGGCCGGCGAACGCACGGCGGCCGCCCTCGCCGCCCACGGCCGCACCCCGCCGCCCGGCCTGGAACAGACACACGCCCGCTGCGTGATCCTCACCCAGCTCACCGCCCCGCTGCGGCAGAGCGGCGAGCCCGCGATCCCACCCGCGACGATGAGCACGGCGCTCACCACCGCACAGCGGAGCACCCACCCGGCCGCCCTGGCCGCCGCGCTGCTGCTCGCCATGACGGGGCCGCCGCACGCACCGCACACCACGGCCCAGCAGTACACCGAGCACCCCGACCGCTGGATCCGGGCCGCCGCCCACCTGGTGCTCGGCCGCATCGAGCTGAGCGCGGGCCGGACCGGGCACGCCGAGCACTGCCTGCGCACCGCGGCGGACGGCTTCCGCACCCTGGGCGACCGCTGGGCACTGGCCATGGCCCTGCTCACCCTCGCCGCGCTGCTGTCCGTCACCGGCGCGCCCGAGGAGGCCCTCGCGGCACTGACCCGGGCCGCTGAACAGGACACCGCGACGGGCGGCGGCCAGGCACCCCTGACCCTGCTGCTGTCGGGCCGGCTGCGGGCGCGCTGCGGAGAGCCGGCCGCCGCCCGCGCGGACCTGGAACGCGCCCTGGCCGCGGCCGAACGC
This sequence comes from Kitasatospora sp. NPDC058115, assembly GCF_042884635.1. Lineage (NCBI taxonomy): Bacteria > Bacillati > Actinomycetota > Actinomycetes > Kitasatosporales > Streptomycetaceae > Kitasatospora > Kitasatospora sp. NPDC058115. The sequence continues at coordinate 43,450 of NZ_JBHVTL010000028.1, forward strand.
GCCGGGGACCCGCACCTGCAGGCCGCCGCCCGCTACGCACTGGGCGAACTCGCCCGCACCGAAGGGGACCTGGAAGCGGCACTGCACGGCCAGCAGGAGGCACTGCGACAGCTCGACCAGCTGCCGGCGACCGGCCCCGGCGCCCCCGCCCGCCTGCACCTGCTCGCCCTGCTCCACACCGGCCTCGCCCGCACCCAGCAGCGCCGCACCCACCGGCACCGCGCCGCACCCGGCACACCCGCACCCGACGCACCCGGGCCCCTGCACCGCCGGGCCCTGGAACTGGCCGCCGCAAGCGGCGACCGGCCCGTGCGGGCGGACGTCCTGGAAGGCTTCGCCGAGTACTGCCTCCACCTCGGCGACCCGGCCCGCGGCGCGGCGGCACTGGGCGCCGCCCACGGCCTGCGCGGAGCCCACGACGCCGGCGATCCGCAGCTGCGGGCCGTCCTGGACGGCTGCGCCGAGGCCCTCGGGCAGGCCGGCTTCCGGGCCGCCTGGGAACACGGCCGGGCGCTGTCGCGACCGGAGTCGCTGGCCCTGGAGACGCACTGACCGGCACCACCCGCCCGGGTGCGCCGCGCCGCCCGCGCCCCCGGGACGGCCGGCGCGGCCGCAGGTGCGGTCAGCCGCCGAACGGCGCCTCGTCGGGCGCGCACACCGTGCCGGGGGCGGGCAGGACGCCGTCGAGCAGGTAGCGGGCCTCGTACCCGGCGGCGCAGCCGCTGGGGTTGGCCAGCACGGTGTGGCCGTAGCCGTCGACGCTCAGCAACCGCGCACGGGCGAGCGAGCGGGCCATCGCGCGCGACCCCTCGTACGGCATGGCCGGGTCACCGGTGTTGGCGACGACCAGGAGCGGGCGGGAGGTCGGCCGGTTCCACGGGCCGTCGTAGCGGTCGCCGTCGCGCACGGGCCAGTCGGCGCAGCGCTCGTCGGCCCAGGCGAAGTACGGGCCGGCCTCGCCCGAACGGGTGCGGGCGGAGGCGGCCAGGGCGGGGTAGTCGGCCCGGGCGGGCGGGTTGGCGCTGTCGGAGCAGACCAGCGCGAGCGCCTGGTCCGGAGACCGGCGCGCGACGGGCGGCAGCGGCGTGCCCGGCGTGCCCGGCGTGCCCGGCGCCTCGGTGGCCGTCCACAGCGCCTGGAGCATCATGCCGAGCCCGGCCCAGCCGGTGCCCGGCAGCTGCGGGACGGGGTTCGGGGCGTACAGGGAGACGATCGTGGCCTCCACCGCCGAGCCGGCGGTGAAGGTCACGCCGCCGACCGCGACCGCACGGGCGCGCAGCCGCTGCAGCAACTCGCCGTACCGGGCGCGGGTGGCGCCGGGCGACCCGGCGGAGAACGCACAGGCCTCGCGGCCGGCCCGGGCGCACCGGTCGAGGAAGACGTCGAGGACGCGGGCGGCGGCCACGTCGGTGCCGTTGCGCAGCAGGGTGCCCGTGGTGGCGGCCTGCTGTCCGTGGCCGGTCGACCAGGCGACGGGGTCCGGGGCGCTGTCGAGGACCATCGCGCGCACCCGGCCGGGGAACAGGTTGGCGTAGGTGGCACCGAGGTAGGCGCCGTAGGAGGTGCCCAGGTAGCTGAGCTGCCGGTCGCCGACCGCCCGGCGCAGCAGGTCCATGTCCCGGGCCACGTCCGCGGTGGAGATGTGCGCCAGCAGGCCGGGCTCGCGGGCCGCGCACTGCCGGGCGAGGCGCCCGTAGGCCTCGGCCCAGGCCTTCTGCTCGTCCGCGCCCTCGGGATAGCCGGCGGCCGTTCCCGCCAGCAGGTCCTGCTCGTGCGCCGGGTCGTCGAAGCACCGGACGGGCGCACTGGCGCCGGTGCCGCGCGGGTCGAAGGAGACGATGTCGAAGCGCCGGCGCACCTCCTCGGGGAACCGGCCGAGCATTGCGGGCAGGGCCACGGTGCCGGGCACGGCCGGGCCGCCGGGGTTGTAGAACAGCGAGCCGATCCGCTGCGCCCGGTCATCGGCCGGGTGCCGGATGACGGCGAGGTCGATCCCGGCCCCGCGCGGGTCGTGGTGGTCCAGCGGCACGCGGACGGTCGCGCACTCCAGGCCGCCCCCGCACGCCGCCCAGTCGACCCGCGGCACCGGGGTGCCGTGCGGTGCGGCCACCGCCCCGGCCGGGCACAGCAGGGCCGTCAGCGCGGCCGCGGCGGTGGCCGCGGCCAGGCGCCGCAAGGCTGCCTGCCGCCGGTTCGCGGCGCGGCGGGCCCCGGCCCTGCGCGGCGGCCGGGTGGCCGGGCGGGGGGAAGCAAAGATGCGAGTCACGTGGATGCCCCTTCGTCGACGGTCCGGACCGTCGTCGGCGCTCCTGGTCACGCCGCACCGTCCGGTACGGGCGACGGTTCCGCACCGCGCCGGCACACCGCCGGCATCCCCCTGGCATCGCCCTGGCAGCGATCCGGCCCCCGCCCGCCGCGCGCGCGGCGGGCGGGGCTTCGTGCGGGTGGCCGCGGGCCGGACGTCGTCTCCCGGGTTCAGTCGCCGTCGGCGTCGGCGCGGTGTTCGGCCAGCAGCGCGTTCAGCCGTTCGACTTCGCGGTCCACCAGGACGTGCTTGTCGTCGACGTAGGGGAGGTGGACCGTGCGGCCGTCGGTGCGCAGCGCGTGGACGAGGAACGCGGGTGCGCCGCGGCCGGTGTGCGCGTTCGGGTTGGGCACCTTGACGAACCGGGTGATGCCGGCCCAGGGCAGCCGGCGGCGGCGCACCACTCCGCGCACGGTGATCCCCTCGGTGGTGAGCAGGGTGCCGGCCCGGGCGACGCCGACGATCACCAGCAGGCAGAAGCCGATCACCAGCAGCGAGCCGATCGCCTTGGTGGAGGGCGCGAACTCCTTGTCGCTCCAGATCGGCAGCAGGGCCCCGAAGGACAGCAGCAGCACGGTGAACGCGAGCCCCCCGACCCGTGTGGTCGCCACCCGGTACTCGTGCGGAACCCTCAGTCGATCGCCACTCATCGCGCCCGCCCCTCGACCGTCGTCACCGGCCCGCCGTCATCGCCGGCGGCCGGCCGGATTCGCATTGTAGGGAAGGGAGTTGCTCACCGACAGGCCCTTGCCGGCTGCGGTGCCGCGGCCCTCCCGGCCGGGAGCCCCGGCGGCCGGTCGCCGTCCGGCGGCGGCCCTCGCGCGCGCCGCGGTGTCGGGGCCCGGGCCCGCCTGCGCCCGGTTGCGGCCCGTCACAGGCCGCCCAGGCCCGGCGGGTCCTCGAAGGGCGGCGGCGTCTGCGGGGGCGGGCTGAGGGCCTTGTTCAACGCGCCGAGCCTGCCGTGGAATTCGCCGCGGGTGGCTTTGCCGAGGAATGCGGCGTCCTGGTCGCCGAGCGGGTCGTGGATGCGGGGGCACCACGGCTGGTGGCGTTCCTGGTGGGCGGCGAGGGCCGCGCGGCCCGCCTGCGTGGTCCCGCCGGACCGCAGGAGCCGGTCCCTGGCCGCCCACCAGCCCGCCACGACGAGCAGGAAGGTGGCGACTCCCGGGACCAGGGGGTCGGGAAAGCCCCGGGCGGCGACCATCCAGACGGCCGTGACGCCGAGCGCGAAGGAGGCCATGCGGATCACGGCCAGCTGGTCGTCGGCCCGTTCGAGCGCCCGCAGGCGGGAGGGGTGGGCGGTCAGTCCCTGGTCGCCGAGCCGCCGGCCGACGGCGGTGAGGCCGGGGGAGCGCTGCAGCCGTTCCATCCGCCGCCAGGCCCGGCGCCGCGGCGCCCGCCCGAACACCCGGACGACCTCCGCCTCGACGGCGTCGCGCGCCACGGGGTCCACCACGGTGAGCACCCCGTCCGCCACCGACACCCGGCCGCCGAGCACCATCGAGGCCAGCACCGTCCGCGCCAGCGACCGCCTTCCCCCGTGGAGGTAGGCGACCTCGTACACCGTCAGTTCCTCCTCCTGCGCCCGCGGGACCACCAGTGCGTCGAAGAACGCGCGGCGCGCCCGCCGGAAGCGGAAGGCGCCGAACGCCGTCAGCGTGGCGGCCACGGCCAGCACGACGACCCACCCCACAACCGGACCCCCCTTTTTCTTTCCGCGCCCGCCGGCGCTTCCCCGGTGCAATGCCCGGGCCGGGCCCCCGTCAAGCCGCACCCGCCCGCCCCGCGCCCGGTTCCGCCCGGACCCACGTGGTGGGCCCGGGCGGGGCGGACGGGGGCAGGTGTCAGCTCGCGCCGTGGCGCTGGTCCGTGGCGGAGAACCGCAGGCGGGTGGCGGCCGCGGCGCCGAGGGCCAGCAGCACGACGGAGATCCACAGGCCGGCCAGGTGGTTGCCGGTGCTCTCCTCGGCCCAGCCCATGACGTAGGGGCCGACGAAGCCGCCGGTGATGCCGACCGTGTTGAGCAGGGCGAGGCCGCCGGCGAGTGTGCGGCCCTCCAGGCGGGTGCCGGGGAAGTTGAACAGGAGCGGCTGGACGACGAAGAACGCCAGGCCGGTGAAGCAGAAGCCGAGCAGGGCGATCACGGGGCCGGCGACGGTGGCGACGAGGAGTCCGGCGAACATCATCAGCAGGCCGGTCACCACGAAGTTGCGGGAGCGGCGGGGGGTGGTGGCGCGCGGTGGCACCAGGACGGCACCGATCGCGGCCGTCACCCAGGGCAGGCTGGTCAGCAGCCCGATGGTGAACGGGGACAGGTGTCCCCAGCCGCCGATGATGCCGGGCAGGAAGTAGACGACGGAGTAGAGCGCCACCTGGTGCGTCCAGTTGGCGAAGATGGCGATGAGCATCTGCTTGTCGCGCAGCACCGTCAGCAGGGAACCGGAGCTGGTGCCGGCGGCCCTGGCGCCTTCCTCCTGCTCGCGGGTGGTCGCCTCGGTGACCAGTGCCGCTTCCTTGGCGGTCAGCCACGGGGCCGTGGCCGGGCCGTCCGGGAGGTACTTGAGGACGACGAAGGCCAGCAGGACGCAGGGAAGGCCCTCGACGACGAACATCCACTGCCAGCCGTGCCAGCCGCCGATCCCGTCCATCTCCAGCAGCAGGCCGCCCAGCGGGTTGCCGAGCACGCTGGCGATCGAAGCCCCGAGCAGCAGCAGGCCGATCGCCCGGGCCCGGGTGCCGGAGCGGAACCAGTACGTGAAGTAGAGGAGGATGCCCGGCAGCAGGCCCGCCTCGGCGGCGCCCAGCAGCAGCCGCATCGCGTAGAAGGACTTCTCCCCCTGGACGAACGCCATGCAGGCGGAGATGACGCCCCAGGTGAGCATGATCCGGGTGATCCACCAGCGGGCGCCGACCCGGTGCATGATCAGGTTGCTGGGGATCTCGGAGGCCGCGTAGGTGAGGAAGAACAGTCCCGCGCCGAGCCCGTAGGCGGCGGCGGATATACCGAGGTCGGCCTCCAGCCGTTCCTTGGCCAGGCCGATGTTGGTCCGGTCGAGGAAGGACATGATGTAGGCCGCCAGCAGCAGCGGCATCAGCCGGCGCAGGTTGCGTCTGTCCAGGTCGCCGAGGGTGTCGCGGGGCGCGGGGGTGGGGGGCATCGGTGTCCTTAAGGGGAGGGTCCAGGCGGTCCGCGGGGCGCGGGACCGCGGCCGGGGGCCGGGCGGTGCGGCACGCGAAGGGAGGGGTGGGGCGCGTGCCGCACCGCCCGGGGGAGGGGGACGGGCTCAGACCACGATCCGCATCGGGTCGCTGAGCGCGCCGGTGAAGGCGGCGAGCCAGCGGGCGGCGACGGCGCCGTCCACCGGCCGGTGGTCCACGGAGAGGACCACCGTCATCGCCTTGGCCGCCGTGAGCGCGCCGTCGCGGACCACGGCCTGGTCCCGGACCGCGCCGACGGCCAGGATCGCGGCCTGCGGCGGGTTGATGATGGCGGCGAACTCCTCGACCCCGTACATCCCGAGGTTGGAGATGGTCAGGGAGCCGCCTTCCAGGTCGCCCTGACGCAGGGTGCCGGCGCGCGCCTGCTGCGCGCGCTCGCGGGTCGCGGTGGCGAGCGCCGACAGCGACATGCGCTCGACGCCGCGCAGCACCGGCGTCAGCAGCCCGCGCTCGGCGGCGACGGCGATGCAGATGTCCACGCTCTCGTAGCGGCGCACGGCGTCGGCGTGCCAGGTGGCGTTCATCTCGGGGACGGCCGTGTGCGCGAGCGCGGCGGCCTTGACCAGGAGGTCGTTGAGGGAGACCTTGACCGGGCTCGCCGCGTTGATCCGCTCGCGGAAGGCGAGCAGTTCGTCCACCTCGCAGGTGGCGCGGAGGTAGAAGTGCGGGGTGTGCTGCTTGCTCTCGGTCAGCCGTGCGGCGATGGCCCGCCGCATCCGGGTGTGCGGGATGTCCTGGTGGCCCGAGCCCGCCGAGCCCGCCGAGCCCGCCGGGGCGGACGGGGCGGCCGGGGCGGCCGGGCCCGCCGGGGTGGGCGGGGCGGGCGGGGCGGGCGGGAGCGGGGGCGTGGGGGGCGCGGTGCGCTGCGCCGGTTCCCGGGGCACGGCGCTCGGCTGCGCCCGGTGCCGGGCGGCGACGGCGGCCTCGACGTCGCGGCGCACGATCCGGCCCCCGGGGCCGGTGCCGGTCAGCTCGGCCAGTTCCAGCCCGGCCTCGCGGGCCAGCCGCCGGGCGAGGGGGCTGCTGAACAGCCGCCCGCCGGGCACGGGCGGGGCGCCGCCGGCCTCGGGTGCCTCGGCTGCTGCGGGCGCTGCGGGTGCCGTGGCCGGCCCGGCGGGTTCGGCCGGTGCGGGGGCGTGGGGGGCGGGGGAGTCGGGGACCGTCCGGCGTTCGGGGCGGATGACGTCCGCTGCGGTGGCGGGGGCCACGCCCAGTTCGGCGAGCAGCGCGTCGAGGTCCCCGACGGGCTCGTCCGGTGCGCCGAGGACCGCGACGGGGGTGCCCACCTCGATCACGGTGCCGGGCTCGTACAGCGTCCTGAGCAGGACGCCGGGGTGTTCGGCGGGGACGTCGACCTCCGCCTTGTCGGTCTCGATGCAGATCAGCGCGTCGCCGGCCGCGAAGGCGGCGCCCTCGGCCACCGGCCAGGCGGACAGCACCCCCGTCGTGTCGTCGGCGGACACCGCCGGCATGCGGAACAGTTCGGCCATGGGGGACCCTCCTGGGTCACGTGGGGTCGGGGGCGGGGTCAGGGCCGGTCGGCGGTGGTCCGGCGAAGGGCGGCCACGGCCTCCGGGGTCCGCGCGATGGCCGCGCGCTCCAGCACCTTGCTGATGCTGGGGGAGGACTCCCCGGCGGTGAGGCGCTGGACCGGCTGGTCGAGCCAGTCGAAGTAGCGGCGCTGGATCTCGTCGGCCAGCCAGCCGCCGTAGGAGGTGCCGAGGGGGCCCTGTTCGGCGAGGAGCACGTTGTTGGTCTTGCGGATGCTCGCGCCGAGGGTGTCCCAGTCCAGGCTGGCCCGGTCCAGCCAGCGCAGGTCGATCACCTCGGCGTCCAGCCCGAGTTGTTCGACGGCCTCCAGGACGTGGCCGGTCATCGCGAGGTAGGAGACGACGGTGAGGGCCGAGCCGGTGCGGCGCACCGCGGCCCTGCCCACCGGCAGGCAGTAGTCGAGGTCGTCCACCGGGCCGGTGCCGGTGGAGTTGTACAGGTCCACGTGCTCCAGCACCACCACCGGGTCCTTGCAGGTCAGCGCGGAGTTCATCAGGCCGACGTAGTCGAAGGGGGTGGAGGGGGCGACGATCCGCCAGCCGGGCGCCGTGGCGAAGACGCCGGCGGGGTCCATGGAGTGCTGGGAGCCGTAGCCGGTGCCCATGGCGACCTTGCTGCGCAGGACGAGCGGCACGTCGCCGTCGCCGCCGAACATGTGCCGGGCCTTGCCGATCTGGTTGAAGATCTGGTCGGCCGCGACCCACATGAAGTCCGCGTACATGAACTCGACCACGGGTGTGTAGCGGCCGTCCAGGGCGATGCCGCAGCCGAGTCCGGCGAAGGCGTTCTCGCTGATGGGGGTGCCCAGGCAGCGGTCGGGGTGGGCTTCGGCCAGGCCCTTGGTGGCGCCGTTGGTGCCGCCCTTGAGGCGGTGGACGTCCTCGCCCATGACGACGATCGACTCGTCCTCGGCCATGCGGCGGCGCATCACCTCGGAGACGACGTCGATGAACCGGCGCTCGGCGGTGGCGCCGGTGAAGGTGTCCAGGTCGGCCTGGCGCACGGTGTCGAACTCCGAGAGGTCGCCGCGTACGCCCACGTCGCGGAAGGACGGGTCGGGCCATTCGGCGGGCTTGATGCGGCGCTTTCCGGGCTTGCCGTCGGGGTCGGGTTCCAGCAGTTCGTCGCCGATGGAGGCGAGCAGTTCCCGGGCCCGTGCCGTGCACTCCTCGACGGCCGCGGCGTCCAGGACGGCGCGTTCGGTCAGCTGCCGGGCGAGGAGGTCCAGCGGGTCGCGGGCGCGCCACTGCTGTTCCTCGTCCTTGGTGCGGTAGCCGAACGCGCTGCCGGGGAACGGGCCGTTCTGGTGGTAGTAGCGGTAGACCTCGGCCTCCACGATGGTGGGGCCGCCTCCGGCGCGCATGTGGGCGACGGCTTCGCGCATGGCGAGGTGGGTGGCGAGCGGGTCCATGCCGTCCACCTGCCAGGACGGGATGTTGAAGCCCAGGCCGCGTGCGGACAGCCGGGGTTCGGCGGTGACCTCCTCCACGTGGGTGGAGACGGCGTAGCGGTTGTTCTCGATGAAGAAGCAGAGCGGCAGTTTCCAGGCGGCGGCGAGGTTCATGGTCTCCAGGACGGAGCCGATGTTCACCGCGCCGTCGCCGAAGTAGGCGACCGACACGGCGTCGGTGCCGGCCTGGCGGGCCGACCAGGCGAATCCGGCGGACTGCGGGACGCCGCCGCCGACGATGGCGTTGGTGCCCATCGCCCCGGCCTCGCGCCACTGCAGGTGCATGGATCCGCCCCGGCCCCGGCAGAAGCCGCGGGCCAGGCCGCAGATCTCGGCGAGGCTGCGGGTGAGGACGGTGCGCACGTCCTCGCTCACCGGCAGGCGCGGGTCGATGCCGTGCGGGGCGACGTGGCCCAGCGCCTTGGCGAGGAACTGGTGGTGGCCGCGGTGCGAGCCGCCGACGAAGTCCGCGCTGGTCAGCGCGTGCACGGAGCCGACCGCGCCGCCCTCCTGGCCGATGCTGGAGTGGGCCGGGCCGTGGACCAGCCCCTGGGAGGCGAGGTCGAGGACGTACTCCTCGAAGGTCCTGATCAGCAGGGTCTGGGCGAACATCGAGGTCAGCAACGCGGGATCGGCGTCCTGCCAGTCCCTGCGGGTCGCCGTCAGCTGCGTCCAGGGCGATGCCGCGGCCAGTTTCCGGTGTGTAGGCATATGAGCTCCCTAGGTGTTTCGACCAGCACTGTCGCAGCGAATGGATCCATAGCCAACCCCCGTTATCGGAGTGTGATGTTCCAGCGGCGGCGAATCCCCTTGACTACGGCACTGTGCGCAGACCAGGGTGATATCCATGCCAGGTCAATGGATCCATTCACCGGGGGGCGAGGAAGCCCCACCCCAGGGACTGCCGGGGCTCACCGGGGTCGAGCACATCGGCTTCACCGTCCCCGACCTCGACGAGGCGACCCGCTTCTTCGTCGAGGTGATCGGCTGCCGGCACCTCTACACGCTCGGGCCCTTCCACCACGAGGGCACCTGGATGACCGAGCACCTGAACGTGCACCCGCGCGCCGTCATGCGCGAACTGCGCTTCCTGCGCTGCCCCGGCGGACCCGACTTCGAGATCTTCGCGTACGAGGCCCCCGACCGGCGCACGGACCAGCCCCGCAACAGCGACATCGGCGGCCACCACCTGGCGTTCTACGTCACCGACCTCGACGCCGCCGTCGAGCACCTGCGCCGCCACGGGGTACGGATCCTCGGCGAGCCGACCGCGAGCAGCGGCCCCAGCCAGGGCCAGCGCTGGGTCTACTTCCTCACCCCCTGGGGGATGCAGCTGGAACTGGTCTCCTACCCGCACGGCAAGAGGTGCGCCCACGGCACGCCCACGCCGTTGTGGCAGCCTTCCGACTGAACACCGCCCGCGCACCGGAAAGCGAGCCGTACCCGCCGTGCCCCAGAAACCGACCACCGGCCCGAACGCCTCCGCCGTCGCCAGCCAGCGGGTCGCCGACCACCTGCGCCGCGCCATCCTGAACGGCGAACTGCCGCCCGGCGCCCGGATCATGCAGGAACAGGTCGCCGAACGGCTCGGCGCCAGCCGCCTGCCGGTCCGCGAGGCCCTGAGGATCCTCGCCGCCGAGGGACTGACCGTCGTCAAGTCCAACAGCGGCGCCTGGGTCTCCAAGATGGACATGCGCGAGTGCGAGGGCGTCTACAAGATCAGGGAACGCCTCGAACCGCTCGCGCTCAGCGAGAGCATCCCGCACCTGAGCGCCGCCCAGATCGCCGAACTCGCCGACCTCGCGGGCCGGATCGAGGCCACCACCGACGTCGACCGCTTCCTCGTCCTGGACCGCCGCCTGCACCTGCTCACCTACGCCGGCTGCCCGGCCGGCCAGCTCACCGAGATGGTGGACCGCTTCTGGAACACCACCCAGCACTACCGCCGCGCGTTCGCCCGCATCACCGACGCCACCGGCTGGGAACTGATCCACGCCGAACACCGCCTGATCATCGAGGCGATCCGGCGCGGCGACCCCGAGGACGCCGAACGCTTCCTCACCGGACACATCCGCCGCACGCGGCTCCAGCTGGTCCAGCACCCCGAACTCTTTCGCGAGGACGAGAATGACACCGCCGAGTGACCCCACCCCCTTCCACGGCAGGACCCTGCTGCTCTCCGGCGCGGGCGGCGCCATCGCCCGCGAGGTCGCCCGCCAGTTCCACGCGGCCGGCGCCCACCTGGTGCTGGGCGACCTCGACCCGGCGGCCCTGGAGGAGTTCGCCGCCTCCCTGGGGCCCGGCGCCGGCCGGGTGCTGACCCGGCACCTGGACGCGGCCTCGGCGCAGAGCAACACCGCCTTCGTCGCCGCCGCCGTCGAGGAGTTCGGCTCGGTCGACTTCCTGGTGCCCGCCGCCGGGATCTACCCCGAACAGGCCGTCGCCGACATGACCGACGAGCAGTGGAGGACCGTCGTGTCCGTCAACCTCGACGGCGTCTTCTTCCTCACCCGCGCCGTCCTGCCGCACCTCAACAAGAACGGCGCCATCGTCAACCTCGCCTCCATGGCGGGCCACCGCGGCAGCATCCGCCACGCCCACTACGCCGCGACCAAGGGCGCCCTGCTCGCCTTCTCCCGCAGCCTCGCCTGGGAACTGGGCGGCCACGCCCGCGTCAACACCGTCTCCCCGGGCATCATCGAGACCCCCATGACCCGCGACTACGTCGCCACCCGCGGCCACGACGCCCTCGCCGCCACCCCCATGGGCCGCCTCGGCCGCCCCGAGGAGGTCGCCTCCGTCATCACCTTCCTGTGCTCCCCCGCGGCGAGCTTCGTCCACGGCGAGACCATCCAGGTCAACGGCGGCCTCCACATGATCTGACCCCGCCCCCGCACCCACCGCAGGCCCGGAGCACCGCGCTCCGGGCCTGCGGCACGCACACGGGAGCGGCCGGAGGCGCGCACGGGGCGCCGGGAGCATCCGGGACGTCGACCACAACGACAGTGACTACTGTTACGTCCACTACTCGTTCAACTCGGACCACTCGGCCCGCAGCAAGGTGGGTCGCCACCACCACCTGATCCGTCGGTTCACCGGCCGCCGCGAGGAGTGAACGCGTGCCACCAGTCCTGCAAGCCCGGGCCCTGCACCTGAGTTACGGCCCGGCCCCCGCGGTGGCAGGAGTCGATCTGAGCATCGGCCCCGGAGAGGTGGTGGGAGTGGTGGGCGCCTCCGGCTCGGGGAAGACCACCCTGCTCCACTGCCTCTCCGGACTCCTCCTCGCCGACAGCGGCAGCGTCCTCTTCCGTGACCGGCCGGTCGAGAACATGACGGCCCGTCAGCGCGACGAACTGCGCCGCTCCCACTTCGGCTTCGTCTTCCAGTTCGGAGACCTGGTGCCGGAGCTGACGCTGCTGGAGAACGTCTCGCTGCCGGTGCGCCTGCAAGGCGTGCGGGCCGGCGAGGCACGCAGGCGGGCGGCGCAGCAGCTGGACGCGCTCGGGATCGGCCGGTTGGGGCGCCGGACCGTGGGGGAGGTGTCCGGAGGCGAGTTGCAGCGCGCGGCGATCGCGCGTGCGCTGGTGCACCGCCCGGACGTGGTCTTCGCCGACGAACCGACGGGCGCCCTGGACGACCACAACTCCGAGGTGGTGTTCGGCCTGCTCCTGGAACAGGCCAGAGAGCACGGGGCGGCGGTGGTGCTGGTCACCCACGACCGCCTCCTTGCGGCCCGCACCGACCGGACCGTGGTCCTGGCCGGCGGACGGGTGGTGGAAGCCGCGTGAGCGCGTCCTGGGCGACGGCCGTGGCGGTCGCGTGGCGCACGGTGCTGTCCCGTGGGGCGCGGCGCCGGGTCGCGCTGCTCACCCTGGTCGGTGCGGTGGCCGCACTGGGGGTGCTGGCCACGTTCGGCGCGGCGGCGATGCAGGGACGCGAGAGCGCCCGCTCCGGCGCGATGGTGCCGGTGTTCGGTCCGCCACCCGGCTTCGGCGGCGAGCCGGTGTTCAGCAGGCAGGGGGTGGCCGAGACCGGGTGGACGGAAGTGGAGCACCACCACGACGGCCGCCGCATCAAGATCGTCCGGGTCGCCGACCCGGACGGCCGCGGGCCGTTCCCGCCGGGGATCTCCGCCTGGCCGCGTCCGGGACAGGCCCTGGTCAGCCCCGCGCTGGACCGGCTGATCCACAGCACCGGCTCCCCGCTCGCCGAGTGGTTCGCCACGGTGGACACCGACGTCCTTCCCCGAACCGCCGTCGCCGGCGCGGGCCAACTGCTCGCCTACGTCGGCGTGCCACCGGAGGAACTGGGAACCCAGCAGGGCCCGTTGACGGGCTTCGGCGACAGGGGAGGACCAGGGTTCGGCTGGTACCCGGCGCTGGGGTGCATGCTGTTCCTGGTCATGCCCGCGCTCGCCCTCGTCCTGACCGCGAGCCGCTTCGGCCGCCAGGTCCGCACCACCCGCTACCAGGCCCTGCGCCTGCTCGGCCTGCCCGCCGCCCACGCCCGGCTGGCCGGCGCGCTGGAGAGCGCCGCACCGGTCGCCGCCGGCGCACTGCTGGCCGCGCTCGCCTGGCCCCTCCTGCTGCCGGACACCTTCGCCCTCCCGGTCACCGGCCGCCGGCTGTTCGGCGCCGACCTGCACGTGCCGGCCGGACGGTCGGCACTCGCCGTCCTCGGGGTCACCGCTCTCGCCGCGGTCCTGGGCGCGGCCACCGCGGCCGGCTCCGACCGCGCCTCACGCAGTGTGCGCTTCCTCAAACCGGTCCGGCTCACCAGCCCCTGGGTGGCGCTGCTGTTCGGCGCCGGACTGCTGCTCCTCGCGGCGGCCTACGCCCGGCACAAGGCCCGCGACCCGCTGTTGTGGACCGCCATCGTGCTGCTGGGCGCGGGCCTGCCCAGCGCAGCCGCCTGGGCGGGCCAGTGGCTGGCCCGGCTCCTGGGCCGCATCGAGGCCGGCGTCGTCTGGCTGCTGGCGATGCGACGGCTGGCGGCGGACCCGCAGACCCGCTTCCGCGTGGCCGGAATGGTCGGCATCGCCGTCTTCGCCGTCGGCGCCGCCCAACCGGTCTCCCAGGTCATGGCCCAGCCCAACCTGCCCTGGGCCGCAGCCGCCCGGGCCGCCGGCCACACCGACCTCCTCGCCAGGGCCGAGACCCTGGAAGCCGTGCCCCTGCGGCTCGGCGAGCCACCGGACGCCGTCCGCGGCCCCGTCCCCGCCGTCGCCCTGTGGTCCCCCGGACAGGACCCCGCCACCCGCCCCGCCCACACCGCGCTCGTCGCCACCTGCCCCCAGCTGGAAACCCTCCTGGCCGGGCCCCTCCCCGACTGCACCGGCGGCCGGATGATGCTGCGCACCGCTGACTCACCGCACGTGGGCGGAGCGCCGGGTGCGGGGGGCGAGCTGATCCTGCGCTCCGCCGACCGGACACGGCAGGCGAGCATTCCGCCCGTTGCCGGGACCCTGGAACTGCCGTCCGGCTCGGACGCCCCGGTCGAGGCCCTCATGGTGCTGCCGCCCGACGACGGCGCCCTCGCCGCGCTGGGCACCCCGTTCCTGATCTCCACCTACATGCGCATCCCCGTGGACGCCGCCGCCTGGGAGAGCGCCGGAACCTGGGTCGTCTCCTCCTCACCCGCCTACCGGCTGGTCAACTCCTACCAGCTGTCCGAGGTCCTCGACGGCACCGGCAGCTGGGTCCTGCTCGGGCTGACCGTCGCCGCCGCCATCACCGTCCTCGGCGCCGTCCTGACCCTCGCCGAGGACGCCGGACACCGCCGGGAATGGTTCGCCCTGCGCGCCCTCGGCATCGCCCGCCGCCGCCTGACCGCCGTCCAGCTCACCGAGGCCCTGGTCACCTCCACCGTCACGACGGCCCTGGCCACCCTCGCCTCCACCACCGTCGGCCTCACCTACCTGCGCATCAACGAGGACCACCTCGACAGCAACCTCCCCTACATCCTCGCCGCCGCAGGCGGCGTCAGCGCCGTCCTCGTCACCGCCGCAGCCGGCAGCGGCCTCACCCTGCGCACAGCCCGGCGCCGACGCCACCGCACCGCCGCACCTCCGGCCGCTGCCGAACCACCCCCGACCACCCCCACCGGCTAGCCGTGCCCGGCGGATCGCCGCCGGCGCCATCCGGCCGGCCCCGTGGAGGGCCGGGCCGAAATCCCCTGGTGCCCCGACCGGGACCTCTGCGATTCTCGGGCGCGTGCCAGCTCGAAACCGCCGTCTGCCGCGGCACCTGTCGTGGCCGCTCACCTCGACGGACATCTGCTCCGCCCTCGGCGAGAGGCCCTCCAGCACCCTCCGGATCGGCTTCTCCGACCACCACCGGACGGACGGAACCCTCCTCAGGGCCAGGTGGGTGCCACCGGCCGGCTCGAACTACGGCACCGGCCTGCCTCCCGACTGGTGGTCGAGCGTGTGGATCACCGTCGGCCCCGTCGCGAGCAGCGAGCGGGCCACCGCCCGCCAGGTGCTGCGCGAACAGGCGCTCCCCGAGCTCCGGACCTGGGTGGAAAAGGCCCGGCACGGCTCCCAGGCATGGGCGCTGAGCAGACGCACCGTCGCCTGGCGCTACGTCGACCGGTCCCTGCATCTCAGCCACGACCACCAGCCCTACCAGCCGGTCGAACGCCCCTGAGAAGCCGCCCGACCTCGATCAGACGGGTCAGGCCGTTCCGGCCGGCCCCCTGCGCCGCTACGCCTCGTCCAGCGGGCGGCTGGGCAGTTCGCGGCGGAGCACCGGGGCGATCTCCGCGAAGAACAGCTCCAGCGTGCCGAGGTAGTCGGCGCGGTCCAGGACCTCGCCGTCCACGTGCAGGTGGAGCAGCTCGTGGCCGAAGTGCGCGTGCTGGCCCAGCACCTTCTCGACGATCTGCTGGGGGCTGCCGACCAGCACCGGGCCGTGCTCGATCCACTCCTCGACGGTGTCGAAACGGATCGAGGCACCGTCGAAGGCCCGGTTGACCTTCAGCCGGGCCTCGAAGACCGGGCGGTAACGCGCCACCGCCTCCTGCGAGGTGCGGGCGCCGAAGTAGCCCGCCGTGCCCGCGCCGACCAGGGCGCGCGCCGGGTCGCGGCCGTACGCCGCCCAGCGTTCCCGGTAGTGGCGCACGATCGCGGCGTACGGGCCGATGGCGCCGGCGCCGTTGGGGGTGAACAGCGGGTCGCCGTGGCGGGCGGCGAAGTCGGCGGAGTCCGGGTTGCTCCCGGCGCCGTGCCAGATGCGGATCTCGGGCCGCAAGGGGCGCGGCAGCGCCTCGGCGTCCTCCAGCGAGCGGCCGAGCCGGCCCTGCCAGGTGACCCGCTCCTGCCGCCACAGCCGGCGGAACAGCAGGTAGTTCTCCTGCAGCAGCTCCCACTGGTTCTCCCGGGTGACGCCGAACAGGCGCGAGGAACGCGGGTAGGCGCCCTTGGCGACGATCAGGTCCAGCCGGCCCCCGGCGAGGTGGTCCACGGTGGCGTAGTCCTCGTAGGCGCGCAGCGGGTCGAGCATGCCGAGGGTGGTGACGGCGGTGAACAGCCGTATCCGCGAGGTGAGGGCGGCGATGTGGGCGAGCAGGACGGGCGGGGAGCTGGAGACGGCGGGGCGGTCGTGCCGCTCGCCGATGCCGTAGGCGTCGAAGCCCAGCTCCTCGGCGAACACGGCGTAGTCGACGAGTTCGCGCAGCTGGTCGTGGTCCGGCTTGGACCGGTCGGGAAGGTGGGGCAGGAGCAGGAAGCGCACGGCGGTCCCCCCGGTACGGCATCGAGTTGACGTGTCAACCCAAGCATGGGCGTGCTGGGTTGACACGTCAACCGGCTTCGGCGGGTTTCAGGGTGCGGGCCGGTCGTCCTTCAGCCGTTGCGTCAAGTCGGCGCAGATGCCGACGAGTTCCCGCCGCTGATCCTCCGTCAGCGGACCGGTCAGCCAGCGGCGGATGTGCGCCGCACGCCGGGGCAGTGCGGCGGCGACGGCGGCCCGGCCCTCCTCCGTGAGGGCCACCACGGCGCCGCGCCCGGCCCCCGGGCAGGGCTCGCGGGTGACCAGGCCGCGCCCGGCCATCCGGGTCAGGTGGTGGTGCAGCCGGCTCTTCTCGAACTGGGTGACCCCGCTCAGCCGGTAGGGCCGCAGCTTCCCGCCGGGGGCGGCCGACAGGGCCTGGAGGATGGCGAGGTCCGGCTCGGACAGGCCGGTCTCCTGCTGCAACTGCTGGGCGAGGCGGCGCCAGAACAGCACCTGGGTCTCGAAGAAGCCGCTCCAGACCTCGTCCTCGTGCTCGTCCAGCCACCCCGCCCGCTCGCCCGGCCCCGCCTGCTCCACCCGCTCCGCCATGCGGCCGATGCTACCGACCGCACGGCACCGCCCGCCGGGACGCCGGACACCGCCGGGAACGGTTCGCCCCACGCGGCCCCGGCCGGGCGGGCGCCGCACCCCGGCGTTGCGCCCGCCCCCGGCGATGCGGTCCGGGCAGGATCGGACCCACCACCATCACCCGCCACCCATCACCCGCCACCCGCCGCCCCGTCGGAGTCCCGGATGCGCCTGCTGATCACCTCGGACACCCATGTCCCCACGCGTGCGCGGCACCTGCCCGCACCGCTGCTCGCGGCCGTGGACGAGGCCGACGTGGTGTTCCACGCCGGCGACTGGGTCGACACCGCCACCCTCGACCTGCTGCTGGCGCGGTCCGAGCGCCTGGTCGCCGTCCACGGCAACAACGACGGGCCCGCACTGCGCGAGCGCCTGCCCGGGACCGCCCGCGTCGAACTCCGGGGCCTGCGCTTCGCCGTGGTGCACGAGAGCGGCCCGGCCCACGGGCGCGAGCAGCGGTGCGAGGCGCGGTTCCCCGACACCGACGTCCTGGTCTTCGGCCACAGCCACATCCCCTGGGACACCACCACCCCGGGCGGCCTGCGGCTGCTCAACCCCGGCTCGCCCACGGACCGCCGCCGTCAGCCGTTCGCGACCTTCCTCACGGCCCGCGCCGACGACGGCCGGCTCCTCGACGTCCGGCTCCACCGCCTGCCGCCCCGCTCCTGACCGGGGCCCACGGACGCACGATCCCACCACCCCTCGCTCACCGCCCCCCGGGACCGCCACGCGCGACGGTCCCGGACGAACCCGATGGCCCCAGGACGACCATGACGTCCCGTCCGCGCCACGAGGACGGACGACCGGCACGGCCCCGGCCGGCGAGCCACCCCGGCGCAACGGCGCAGCGGCGCAACGGCGCAACGGCGCAACGCCGCCCACGTGTACCCGCCGCGGAGGCGGGCACACGGGCCGCCGGGCGCGGCACGCGCTCCCCACGGAGGAGGAGTCATGGTGTCCACCGCACAGCACGCCCGGCGCCGGCACCCGGCCTGGAGCGAGCGGTTCCCGCGCTCGGCGGGCCGGGCCGGTTTCACCGCCCGCGGCGTCGTCTACGTCCTGGTCGGCTACCTCGCCCTGCGGATCGCCCTGGGCCGGGGCGGCTCCGAGGAGGCCGACCGCCAGGGCGCGCTCCAGCGGATCGCGGACCAGCCCTTCGGCCGGGCACTGCTGTGGCTGCTCGCCGCAGGCTTCGCCTGCATGGCGCTGTGGCGCGCCGTGAGCGCCACGGCCGGCGGCCAGGGGCACGGGAAGCCGGGCAGCAGGATCCTCGACGCCGGGCGCGCGGCGTTCTACGCCTCGGTCTGCTGGAGCACCGCCGTCTTCGCGGCGGGAGCCGGCGCCGCCTCCGACAGCGACCGCACGTCCAAGGACTGGACGGCCACCGCACTCGGCCTGCCCGGCGGCCGCGTCCTGGTCGGCGCGGCCGGCGCGGTCCTGGTCGGGGTCGGCACCGGGATCGCCGTCCGCGCGTTCCTGCGCACGTTCCTGCGCAAGCTGGACACCGGCGCGATGGGCCCGCGGACCCGGGCCGCCGTCACGGCCGGCGGGATCGTCGGCAACACGGCGCGCGGCGCGGTGTTCGCCGCAGTGGGGGTCTTCGTCATCACCGCGGCCGTGCGGTTCGACCCGGACCGCGCCAAGGGCATCGACGACACCCTGCGCTCCTTCGCCGCCACGCCCGCCGGCCCGGGACTGCTCACGGCCACGGCGGTGGGCCTGCTGCTGTTCGGCGCCTTCTCGTTCGCCTCCGCCCGCTGGCGGCGCTTCTGACCCCCGCCACCGTGCCCGACGCCACCACCACCGGAGCCGACCGCCTCCCGGCCACGACAGCCTCCCGGCATCGACAGCCGCCCGGCATCGACGTGACACCGCTCCTCACGAGCAACCCCCCGCCGGCCACCGTGCCGTCTTCGGCAACCTCGGCGGGGCCGTGCCCCGAACCGCCGGCCGCAACCCTCCACCACAGCCCCACCCGCACCAGGGGCGGCGTCCGGCGAGGGGTGCACACGGCTGCCCGGCGGCCCCGACGACCGAGGCGTCCCCGAGGTTGTACGTCATCGGGCTGATTGTCGGCCCCAGGCCCGCTGCGGTTGTATCGCGGCATGCGCCGGCAGGGGGGTCGGGCCGGGGCCACCGATGCTCAGGAGGGGACATGCGAAGGCTTTTACCCGCGATGACGCGCGTGCTGGGGGCCGGCCTGCTGGCGGCGCTGCTGCCGATGGGGACGGCGGCCGCCGATCCCGCGGCCGGCGCCACCGGGACGGTATGGGTCAGCAGGGCCACCGACGGGACGCAGGCCAACGGGGGGTCGGGCAACGCGGTGATCAGCCGCAACGGCAGGTACGTCGCGTTCACCTCGTGGGCGACGAACCTCGTGCCCTTCGACTCACCGCTCCCCGGCAACCAGCCCCGGGGATACCTGCGCGACCTGCAGGAAGGCACCGTGGAGAGGGTGAGGATCGGAGCCGTCCCCGGGGTCGTGCAGGACTTCAGCGCCGCGGGCGACCGGGTCGTGATCCGGTCGAACGACAACGGCATGTACGTGCGCGACCTGCCGACCGGCGTCACCCGGCGGGTGGACGTGGACCTCGGCGACTACACCGGCGGCTACACACTCACCGCCCGGATCAGCGGCTCCGGCCGCTACGTCGTGTTCTCGGCGGGCGCCCCCTCGGGGCCGGGGGCGGACCAGGGCATCCGGGTGTACGTGCGCGACCTGCTGGACGGCACGACGCAGTGGGTGAGCCGGCCCAACACCGGAACCGAGTTCTACGACGCGGCCGGACCCGTCGTCAGCGACGACGGGCAGCGCATCGCGTACACCTACATCAGGCGCGGCTCCCCCTCCACCGGCCATGTCCACCTCCTCGACCGGAACACCGGCGAGCGCCAGATCGTGGACGTCGCGCACGACGGGTCGACCCCGGAGCGGACGCTGAGCGGCCGGCTGTCCCTCAGCGCGGACGGCGGGCTGGTGCTCTTCAACCGCACCGACAGCAGCCCGGTGACGGCGAACGACCAGAAGTCGACCACGTTCATCCGCGAGGTGGCGACCGGTACCACCCGCCCGACCCCGTTCACCAACATCACCAGCTGCGCCTCGCTCAGCGCCGACGGCCGGACCGTGCTCCTCATGCCGGACAGCCCGGAGGGGCGGCCGCCGCACCTGGTGCCGCCGATCTTCATGTGGAAGCGGGAGACCGACCAGGTGCAGATCGTGAGCGTCTGGTCGGACGGCAGCCCGGTCGGCGCGATTCCCGGGCCGGTGGCGATGACCGGTGACGGCGCCGCCTTCGCCTTCGAATCGGGGATGCCCATCGTCCCCGGCAAGAGCTACGGCGTTTCGGACGTCTTCGTGCGGACCCTTCCGGCCGGAACCTGAGACACCCGCGGGCGCCGACTGCGGGGCCGCTCCCCACCGGGGCAGCCGTTCCGCCCGCAACGGCCGGCCGACCATGACCGGACCGCGGCGCGGCGCCCGCGGCAGCGCTCCGGCGTGGTGCACGACGGCCGCCGTACGCGGGAACGCCCCCGACGGACAGGACGTCCTCACCCGCCGCCTTCGGCCCGTCCCACCCGGACCGGACCACCGCCCGCCCACCCGCCGCACCGCCCGCGTCACCGGCTCACCGGGCCGCTCACCCCCGGCGCCGTGCTGGTCCGCCCCGCCCTCCACGACGGCCGTCCTCCGCGGTTGCGCGCCCTGCCCGCGGTGGTCCGCCCTCGTCGTGCTGTCCGTCGGCCCGGCCATCCGCGCAGGGGGATCGGGGGGGCAACATCGGGGACGACCCCGCCCCGCGCCGGACCCCGACCCCGCGCCGGACCTCCACCGCGCCCGCGCGTTCGGGCTCGGCGACCACCTGGCGGACCGTCGGCCCATGGGCGTCGAAGTGCGCGGCCGGCCCCCGGCGCGCGATCCGTGAAATTCCCCGCTCGTTCATCCGGCGGCCGCTCGACGGGGGATAGCATCGCCGACATCTAGACATCTAGACATCTAGACGTCCTGTCGGGAGCCCCTGCGGGACCTGCACCCCCGGCGCATGAACCGCCCCCTCACGACAACCCCGACGGGCAGGCCGACACCATGGACCACCAGCACGATCCGCGCACCTGGATCACCACGCCCATCACCGCCGGCCTGCTGCGCGGGGCCCTCGCCCCGGAGCGGACCGGGCGCGGCCTGCTGCCCCACCGGCTGCCCGCCTGGGCCCGCGCCCAGTGCACGGACCCGCAACTGGCCAGGGCACAGTCCCAGCCCGCCGGCGTCCGCCTGGCCTTCCGCACCCGCGCCACCGCCCTCGAACTGGACACCATCCCCACCAAGACCCTCTACACGGGCTTGCCCGCACGGCCCGAGGGCCTCTACGACCTGCTCGTCGACGGCCGCCTCACCGGCCAGGCGAGCGTGGCCGGCGGCGACACGCTGACCATCGACATCGCCACCAGGACCGCCGAGCACCGCCCCGGCCCCGCCGGCACCCTGCGCTTCGACGGCCTGCCCGACCGGATCAAGGACATCGAGATCTGGCTGCCCTACAACGAGACCACCGAACTCCTCGCCCTGCGGACCGACGCCCCCGTCGAGCCCGCGCCGGACCGGGGCCGCAGGGTCTGGCTGCACCACGGCAGTTCCATCAGCCACGGCTCCGACGCCGCGAGCCCCACCACCACCTGGCCCGCCCTCGCCGCCGCCGCCGGAGACGTCGAGCTGATCAACCTGGGCCTGGGCGGCAACGCCCTGCTCGACCCCTTCACCGCCCGCACCCTCCGGGACACCCCCGCCGACCTGATCAGCATCAAGATCGGCATCAACGTGGTCAACCAGGACCTGATGCGCCTGCGCGCCTTCACCCCCGCCGTCCACGGCTTCCTCGACACCATTCGCGAGGGACATCCCGACACCCCGCTGCTGGTCGTCTCGCCCATCCTGTGCCCCGCGGTCGAGGACACACCCGGCCCCTGCACCCTCGACCTCGCCGCCCTCGCCGCCGGACAGGTCCGCTTCCTCGCGACGGGAGACCCCGCCGAGCGCGCGAGCGGCAAGCTGACCCTGGGCGTCATCCGCGACGAACTGGCCCGCATCGTCGAACAGCGCGCCGCCGACGACCCGAACCTCCACCACCTCGACGGCCGCAACCTCTACGGCGAGGCCGACGCCACCACCCTCCCCCTGCCCGACCGGCTCCACCCGGACGCCGCCACCCACCACCACATCGCCCAGCGCTTCGCCGCCCACGCCTTCACCGCCCCGGGCCCCTTCGCCCCGTAGCCGAGCGAACAGCCGGCGCGCCCGTGAAAGGATCTCCGACCCCAGGGCCGCGTACCGCCCCCCGGGCCACCCGACAGGCCCGGCCCACCGGGCGGCTCCCCCCTGCGATGCCCCTCGCGAGCGGTGCACGGCGTCGCCGAGGCGGGTAGAACCCCCGGTACGGCAGCGCAGGGCCGGCCGTGTTCCGCCTCGGGGGGCGTATGGAGAACAACGAGCTCGTCGGTGTCGCGGTGATGGTGCCCGCCGGTCTGGGGTTCCTCGCCGTGCTGCTGTTCGGTGATCCCCTGCCGACATGGTTGCGCGCCCTGCTCGCGGTGGCCGCCCTCGTCGTGCTGTCCGTCGGCCTGGCGATCTGCGCCGGTGGCCCGGGCGGGCCGGGAGGCAACATCGGGGACGGCGGCTACGGGCCCGGGGGAGGAGGCCTCTGAAACCCCGGCGCACTTGATCGGCCGCGCCGCCCCGCGCCCCGGTACCGGTGGCGGGCACACCCGCCCGGCCGACTCCGGCCTGCCTACCTGCCACCACCACCGTTCCCCGCGGGAAGCGGCCCGGTTCCGACCAGGCGGCCGGGCTGCTCGAAAGTCCTTCCGCCCGCCCCCGGCGGGAAGCCGCCCGCGCGCCCGGATCCGCGTCCGGCTGCGCCCCGCCGCTCCCTTGGCGGTTCGGCAAAGGAGCGGCAATTCCGCAGGTCAAAGCGTGGGTGAGGCCGGGGGCGGACACGTTGACGCCCGCCCCGGACCTCCCGGGCGGAGCGGCTCCCGGTGGGGAGGGTGCGGCGAGGATCCCGAATTGCGTGTCACCCGGCGCCGTCGGATCGTGAACGCATGCCGAGCCGCCCCCGGGCCGCGGAGGGACGGGGCGATGCGACCCGTGAGCCGTTCGCCGTCCTGCGCCGCAGTGTCTCCCCGCTGGAGCTCTTCTTCGACCTGGTCTTCGTCTTCGCCGTCGGCCAGCTGGCGGAGCACCTGCACGAGGAGCTGTCCTGGCGCGGGGCGGGCGAGAGCGTGGTGATGCTGGTGGCGGTGCTCAGTTGCTGGGCCCTCACCAGTTTCGACGCGACCTTCCTGGACGTGGAGCTGCCGCGCACGCGGTGGCTGGTGCTGACGGTGATGGGCCTGGGGCTGTACGCGAACGCCCAGATCCCGCACGCGTTCGCGGGCCGCCCGTGGGCCTTCGCCCTTCCGCTGGCCGCCGTGCTGTTCCTGACCGCCGTGACGGCGGCGCTGACCGCCCCGACGGACGTCCTGCGCGGGCACTACCGCCGGGTGACGGCGTGGGCGGTCTTCTCCGTCCCGCTGTGGCTGGTGGGGGCGGCCGCCGGGTCCGGGCCTCGGCTGGCCTGGTGGGCCGCCGCCGCGGCCGTCGACATGACCGGCGTGTGGCTGGCACACCCGCTGCCCGGCAACGTCCTGGTCTCGCGGGACCTCGTGTTCGACGCCGAGCACATGGTGGAGCGGATCCGGCTGTTCATCATCGTGCAGCTCGGCGAGACCGTCCTGACCCTCGGCACGGCGGTCTCCGCCGCCCCGGTGGACGTCCCGACCGTGGTCACGGGCCTGGGGGTGTTCGTCGCCCTGGTGTGCCTGTGCGCGAGCTACTTCCGCGGCGGCGAGGAGATCCTCGCGCGGCACGTCGCCACCACGGCCGACCGGCTGCTGCCCGTGCGGCGTGCCGTCAGCGGCCAGTACCCCACCCTCGCCGGCCTGGTCGCCCTGGCCGTCGGTGCCGAACTCGCCGTCGCCCACCCCACCGGGCCCGGCAGCACCACGCTCAGCCTCCTGCTGTTCGGCGGCCCGGTCCTCTACGTGATCACCCAGGCCTGGTGGTACTACACCTCCACCGGCCGGGCCTGGGGAGCGCGGCTGCTCGCCTGCCTGGCCTGTGCCGTCGCGGGCCTGGCGGCGAGGTGGCTGCCGCCGCTGGCGTCCGTGCTGCTGCTCGACGCGGTGCTCCTCGCGCTGGTCCTCGTGTTGAAGCAGGTGCACCGCCGCGTCCTCGACGAGGACCCGGCCGGCGGGCGCCGGCGTTGAGCGCCGCGACCGCGCGGTCCGGGCCGCGGAACGCGGACGCCCGCGGCGCGCACGCCCGCGGCGCGCACGCCCGCGGCCCGCACGCGCGGGGTGCGCGTGCGGGCCACGGGGCCGGGTGCCGTCTCGGCGGTGCGGTTCAGCCGGCGAGGGTCTTGTTGAGGGCGTCGAGGCCGTCGGCGTAGATGCCGTGGAAGAGGTCGACGGTCTCCTGCTCGGTGGCGCCCTTGGGGTTGAAGCGGCCGGACCACTGGACCTCGGCGACGTCGTCGCGGCCGGGGACGGCGTGGACGCGGATCGTGGAGACGTAGCCGTCGACCGGGAACGGGGCCTGGAGGATGGCGTAGCTGTACTGGCGCTCGGTCTCGTTGAAGTCCACGAGGCGCTCGACGATCACCTCGCCCTCGGGGTTCTTCAGCTGCCGCACCCGGCCGCCCTCGACGGCGACGCTCTCCGGGATGTAGGGCAGCCAGTCGGGCAGGGCGTCGAAGCCGCCGATGAGGTTCCAGACCTGCTCGGGGGTGCCGGGGACGACGCGGCTGACGGAGGTGGAAGCCATGATCATTTCTCCTGTGTACTGCGGTGGGGGTGGTGTGCGGGGGTGGGGGGTGCGGCTCAGGCGCCGTGGGGCAGCGGGGCGGCCGGGCTGACCAGGCCGGAGGTGCGCAGGTCCTGCCAGAACGCGGCGGGGACGTCCTCGTCCAGGGCGGCGATGTCCTCGGCGATGCGGCTGGGCTTGGTGGCGCCGGGGATGACGGCGGCGGCGACCGGGTGGGCGAGGGAGAACTGCAGGGCGGCGGCCTTGACGGACACGCCGTGCCTGGCGGTCAGGTCCTTCAGGCGGGCGACCTTGTCCAGGATGTGCTGCGGGGCGGGCTGGTACTCGAAGTGGGTGCCGCCGGCCAGCACGCCGGAGCTGTAGGGGCCGCCGACGACCATGTCGACGTTCTGCTCCTGGGCGAGGGGCAGCAGGCGCTGCAGGGCGTGGTCGTGGTCGAGGAGGGTGTAGCGGCCGGCGAGCAGGAAGCCGTCGGGCTGCGGCTCGTCGAGGGCGAGGGTGAGCTCGATGGGCTCGGTCTTGTTGACGCCCAGGCCCCAGGCCTTGATGACGCCCTCGTCGCGCAGGCGGGACAGCACGCGGAAGGCGCCGGTGCGGGCCTCCTCGAACTTGCTCAGCCACAGGTCGCCGTGGAAGTCCTGGGCGATGTCGTGCACCCAGACGATGTCCAGGCGGTCGGTGCCCAGACGCTTGAGGCTGTCCTCGATGGAGCGCTCGGTGGCCTCCGCGGTCCACACGTGGAGGACCTTGTTGGGGTTGCCGTGCTCGAAGATGCCGCCCTTCTCGCCGAGGTCGCGCTCGCCCTCCTCCACCTCGTCGAGGATGACGCGGCCGACCTTGGTGGACAGGACGTACTCGTCGCGCGGCT
Organism: Kitasatospora sp. NPDC058115; assembly: GCF_042884635.1. Taxonomy (NCBI): domain Bacteria; kingdom Bacillati; phylum Actinomycetota; class Actinomycetes; order Kitasatosporales; family Streptomycetaceae; genus Kitasatospora; species Kitasatospora sp. NPDC058115. The sequence goes on from NZ_JBHVTL010000028.1 coordinate 69,061, forward strand.
TGGTGGACAGCACCTCGCCCAGGCGCTGCTCGGACAGGCCGGCGCCGTAGAAGGGGGCGGTGTCGTAGTAGCGCACGCCCTGCTGCCAGGCGGCCTCGACGGTGGCGGCGGCCTCCGCCTCGGGGATCGCGCGGAACATGTTGCCGAGCGGGGCGGTGCCGAAGCCGAGCCGGCCGGGAAGGATGTTCTTGAGGGTCATGACGATGCCTTTTCGATCTTTGGTGCCAAGGGCCTGACGGTGCCCCGGGCCGGGGCGAGGCGCGAGTGGAGGGTGCGCCTGTGAGGGGCGGCGGCGCTGCGGGCGGGTCGCGCGAGGGTGCGCGGCGGCGTTCCGCAGGGCCGGAGGCAGGGCACCTGCACCACATAGATGCAGAAGCGCCTTACGTGTGAAAACAATAATTGCACGCGCGGGGTAATGCAAGTGGTCCCCCCGACCGGGCCCCCCCGGGCCCGGGCCGGCCCCCGCCCGATGTCCGGGCCGGCAGGCCCCCGCCCCGACGAGCGGCCGGGCAGCCGGCTCAGGGAATGATCGTCGGGAGCAGGCCGCCGTCGACGCCGAGGGCGCGACCGGTGGTGGCCGAGGAGTGCTCGGAGGCCACGTAGGTGATCATGTTGGCGACCTCGTGGGGGCGGATCAGGCGCCGGAGCAGCGAAGCAGCGGCGCGGTTCTCCGCCAGGTAGCGGCGTTCCTGCTCGGCGGGGTCGAGGCCGGGGTAGAGCTCGTCGAACATGGCGAGCACGCCGTCGCTCATGGTGGGCCCGGGCAGCACGCAGTTCACCGTGACACCGGTGCCGGCCACCTCCTGCGCCATGCCCCGGGAGACGGCCAGCTGGGCGGTCTTGGTCATGCCGTACTGGACCATGTCGGGCGGGGTCTGGACACCGGCCTCGCTGCTGACGAACACCACCCGGCCCCAGCCGCGCGCGACCATCCGGGGCGTGTAGTGGCGCGCCAGGCGCACCCCGGAGAGGACGTTGACCTCGTAGAAGCGCAGCCAGTCCGCGTCGGTGATGTCGAAGACGGGCTTGGTCTCGAAGATGCCGGTGTTGTTGACCAGGATGTCGACGTCGGGCAGCTGCCGTACCAGCTCGGCGGTTCCTTCGGCCGTGCCGACATCGGCGGCGATCCCGCGCCCGCCGATCCGCTTCGCGGTCTCGCTGACGCGGTCGGGATTGCGGCCGTTGACCACGACATCGGCTCCGGCGGCGGCCAGGCTCCGAGCCGCCGCCGCGCCGATTCCGGCCGTTGATCCGGTGACCAGCGCAATCCGTCCGGTGAGATCGATCTGCATCGGAGGGGACACCTCTCCTCGGTCGGCGACCGCAGCCCGCACGCCCGGCGACGGGCCGCATCCGCATACGCACCCGGGCGCACACCTCGATGGTCACCTCGCAAGGCGCTCCCGGCACCTCGAAGACCTCCCCGGACGCCGGGGGACCGCCGACCCCGGAAACCTCGGAGCCCCTGCAGAACAGCAGGCCCGAGGATCGATGGAGCCGGGTACGGCGATCGCCGCCGAGCCGGCCTGCGCCGCCGACCAGGTCGACGTCGAGTGCATCGAGGCCGCCGACCGGGCAGGAGCCCGTGTCGTACCTCCGTGATACCCATCCCCCATGAACCAGTTCCGCGACTTCAACCTCAAGCTGCTCGTCATCGAGGAGCTCATGTACGGCCCCGAGCCGCTCCTCCCGGTCTACGACGTGTCCGCGCAGCTGGCCGAGCGAGGGATCGGCGACCCCGCGTCCTACGTCCTGGAGAACGGCCTGCACGAGGAGGTGCTGGCGGAGTCCCGGGCCCATTTCGAGTCCCTGGAGATCCCGGCCGCACTGCTCGCCCGCGTCGAGGAACTGTGCTTCGACGCGGGGGCGGACGTCTTCCGTCACTGCGCCCCTGCCTGGGACGGCGAGGACGACCTGTTCGACGTCCGCTCGCTCGACGACCTCGCCCTGCTGCCCAACCTGCGGGAGGTCACCTTCGTCGAGGACGGTGTCCTTGCCGTGCCGGACGCGGCGGAGATCTTCGCCGCGCGCGGCATCGAGACCGACTGATCCCCGACAGGGAACGCCATCGGGGCCGCGGCAGGCGAGAGACCGGCCGATCGATCAGATGACGAAGGAAACCCTCTGACCGGGCGCTCCGGCCGGGGCGATGTCTGTGGCGATCGCGCGGAACGAGCGCCAACCCGCAGCTGAGGATCGGGGGGTGGGTTGCGGTGCGGTGGTGTCCGTGGCCGGCCGTGATCGCCCCCTGAGGCGCCGGCCGACACCGCTCACCAGTTCCTCACTCCTTTCGGCCCGGGAGCGGCCGCAGACAGGACGCCCTCCACGCTGCTCGGCGGGTATGTCGTCGGTGCCGGCTGCGATCATGTCCCCATGATCGGTGCACCCGTTCCGTTGTCGCCCCCGTCCCCGTCCTCGTTCGTCGACACCGTTGCGGTGCAGGCAGCCGCCGCGGACCACAGCGAGTGGGCCACGCCGCTCGGGCCGACGGGTACGGCGGGCGCCGCCGTTCGGCATCGACCGTCAGGAGGATGGATGTGAGCGAGCACGGTGAAGCCGAGGGCCGGGCGGCACGGCCGGAGGGGAAGGCGGACTCGTCCGAGAGCCCGCGGACCCGTTCCCGCCTGCGCGGCCTGCTCCGGCTGCTGGGTGTCTGTGTCGTGATCGTCCTGCCGCTGAACGCCTTCGTGGCTCGCCTGTTCGCGGTGCCGTCGAGCTCGATGGGGAACACTCTGCGACCGGGTGACCGCCTGGTCGTGAACAAGCTGGCGTACGCCTTCGACGGCCACCCCCAACGCGGTGACGTGGTGGTCTTCGACGGCAGGGGCTACTTCGTGCGAGGGGCGGCCAAGCGGAACGGTCCCTTGGAGGGACTGCGTTCGCTGGGGCGGGACTTGGGCCTGACATCGGCCGGTGAAACGATCTACTTCCTGCGTGTCATAGGCGTCGGCGGCGACCGGGTGGCCGGCACCGGCCCGGGCGAGCCGATCACCGTCAACGGCGTGCCGGTCGACGAGTCCGCCTACCTGGCCGAAGGCGACGAACCGTCGAACACGGCCTTCGACGTCGTGGTGCCGGACGGAAAGCTGTGGGTGATGGGGGACCGCCGCAGCACCTCCCACGATTCGCGCGACCACCTGGGCGATCCTGGCGGCGGCTTCGTGCCCGAACGCCGCGTCATCGGACGGGCGCAGTGGGTGGTCCACCCGTTCGGACACTGGGCGAGCCTGGACCGGCCGGCGGCGTTCGCCGCGACAGCGGGGACGGACGGTCACGGGGACCGGAGGTAGACGCCGGCCGGCCGGTTCACCGCAGCCACCCGGCGCGCGGCACGGCAGGAGAAGCCGAAGACCGCGAGCCGACCGCGGGACACGGCCGGTGACGGTGCCGCTGCTCCGGCGCCCCTCGGCCCGCCGCGCCGCCCGCGCCCCGTGCGGTGACCGCCGCTGCCGGTCCAAGAACCCGGCGGGCAGGGACCGGACGTACTCGTGCACAACGGCACCGCCATCGGGGCCGGCGAAGGCGGCGGTGCGGGCGCGGCCCACACCCTCAGGAGCCGTGCCGCCCGGCGCCCCGAGGGGTGCCGGGCGGGCCCGTTCAGCGCAGCACCTCCAGCTCCGGCCAGTCGTCACCGGGCCGTTCGAGGAAGCCGCTGGGCCGCCCCGCCAGGTACCGCGCGAAGAAGGCGGTCACGGCGGTGCGCTGGGCGGCCAGGGAACGCCGGGGGTCGACGGTGCCGATGAGGGTATCCGCGTCGGGGACCGGGAGGCGGCGCACGAGCTGGGGCAGGAGGACCTGGAGGTCGGTGTACGAGCCGTGCGCGGAGTCCCGCAGCCGAAGGGCGTGCCGGGGGCCGGTGGACGCCGCCCAGCAGGAGGCCCAGCTCGGTTCGGTGCGCAGGCTCTTCGTCCCGGAGGCCATCAGCAGGAAGGGCTTGGCGAGGCCGCTGTCGGCAACGGGCCCCAGGAGCGCGCCGTCGAGGTCGGCCGCCGCGCGGACGCGGGGCTCGTCGTGGGCGAGCTGGGCGGCGACGCAGCCGCCGAGGGACTGCCCGAGCACGCCGGTCCTGGCCGGGTCGGCGGCTTCGGCGAGCCCGTCCGGGAGCGGGTCGGTGCCGGTGTCGGGGCGCTCCCCGCGGGCGAGCCGGTCGAGCGCGCCGAGGACGAAACGGGCGTCGGCGAGGCGGGCCCGGCAGTGCCCGGCGAGAAGGGCGGCGATGACCTCCGGGGTGAGGTCGTCGGGCAGCGGGAGGGCCCGTTCGACCCGGCCGCCGGGGAACTCGACCTGTTCGGCCTCGTACGTGGAGTCGAGGGCGACGACGAGGTGGCCGCGGCTCGCCAGCTCCTCGACCAGGGTGGTGCCCAGGGCGCGCGAGCCGCCGTCGCCGCTGGAGAACAGCACCACCGGCAGCCGGCCGGCGCGGCGGGCGACGGGCGCGCCGGTGCGCGCGTGGGTCCTGATCCCCTGCCAGTCGGCGGCGCCGGCGCGGACACCGAGGGCCGGCGCCGAGTGCGCGTCCCAGTCGCCCGCCGCGGCCGGCGGCAGCCAGGGGGCCGTCGGGTACCCGCCGCCGGGTTCCGCCGGGTACCAGAGGCCGGCCATGAGCTCCCGGTAGGGCTTGGCGGGCAGGAGGGGGTCGGGGCGGCTGTCGTCGATCAGGTGCAGCGCGACGGTGCCGATGGGCCAGGGCCCGGTGGGCGCGGGCAGCCGCAGCGGGACGGGAGCGGCGGCCGGCGCGGCGCGGCGGCCTCCCGGGGCCGGGGCGGCGGCCACCGAGGCGAGCGCGGCGGCGCCGAGCGTGCCGAGCAGGGCGCGGCGGGTCAAGGGCATGGGCGGGCTCCTCGGACGGTACGGCTGCGGGGTCACCACCAGCGTTCCGCCGCCGGGGACGCGAGGCGCCCTGCCGGGGGACGATCCCGCGAAGGGGCACGGGCCGCCCCAGGGGCCCGTGCCCTCCTCCGCCCGCAGGAGCCCCCGGTGTCCCGGGGGAGCCCCCGGTCTCCGCCGGTGGGCGGACGCCTTCACGGCCACGGGGGCCCTACCGTGGGCCTCCGGCGAGGACGCCGGACGACGCGGACGCGAGGACGGACACGATGACCGAGACCGGCGCGGTACGGACGGGCCCGCCGGGCACCCTCGCCCGGCTGCCGGGACGGCTGCCGCCCCTGGTGGCGGACGCCGCGCTCGCGGCGGCCCTGTTCCTGGTGACGCTCGGGCCCGGACGGGTGACGGACGGCACGGGCTACGCGCTGCAGACCGCCCTGGTGCTGCCGTTGGTGTGGCGGCGGCGGGCGCCGCGGGCCGCGTTCGCGGTGATCGCCGCCGCGGCGCTCACGCAGTGGCTGCTGGGTGTTCAGCTGCCGGCCGACGTGGCGCTGCTGGTCGCCCTCGGGACGGTGACCGCGCGGGCGCCGTCCCGGTCGGCGTGGGCGGCGGCCCTGGTGGCGGTGGCCGGGGCCGTGCTGGCGGCGGCGCGCTGGGCACCCGAGGGCCGGTTCCTCGCCTCGGCCGCCGCCATGACGGCGGCGGTCGCCGCGAGCACCCTGCTCGGGGTGAACACCCGGATCCGGCGGGCCGCGCGGGCCCAGCGTCTGGAACGGCTGGAACGGGACCGCGACGAGCGGGAGCGCCGGGCGGTGGAGGAGGAACGCGCCCGGATCGCGCGGGAGTTGCACGACAGCGTCACGCACGGCCTGTCGGTGGTGGTGGCGCTGGCGGACGCACTCGGCCACGCACGGCCGGCCGACGCCTCCGCCGTGACGGCCCGGATCGCACAGACCGGGCGGCAGGCGCTGACCGACATGCGCCGCGCCCTGGGCCTGCTCCAGGACACCGGCCCCGACGCCGGCCCCGAGGACGACCGGCAGCCGCCACCGGGGATCGGGCAACTCGGGGTGCTGTGCGAGCGGATGGAGGCAGCGGGCCTCGCGACCCGGCTGCGCGTGGACGGCGAGGCCGCCACGGTACCGGCCGCGGCGCAACTGACGGTGCACCGCCTCGTCCAGGAGTCCCTGACCAACGCGCTGCGCCACGCGCCGCAGGGCTCGCGCGCCGAGGTGCGGGTGACCTGCGCGCCCAGGGCGGTCACGGTCGAGGTGACCGACGACGGGCACCCCGCAGGCACCGGGCGCCCCGCAGACACCGGGCACCCCGCACCCGCCGAATCCGGGCGGGGCCTCACCGGGATGCGGGAGCGCGCCGCCGCCTTCGGCGGGGTACTGGAAACGGGCCCGCGGCCCGGCGGCGGCTGGCGGGTCTTCGTCCGGCTCGACCCCGCAGGCACGCCATGAGCGTCCGGGTACTGCTGGTGGACGACGAGGAACTGCTGCGGCTGGCCTTCGGCATGATCCTGCGCGCCGAGCCGGACATGGAACCGGTCGGAGAGGCCGCCGACGGGGCGGCAGCAGTGGAACTGGCGCGACGGCTGCGACCGGACGTGGTGCTGATGGACGTGCGGATGCCGGGCACCGACGGCATCGAGGCGACCCGGCAGCTGCTGCGCGAAGCGCCCGGCACACGGGTGCTGGTACTCACGACCTTCGACCTGGACACCTACGCCTTCGAGGCGCTGCGCGCCGGAGCCTCCGGCTTCCTGCTGAAGAACAGCCGGCCGGAGGAACTGCTGGGAGCGATCCGCGACGTGGCACGGGGGGACGCCGCACTCTCCCCCCGGGTGACCCGGCGCCTGCTGGACCGCTTCGCCCACCGGCTCCCCGCCACCGGCGACGACGGCGCCGGAGGCGACGCGGAGCGGCTGCGCGCGCTGACCGCGCGCGAGCGGGAGGTCCTGCTGGGAGCCGCCCGCGGCCTGACCAACACAGAACTCGCCACCGCCCTCGGCCTCGCACAGCCCACGGTGAAGAAACACCTCGGCCGCGCCATGGCCAAGCTGGGCCTGCGGGACCGGGTACAGGCAGTGATCTTCGCGTACGAGTGCGGACTGGTCGGACCGCGGTAGACACGGGCAGCCGCCGGCTCAGGCGACGTCCACCGCACTCCAGGCGGCGCCGGCGACGCCCCAGAGCCCTCGGCCGCAGGACCGCGGTGCGCGCGCCCCTGCGGTCCCCAGCGCACGCCATGCAGACGGTCCGCGCCCGCCACCGGACGCCGGAGGCCTCCTGGCCGCCGATGCCGGTCGAGCCGTTGCCCGCCGGGCCGTTGGACGTGATGCCGCTGACGGCCCCGGCACCGCTGCCCCCGCCGCCAGGCAGAACCAGCGCTCGCCGACACCCGAGGAGTTGCGCACATCGAGCCGGCCGACGACCTCCGGCCACCAGCCTGCGCGACGGCGTCCTCGCGATCGGTCGTGAGCCGGCCGGCCGGCCGACCGGCCGGCCGTGGCTCTGCGCCCCGCCCAGGACAGCCCGCCCCCCGAACCCGCCCCCCGAACCCGGTCCCGGCCGTACACGACGGCCCCGAACGAAGCACCCCCGCCGCCGGTTGCCCGCCTGCTGCGCCCCGCGCACTCCGCGGCCCGGTGCGCGCTCTCCTCCGGGGCCGGGACACCCGCGCCCGCTGTCCCCGGCCGGTCAGCCCTCGGCGAGGCGGGCGTGCAGGCGCTCCGCGCCGGGGTGGCCGATGTCCTCGTAGACGGCCAGGGCCTGACGCAGCGCCGCCCGGGCCGCGGGGCGGTCCCCGGCGGCCTCGTGGGTGTCGGCGAGGCCGACGAGGGTGCGGGCCTCCCAGGAGCGGTCGCCCAGCGTCCGGTAGAGCCCGATGGCCTGCCGGTAGCAGTGGACGGCCTCGTCGTACGCCGCGAACCGGTGGTGCGCGTGGGCGAGGGTGTCCCAGGTGGCGGCCTCACCGGGGCGGTCGGCGGTGTTCCGCAGCAGGCCGAGGGCCTCCTCGCACTGCCGCAGGGCCTGGTCGCGGTCGCCCAGCATGGTGCGCGACCAGGCGCCGGCGTTGAGGGCGCGCGCCTGGCCCGCGACGTCGTCGGCCGACCGGTACAGCTCCAGTGCCACCGTGCCGTGGTCGAGCGCCTCCGGGTGGCGGCCCTGCTGGTCGAGCATCCAGCCCAGGGCGAGGTGCATCCGGGCCCGGCCGGTGGTGTCACCGAGGGCGGTGAAGAGCGCGAGGGCCTCGGTTCCGTGGCGTTCGGCCTCGGCGTGGTGGCCCAGCCGGGTGTGCACCCGGGTGAGCGCGCGGTGGGACAGTGCCTGGCCGAGCCGGTCGCCCAACCGTTCGGCCGCCTGCAGCCCGGTGGTCTGGGCGAACAGCCAGGCGTCCAGGTAGCCGTCGCGCGCATGGACGTGGGAGAGGGTCCAGGCGAGCGGCCAGGTGTGGCCGTCGAGTCCGGCGGCGGTGGTGAGGGCGACGAGGGCGTGCAGCACGGGCCGTTCGGTGCCGAGCCACGCCAGCGCCGCCGCGCTGTCGGCCAGCGGCTCGGGGTGGGCGCCGGGGTGGACGGGCGGAAGGGCGATGTCCGTGCGGTGGCGCTCGACGAGGGCGGCGGCCCCGTGGGCGGTGTGCGTGTAGTGGCTGACCGTGCGCAGCAGGGCGTCGTGGCGGGACGCCCGGTTCGCGGGGTCGTCGGCGAGCTCGGCGGCGTAGGCGCGGACCAGGTCGTGGAGGCCGTACCGGCCCGGAAGGTGTTCGGTGATCAGCTGGGCGCGGACCAGTTCGCCGAGCGCGGCGCCGGTGCGGTGCCGGCAGAAGCCGGTCAGGCTGGCGGCCGCCGGCCTGCTGATCTGCGGTCCGGGGTGGACGCCGAGGAGGCGGAACAGCAGGTCGGCGTCGTCGCTGAGGGCGCGGCGCGACCACGAGAACACCGAGCGCGGGCTGAGTGCCGTACCGCCTTCGGCGAAGGCGTCCAGCCCGCCGGCGGCGTCGCGCAGTTCACCGGCCAGCATGGCCAGGCTGAAGGCGGGGTTGGCCAGGGCCCGGGCCGCCACGACGGCGAGTGCGAGGGGCAGCCCGGCGCAGGCGGTGACGATGGAGGCGACGGCCTCGGCCTCCCGGGCGATCCGGTGGCCGCCGAGGCGGTGGGCGAGCAGGCCGCGGGCCTCGTCGTCGGTGAGGGCCGCCGGGGCGAGGAGGCGGGCGCCGTCGGCGGCGATGAGTTCGGGCAGCCGGCTGCGGCTGGTCACGATCACCGTGCAGAGGCCGGAGCCGGGCAGCAGCGGGCGGACCTGCTCGGCGTCGCGGGCGTTGTCCAGGACGATGAGGAGCCGTTTTCCCGCGGCGAGGCTGCGGTAGAGGCCGAGCCGCGTCTGCGGTTCGGCGGGCTGGGTGTCGTGGGGGACACCGAGGGCGTCGAGGAAGGAGCCCATCGCCAGCGCCGGGGGGAGGGGGTCCCGGTGGGGCGCGAAGCCGCGCAGGTCCACGTACAACTGGCCGTCGGGGAAGCGCCGGCGATGCCGGTGCGCCCAGTGGAGGGCCAACCAGGTCTTGCCGATGCCGCCGATCCCGCTCAGCACGACCGTACGGCCGGTGACGGCGCCCTCCGGTCCCGCCGGGCCTTCGGCCAGGGCCCGGTCGAGTGCGGCGATCTCGCGCTCGCGCCCGGTGAACTGGATCGGCGCGGAAGGAAGTTGGCGTGGCACCGGAAGGGGGCCGGCGCCGCCGGTGGCCGTGGCGCCGCCGGTTGCGGGCGGCGGGGCGGGGAGGGAGAGCGCGGGGTCGTTGTCGAGGATCTGCCGATGCAGGGTGCGCAGGGCCGGACCCGGTTCCGTGCCGAGTTCCTCGGCCAGCAGCCGGTGGGTCCGCCGGTAGCGCTCCAGCGCCTCCGAGGGGCGGCCGCTGCGGTACAGGGCCAGCAGGAGCTGTCCGGCGAGGCGTTCGTCCAGGGGGAGGGCCGCGGCCCGGGCGGACAGCGCGGCGAGGCACTCGCTGTGGCGCCCGGCCCGGAGCATGAGGTCGGTGTGCGCCAGTTCGGCCTCCCGGCGTTCGGCGGCCAGGTGTTCGCGGACGGCGTCCAGTCCGGGGGCGTTCAGCCCGGCCAGCGGCTCGCCCCGCCACAGGGCGAGTCCCTCGTCCAGCAGGGTCAGGGCGGTGGCGTCGTCGGCGCTCTTGGCGCGGGCGGCCAGCCGGCGGAAGCGGTGGGCGTCGACGGCGTCCTCCTCGACCCGCAGGACGTAGCCCCCGGGCCCGCGGGCCAGCAGCACGTCGAGCGGGCCCAGCACGCGGCGCAGCCGGGAGACATAGGTGTAGAGCGTGTTCCGTGCCTGGTCGCCCGCGTCCTCGCCCCACACGTCGCGGATCAGCCGGCCGACCGGGACGGGGCGGCCGGCGTCCAGGACCAGGGCGGCGAGGACGCACTGCTCCCGGGCGTGGCCCAGCGGGACGGGCCGTCCGCCGGCGAGTACCTCCAGGGGGCCCAGGATGCGGAACCCGACCATGCCGCGATGCCTCTCTCGTGAGTTCAACGTCCTTTTTCGATCGATGAGTTGACAGTCTCACCTGTGACGTCGAGGTTTGCTCAGGGTTTGCCTCAGGTCGGCCGAGCAGAGTTGCGGACGTGCCTCCGAGGCCGCCGGCCGCCGGCGGGGCGGGGCACGGCAGCAGACCGGACCGACCTTTTCCACGAAAGGCAGATCATGCGCATCCGTCACACCATGGCCGGGCTCGCCCTCGGCACCGCGTTCGCCGTGGGCGCCCTGGCCGCGCCGGCCCAGGCGGCCCCGGCCCCCGCCGCGGCCCCCGCCGCCGTCGCAGGCCCGGCGAAGGCCCCCTCTGCGGTCACCGGCTGGACGGTGATCGCCACCTACCCCAGCCTGAGCTCCTGTGAGTCGGCCGCCGTGGCCTGGGCCGGCCGGCACCCCGGCAAGCGGGCCTTCTGCGAGGACCGGGGATACCGGGGGACGGTATGGGAGCTGCTCGTGCAGAGCTGAGGACCCGCCGGGGCGCGGGGGCGCGCTCCCGCCCAGGCCCCCGCCCGGACGTGTCGGGGTACCGCGCTACACGGGGGGCGCGGTATCCCGGCACGCCCGGGCGGGGGCAGGCCCGGCCGGCCGGCTTCCGGAGCCGACCGGCTATCCCCGCAGGCCGGCCAGGTCCTCGCCACGGAGATCGAGGTCGTTCGCCGCGAGGTTCTCCTCCAGATGGTCGAGGGAACCGGTGCCCGGAATCGCCAGTACCGCCGACGACTCCGCCAGCAGCAGGGCGATCCGCAGCTGCGCCCGGGTCACGCCCAGGCGTGCGGCGACCTCGCCGAGCCGTTCAGCGTCGAGCGGGCCGCTGCCGACGCCGCCGCCGAGCGGGAAGTACGGCACGTACGCGATACCCGCTTCCTCGCACTCGGACAGCAGCCCCCTGTCACCGGTGTGCCGATTCTGCACCGCCGCGACGGGCGCGATCGCCCGGGCCTCGGCGAACTGGGCGGCATCGACGTTGCTGACGCCCAGGTGCCGGATCAGCCCCTGCGCACGGAGCCCGGCCAGCACCGCGAACCGTTCGGCGATCGACTCGGCACCCGGCCCGGTCACCCCGCCGACCCGCAGATAGACCAGGTCGAGCCGCTCCAGGCCGAGCGAGCGCAGGTCCGCCTCGACCAGGCCGCGCAGCTGATCGGCCGTCGCCTGCCCGCTCGGTACACCGTTCGCTCCGGGCAACGGCCCCACCTTCGTCGCGATCACCAGGTCGTCACGGTAGGGGGCCAGTGCCGTGCGGATCAGCTCGTTGGCCCACACCGCGTCCCGGCCGTAGAAGCCGGCCGTGTCGATGTGGTTCACACCCAGCTCCACGGCCCGGCGCAGCACCGCGATGCCCGTCCCGGGATCTCGCGCCGGACCGGCGAAGGTGCCCATCGCCACGCGCATCGCGCCGAAGCCGAGCCGGTTGATCGTCAGCTCCCCGCCGAGGGGGAAGGTCTTGATCGCCATGACGCTCATGGTGTCCACCGGCACGACGTCCGGCGAGTTCGTGACAGCTTGCTGCCAGACTGGCGGGATGCGGAACGAAGAGGTGTTCTCAGTGCGGGGGGACTCGGAGTTGATCGCGCGCGCAGGTCATCTCTTCGAGTCCGCGCGGGCCGAGTTCCTGTGTGCCGCCCGGGATCTCAGGACCTGGTCGCACCCGGGGTCCAGGGCCGCGGTCCGCCGTCGGATGCGCGCGGCGGATGCGCCTGCCTTCACCCCCCGGAAGCTGCTCAGCCCGGTGGCGCTCGCCGACGAGGAGGCCCGCGCGCACCTGCGGCTGGTGCGGAGCAAGGGCGTTCTCGTCCGGATCAGCCGTTCGCCGCTGCCGCACGAGACCATTCTCATCGACCGGCGGGTGATGATCCTCGCCGGCCAGGAGACCCCCACCGGCCGCGAATACACCGTGACGACGTCGCAGATCCTGGTCGAGGGCGTTCGCTCGTTGTTCCGGGCGATCTGGGACGCCGCCGTCGACCTCGAAACCTATCTGGGCAGCGATGTCCCGCACCTCGATGCCGACGGCCGCATGATCCTCAAAGCCCTCGGTTCGGGCCTCACCGACGAATCGGCGGCCAGGAGACTCGGCCTCTCGCTGCGCACCTACCGGCGGCGGGTGGCCGGGCTGATGGCCGAGCTTGAAGCCGACTCCCGCTTCCAGGCCGGGCTGCGTGCGGCCGAGCTGGGGCTACCCCGTTGAAGCCACGGTGATCGCGGGTCTGCCCACCTGAGCACTGCGGAGCGCACAACCAACCGCCCCACGCCGCAAGGCCCTCGCCGCCGCGTCCGGCGCCACCACGCCGGCCACGGCTCTCGCTGCGGTGGCCCTGAACGCGACAGCCGCCGAGGTCGCCTCGAAGCGGATCGCCGCGACGGCGGACGCGCTGCGCGCACAGGATCCCACGACCGCGGCAGCCCTGAGCCCGGCCGCCCACCGGACCGCAGACGCTCCGCGTGCGGAGGCAGCAGGACGACGGCACGGGCACGGGCCCCGGGGAGACGACCGGAGCCGAGCCGGAGCCGGCGATGATCCGCGGCCAGGTGGTCGCCGTCCTCTCCGCACGCGGCCAACCCGTCCCCGTCGACCCGGGCACATCGGACGAACCCCTGCCCCTGCCCGGCGCCGTCGGCGGCTTGAACGGCCTCGCCGCCGACCCCGGTTCCGTCGTGGGCCGGGGGCCCCGGCCGGTCGCTGCCGACGGACCGTGAGGTACGTCGCATGCGGTCACCGGCTGCGGGCAGGCGCTGGACGCACGCATCCGGAGGTTCTCGAACGACCCAGGTCGGAGGGAGATCTGCATGGCAAGGATCCACGGAGTGGGGTGGGCCCGGCGCCTTCCGCTCGGCACGGGAGTACGGGCCGCCCGGGAGTGGGCGCGCACGCACCTGGAGGCCCTGGGCTGGGACCAGGACGCGCCCGAGGCCGCGGACGCGGTGGTACTGGCCGTGTCCGAACTGACCACCAACGCCCACGTCCACGCCAGCAGTGACGCGGAGCTGGTGCTGACGTGGGACGGGCGCTGTCTGCACCTGAGCGTCCACGACCACAGCCCTCGGCTGCCCCGTCCGCGATCGGCCGCCCCCGACGCCGTCGGCGGGCGGGGCCTGACACTGGTCGACGCGCTCGCCGACCACTGGCACACCCGCCGGCAGAAGAACGGCAAGACGGTCACCGCCTGCTTCCACCCGCCGGGCGTGGGGCCCTCTCACTGAGCAGCCCGGCCGCAGCCGGCGGGAACGGCCGGTCGGGCTGCCCCCTGGACCATCCGTCCGGCTCTGCCCGGCCGCCGCTACAGCTGCGGATCGCCGGCCGGTCGTGGCCGGAGCCCGTCCTTCGCGCCGAGCTCGGCCTCCGGCCCCTGCCGGAGCCGCGCCGTCCGGAGCCCGCTCTCCCGCCGCCAGGCCCCGAACGCCCGGCCGGCGGGCGGGCGGACGGGCCCGGTAGCCCCCGCGCCCCGCCCACGGTCGGCGAGAAAGGCCCGCCACATGATCCAGAGCGCGGCGCCACCGTTCACCGGACCGGCCAGGACGTCGGCGGGGTGGTGCATGCCGCGATACAGCCGGCTGAACGCGACCAGGGCCGCCAGCAGCGCGGCCAGGACACAGCCGCCGCCCCGTGCGGACGGCGGCGTGCGCCCCTGCGCCACCGCCACCGGAGGCCGGGGCCGAGCAGCGCGTCGGCGACGACCCGGGTGCCACTGCTCCTGGTCCTCGTCACAGGTCCACCGTCTGGTCCCCGGCGCTCCCGAACGTCTCTCCCCGCCCGTGCCGGCCGCCCCGTGCGACCTCGGCCGCCCGCCGCTGGACGACCGGGGCGACCGGCACGGGACGGTGATCGACGGCTCGCACCACCAGGCCCGTCGCGGCGGCCCAAACGGGACCGAGCCCGGTCGGCCGCGCCCGACCGGGCTCGAAGCGCCACGTGATCACCGACTGAACGGCGTTGCTCCAGGAACCCAAGGACAGGGCAGCGGCCTTTCGGAGCTCCGCACCATGGATCAGGCGCTGCGGCGGGGCAGCGGAATCGGCCCCGCCGGGTGGGGGATCAGGCGCCGTAGGTGCCGCTGGCCCATACCGGGTTGCCTTCGCCCTTGCCCTTGTACACGACCAGGTTGCCGTCGTTCTGGAACACGAAGTGCGAGTCGGCGCCGGCCCACCAGGTGCCGGTGGACCACAGGGCGGTGCCGTTGGTGTCGTAGACGACGAAGTTCCCGTCCGACTGCATCTTCGCCGTCGCGCCCGGGTGGTTGTACGTGCCGGTGGCCCAGATCGCCGAGCCGCTTTCCCTGTTGTACAGCACGAGGTTGCCATCGCCTTGCATGGCGAGCTCGTACTTGTAGCTGTAGCTGCACCATGCCGCGGTCGACACGATGGTGTAGGTGGCCCAGAAGCCGACGCCGAGGTCGTTGTTCGCGTTGTGGGCCGTACAGGGGGGGATGGAGCCTGCGAGTGCGGGGCTGGAGGGTATGGATTCTGCGAGCGCGGGGCTGGAGCCCGCCGTGGCGGGGGTGATGCCGGACGAGCCATGGGCTTGGGCCGCCGTCGGAGCGAAGGCCGTCAGCGCGACCGCTGCCGCTGCGATCGCGGTCCCCCGGGCGAACCTGGTCGTGAACCTGGTCATTTCACCATCCTGACTGTGTCCGAACGTGATGTGCACAGATGAACTGGCTTTGATCATAGGGTTATTGACGACCTGTCGCCATCATTTTTATGCAAACAGCGGCGAAGGCCCTGACCGCGACCGCTGCCCCTCTGTGACCAGCCAGGCGCTGAGAAACCGGCCGGGCCGAGCTCTGTCCAGGTCGGCAGTACCTGCTCGCCGAGATCGGCCTCGGGGCCCGCGGCTCGGATCGCCCTTTATGGATGATTTCCATGAAGTGGGCGGTGATATTTCGGGTTTGGGTTCTTCTCCTGGAATTCTGCGTCATATCGTCTTTTCAAGGCCCAGGCCGTTGTCCGGCGCGCCGGAACCGATCTTGATGCCTCGCGCGAGCCACCGGACCGTCGGGCTCCGCATCGAAGGCTGCAAGACCGAGCGCTCCGAAGGCGGCCCCGTCCCACTGAGCGAGCGGCCGGGTCGCGGACAGCGCCGTGGCCACCTCCGCCCCAGCTGCCTGCTGACCCTCACCGCTCCGGCGATCATCGCGATCATCGCGATCATCGCGATCGCCGCTGCCGACCGCGGCTGCTCCGCCCGGCCATTCCTCTCACCCCCGGTTGCGGACCGGCGCGCGGGGCAGACGGGTGATGCTTCGCGGGACGGCGGTGCCCGCCGTCCCGCGACAGGAACGGATGCCCGGTACGGCGGTCGGCCGACCGCCGCCCACCAACAGAAGGATGACTGGGACATGGGACACGGCGGGAACGTCATCGCGGAGCTCACTACCGACCACCGCGAGGTGGAAGAACTGTTCGACAAGATCAAAGCCCTGCCCTCCGGGGACGAGCGGCGCCGCACGATCGCGGACGAGTTCACCATCGAGCTGGTGCGCCACTCGGTCGCCGAGGAGCAGTACCTCTACCCGGCGGTGCGCGAGCACGTGCCCGGCGGCGCGTCGCTGGCCGACAAGGAACTCGCCGACCACGCCAAGGTCGAACGGCTCCTCAAGGAGCTGGAGGGCACCGATGTCGGGGACGCGCGGTTCGATGTCCTGGTGAGCCGTCTGATCACCGAGGTGGGGGAGCACGTGCGCGACGAGGAGGACAACCTGTTCCCGGCGCTGGCCGGCGTGTGCTCGCCCGAGCGGCTGGACGCACTGGGGGACAAGGTCCGCACCGCCAAGAAGACGGCGCCCACCCGCCCGCACCCCTCCGCCCCCGACACTCCGCCCGCCAACAAGCTCCTGGCTCCGGGTACCGGCATGGTCGACCGGGTACGCGACTTCGTAACCGGCCGCGGCAAGTCCTGACCACCGCCTTCCGGAGGGCGCCGGCCCGACCCGCCCGACCCGCTACGACCCGGAGGCCGGCCGTCGGCACATCGCCGACCACATGACGTCCCGCCGGGCGAGGCCCGCCCCCGCCGCGCCCCTCCGGCTGCAGGTCCCTGCGGGGACGCCGATCGGTCCCGTCCCGCGCACGGACGGCCGGCCCCGGCGGGCGGGACCCGGTGTCGGGGGGGCGACCTCAAGGAGGAGCAGCCGCCCGGTTGCCCGGTGCCTTCTCAGTCGACGCGGCGCCAGTTGATCCACGAGCCGTCGCCGTTGCGGGTGATCTCGTACAGGTGGCCGTCGGCCCAGCGGGCGCGGAAGTACAGGGCGTCGGAGCCGTCGGAGTACAGCCGGATCTCGTTCGTGAGGTTGCCCCCGAACGAGATCCAGTCACTGAGGACGCCCGACGGGCTGATCCACCGCACCCACATGGCGTTGTCGGTCCCGACCGCGAAGACGTGGTCGACGCCGTTGATGGTGTAGTAGAGGGGGTCGCCCAGGGCGCCGCCGCACTTGACCGGGCCGCCGGCCACGTCGAGGAACTTCACCTCGATCTTGGTGGCGCTGCAGTGGACGCGGGGAAACTTCGCGGGGACGGCCTGGGCCGCCGTCGCGGAGGCGACCGCGCCGCCCAGCGTCGCGCTCAGGAGCGCCACCGCGACGGCGGCGGTCTTCTTGATCCTCATCATCCGTTTCTCCCCGGTGGTGGTGGTCACGCGCTACTGACCACCCGACGCGCTGTCGTCGCCACCCGGTTCGGCCCCGTCCGCCCGGCCGCCCCGACCATGCCCCATCGGGCACGGCGGCGAGCGCACGGGCGGCCCCGAACCCGCCCCGCTTGCCTGCGTCGTGGCCGATCGCCTCGCCGCCCCGGTGACCGCGCACGGGCTGCGGGTCCCGGCCGTTGGCCACCCGCGTTCGCTCGCGCAGGGCATCGTGAACCCGGTTCCGGGTGCCGTGGCAGGTGTGGAGTCGGCCGGCGGGGGAGTGGGACGGCGGGGTGAACTGCCCGCAGCCGCGCGGGTGGGTGCACCGCTTGCGGGCTGAGGGGGTGATTCGGGTGCAGAAGGAGCTGATGGCGGCCGCGCCTTCGAGCGTGACGGCGTCCGGAGCCCGCCTGCCCGGCTGGGGACCGGCGGTGACCACCAGCACGACGGCCGGGCCGGGCCGGTTCGGGTGCGGGTGTGCGCCGACGAGGGCTCGGCCGCGTTCACAGCCCCGTCTGTGCGCGCAGAGAATAATTCGAGTTCGCGGTCGTGAAATTAAAACTCCGGAGGACCTGTAATTTCTGCCGGAAAGGTTCCGGTCTGCAACGGGCAGCACCGTGCGCTGTATCGAAGGAGTGGCTTGTGAGTTCTCAGGTGAAGGCATTCGGGTTCGGCATGCCGTGGGAATCGCTGTACGGTTACAGCCAGGCCGTTCAGGTGGGTGAAACCGTCTACGTGTCAGGTCAGTTGTCCCATGACCAGCATGGAAACTTCGTGGGCGCCGGCGACTTCGAATTGCAGGTCCGCACCACGCTGGAGAACCTCGACCTGGTACTGGGGCAGTTCGGTGCTGAACGGAGCCAGATCGTGGAAACCACGGTACTGGTGAGGAATCTGCGGGAGAACTTCGAAGCGGCAGCACGCCTCCACGCCGACTACTTCGGGGAGCACCGGCCGACCAGCACGGTCATGGGCATATCGGACCTGGCGCTGCCGGACCAGCTCGTGGAAATCGGTGCCCTTGTGCGTCTCGATGTGAAGCCCTAGCCGGATCGAGGCTCGGCCTGCGAGACGGAGGGGCTCCTGGAACCGGCCGTGCGCGGCCCGTACCCGGCCCCTCCACCGCGACGGGCGCCGCGACACGCCCGGGAGCGGTCAGACCGCCGGATCCCGCGCGGTGCGGCGTCCAGGAGGGCGTCCCCCAACCGCCCGGCCGATGAATCTCACCCCCGGATCCCTGTGAGCTCGGGCAGCCGGTGAGAACGGGACCGTCCCCGTTCTCACCGGCCCGGGGGCGGCGGCGCGGGGTGAGGCCGGTGGCCGTGACCGCGGAGAAGCGGGCGACGGCCCACCACCTGGCCGATCCTGGCGGTGGCTTCGTGCCCCAACGCCGCATCACCGGACGGGCGCAGCGGGTGGTCCACCCGTCCGGAACAGGACCGGCCCGGACCGGCCGGCGACGTTCACCACGACAGCGGGGACGGACGGTCACGGGGGGTGCCCGCACGGCCGCGCTGGCAGGGCCGGCCCCGGCCGGGCGGAGACCACGCGCCCCGGCCGCACGCTGACGCGCCGCTTCGCCGCCGCCATTGCCTTTTGCGCGTCGCGGATGGCGGATCCGCGCCGGACACTGCCGACGGATCAAGGGCTCGGGACACTAGTCCGGCGGTTCGGGGGTTCGGGGCTCGCCCGGTCCCGGTGCGGCCGGTTCGGGGTTCGGCGGGGCCGGAGCGGGACGCTGCGGCTCCGGGGGCGGTACAGGTGCGCCGGGTGGCGGCGGCGGATCCGGCACCAACGGGGGGCGGGAGGGGCCGCCGGGGTCGTGAGGAGGTACGGCCTCGGGGGGCCGGGTCTGCTCGGTCACCGCGGGGTTGCTCCCTTCGTCGTCGGGCCGGCCCCTGGCTGCGCCGGCCGCTCTCCGCGTCCGCATGCCCTTGATCTGCGGATTCATGCGTTGACGGCCGGTGCGGGGGAACCGGCGTCCGCACCCTCCGGGCGCCCGTACCGGCCGCGAGCCGTCCGCCCTGCCGCGAGCCGTCCGCCCGCCCCGCGCCCGCTGCCGCTGGCTGGACGAGGGCAGCCACGAAATCCTCGCCGGACAGCCCGCCCGCCACGCATGGCCCGAGGGCCACTGCCCGCCCGGTCCTGTGCTCAGTCTCTCGTCGTCCGGTCCCGCCCGCTGCGCTTCGTCCGGGGCCAGGAGACCGCGCGGCCGGTCCGGGGCGGTGACCGGGCTTGCGGGTGAGAGGTCTCGTGTACGGGTGCGGCGAATCGGGCCGGGTTGTTCGGCGGTGGATTGAAGGGGCACCTACGGGTGGTAGAGCGCCTGGGCGCGTGCCATGTCCGCAGGCCCGTCCTGGCCGATGGGGAAGAAGTGGCTCATCTGCCATGCCTGCGTGCTGCGGGCTTGCCGGTTGGCCGTGGTCACCCACGGCGGGTAGACACGGAATCCTCTCTTCCCGCCGGAGCCGAGGAGCGGCATCCGCGCAGTTGGTGGATGTCGACGGGGGGAAGCTCTGCCGGGTGGGTCGTGGTCCTGACGTCGATCGGCCGACCGCTGCGGTACCGGTCGCCGTCCGCTCCCCGGACGTCGCGGAAGGGCGTTGACGGCTGCCGGTAGCCTTCCCTCCCCGGGGGCCGGCCTGCGATGGGCGGGGCGCCCCTGCTGTGCCCGTCTCCCGAGAGGATGCCGATGTTCAAGGTCAACGAGTACTTCGACGGCGCGGTCAGGTCGATCGCCTTCACGGCGGAGGACGGTCCGGCGACCGTCGGCGTCATGGCGCCCGGTGAGTACGAGTTCGGCACCGCGAAGCGGGAGATCATGCACGTGGTCAGTGGCGCGCTGACCGTCAGGCTGCCCGGGTGCGAGCAGTGGGAGACCTTCCGGGCCGGCGGCCGCTTCGACGTCCCGGCCGACAGCAGGTTCCAGGTCAGGAGCGCGGTCGAGAGCGCCTACCTCTGCGAGTACCGCGACTGACGTCGCGGACCGCCCCGCCACCGACACCCGGAGGCCGGGCAGTCGCCGCCGGAGCGGTGACGGGCGATCCGTCCCGGCAGCCGGTCGGGGCCGTCCTGCGGACAGGGTCCGGGCCGGTGTCAGAGGCCGCCGAGCCCCGGCGGGTCGTTGACGGGTGTGCCGCCGGTGCGCGGTCGTTCGGGCCGGCGCAGGGCGCCGGACAGAGGGGCGAGCCTGCCGCGGAAGCTGCCCCAGGGCAGGACGGCGGCGAGCAGTTCGGCGTCCTGCGGGGAGAGGTCGTCGTTGGTGGCCGGTCTCCACGGCCGGTGGCGGGCGAAGTGGGCCTCCAGCGCGGCACGCCCCGCCTCCGTCCTATGGCTGCGCCAGTAGTGACCGCTCACCTCGGGGTGGGCGGCCTTCCAGACGGCGGCGAGCAGGACGGCCGTGGCCACGAGCGGGACGAGGAAGAGGCGGCCGCCCTCGTCGGCGGCCAGGGCGGTGGCCGTCAGTCCCATGGCGAGACACGGCACCTGGGCCCACACCAGCAGGTTGTGACGGCGCTCCGCCGCGCGGGAGCGGCCGGGGTGTCTCGTCAGGCCCTGGTCCCCCAGTCCGTCGCCGATCGCGACGATGGCCCGGCTCCGCCCGAACCGGCCCGTCCTGCGCCACATCCTGCTCCGGGGCGAGCGACCGATCACCTTCAGCACGGCGGCCTCGACGGCGTCGCGCGGTTCGGGGTCGACGACGGTGATCACCTTGTCCCGCACCGTCAACCGGCCGCCGAGCACCATCGCGGCCATGGCCACCTCGGCCACCCGCTGCTCCTGGAATTCCAGGAATGCCACCTCGTACAGGGTGAACTCCTCGTCGGGCGGACGCGTACGCACCGGAGTGTGCAGGAAGACCCGCAACGCGCGGCGGTAGCGGACGGCACAGACAACGCCCAGCCCGTACGCGGCGACGAGCAGAACCCACCACGGCATGGCACCACCCCCGACCCCCGCCGACCCGCCTCCCTTTGGCACTTACCCCTCCCGGCCGTCCTCGACGCGGACGGCCGGGCCGGCGGGGACGCGGCGTCCGCCGGCCCGGCCGGCCCGGACCGTGCGTCCCGCCTCCGGCGCAGCAGCACGCCGGGCCGGCGCGACAGAACATGCGCAGCGCCCGGTGGAGGGCCAGGCTGCCCGATGTGATGAACGCGCCGTGGCGCAGGGCGGAGGTTCCGCCCTGCGCCACGGTTCTGCGTGGGGGTGCCGCTCAGATCAGGTCGCTGACGGCGGCGAAGTTGCCGCTCGCGAGCATGGAGTAGCCGCTGGTGCTCACGGTGCCGTTGCCGTTGCCCGCCCACATCAGCAGCTGGCCGTCCGAGAACTTGCCGGCGAG
>NZ_JBHVTL010000028.1:90490-128748 GCF_042884635.1 Kitasatospora sp. NPDC058115
GCCGCTCGCGAGCATGGAGTAGCCGCTGGTGCTCACGGTGCCGTTGCCGTTGCCCGCCCACATCAGCAGCTGGCCGTCCGAGAACTTGCCGGCGACGTCCACCTTGCCGTCGTTGTTGAAGTCCCCGGCGACCAGGTCGCTGACGGCGGCGAAGTTGCCGCTCGCGAGCATGGAGAAGCCGCTGGCGCTCACGGTGCCGTTGCCGTTGCCCGCCCACATCAGCAGCTGGCCGTCCGAGAACTTGCCGGCGATGTCCACCTTGCCGTCCTTGTTGAAGTCGGCGGCCACCAGGTCGGTGACCGAGCCGAGGTTGCCGCTGGCGAGCATGTTGGTCCCGGCCGCGCCGTTGACCGTGCCGTTGCCGTTGCCGGGCCACATCAGCAGCTGGCCGTTGGAGGTCTTGCCGGCGATGTCCACCTTGCCGTCGCCGTTGAAGTCGGCCGCGAGCAGACCGCTGACCGCGCCGAAGCCGGTGCCGGGCCACATCGCGTAGCCGCTGGCGCTCACGGTGCCGTTGCCGTTGCCCGCCCACATCAGCAGCTGGCCGTCCGAGAACCTGCCGGCCACGTCGGTCTTGCCGTCGCCGTTGAAGTCGGCGGCCACCAGGTCGCTGACCGAGCCGAAGTTGCCGCTCGGGACCAGGGAGTAGCCGCTGGTGCTCACGGTGCCGTTGCCGTTGCCCGTCCACATCAGCAGCTGGCCGTCCGAGAACTTGCCGGCGATGTCCACCTTGCCGTCGCCGTTGAAGTCGACCCTGGAGGCGGCGCCGCCGTTCGGCGGGGTCACCGCGTCGTCGACGATCTTGTTGTAACGGAACGCCTTGTAGTCGCCGTTGGGGTGCGAGTCGAAGGTGGCGGCGTTGATGGAGACGTTGGAGTAGTGCTTCACCGGGGTCGAGCGGAAGGAGTAGTACGAGAACTTGGTGTGGGCGGCGTCGTCCCACTTCTCGAACAGGATGACGTGGTCGTAGAAGCTGTTCAGGATGTCGCCGGGCTTCAGATCGGCGCGGGAGATCTCGGTCGAGTAGCCGGGCAGGGTCTGGGTGGTGAGGCTGGTGCCGAGGTGCCAGGCCATCGATACGTACCCCGAGCAGTCGGTGCGGTAGTTGCGGCCCGAGGAGTCCGGGTAGCTCCCGCCCTGGTTGTACGTCAGCCCCTTGTCCAGCCAGTACTGGGCCCGGGCTATCACCTCGCTGCGGGTGATCTGGCCGTCCACCGCGGAGGTCGCGGCCACCGCGGTCGTGGTGGTGAAGGCCGTGACGGCGACCGCGCCGGAGGCGGCGATGGAGGCGGCGAGAGCGATCCGGACGAGCTTGGAGACCTTCGAAGACATGGCAGTACCCCTGGGTGGCGAAGACGAGTGAGTGAGCCGGCCCGGCTGTCCTGCAGGAACAGCCGTGTCCGGCGGCCTCCGGAGGCTTGCGGCCGGTGTGTCCGGCCTGCCTCCCTGGCGGCGATCTCCAGCTTCGTCGCAGCTCAGCGGGCTCGGAAGAGTTTCCGGCTGGACGGAACGGGCCCTGACCCGTTCCGTCCAGCCGGACGGTTGCCGGCTCCTGGGCCACGGGTCGGCCCGCATGGTGCGCACGCCGCGCGCGGGCCCCGACGGTTCCCCGCCCCGCACCCCGCCGGCTGAGCGGCCGGGCCGTCACGAAGGACCGAGGACAACGGCCCCGATATTCCGATCCACCAGCGGAAAGGAATGACCACGGCAGCCGAAAGACGGGTGTCCGGGACGTCCCGCAGGCTGCCGGAGGTCCTGACGGCCATGACGTCCGTGAAGAATCGCATCACAGACCCTCAAGAACCGGGCTCTCTATGCCAAAAGATTCCAGCCGAACAGGCCGCGGACGCTGTCAGCTTCCTGGTACCTGCAGCCGATCCCGATCCCGATCCCGGCTACCGGGCTGGGGCACGGTCACTTCTCTTCTGGGCGAGCCCGTTGGCCGGTAAGTTCCGGGGCAGCCGGGCCAGTCCGACAAACCGGCCGGAACCAGGTGCTGCCGGCCCCGGCGGCGAGGGTCGCCGGCAGACGCGAAGCAAACCCCCGGAGCAGGCCTGCGAGGCGGGCGTCCCATCGGACCTGCAGCCGTCCCTTCTTCTGGACGTCTTTCTCGCCAACGCCTCGCCCGACGGACCCATCGAGGTGCGCGAGGAACCGGTCCGGAGCACCGGTCGCCTGATTGTCGACGGCATCGTCGTCCCGGCCGACCGGCTCGCCCGAGGCGACTACACGGTCGCGAGCGCCACCGTCGCAAATACCACCATCGCGGTCATCAGTACCACCGAGCTGTACGACCAAGCAATCCGGCTTCGTCGCAAAAGCACCGGTGCGACCGCAGCGACGCTGTAGCCACGACCACGCCTGATCCGCGTCACTTCAGCCCAACAGGAGAGGATCCTCACCGAGGTCCTGCGCGAGGCCGCCGCGCCCGCGGCCTTGACGCTGAGCCGAACGACAACCTGAGACCGTGTTCGAGATCTGCCCTGTCCCGTTGCTGAGGGGTTCGTTGAGCCCACCGTGAGCGGAGTCGGGGGTGGGTATCCGTCGGACCTGACGGACGAGCAGTGGGCGCTGGCGGAGCCGTTGCTCCCGCCGGCACGGGTGGGGCCGAAGGGTGGTCGGCGGGAGAAGCATCCGCGGCGGCGAATCGTGGACGTGATCTTCTATGTGGTGCGGACGGGGCGTGCTTGGCGGCAGCTGCCGAAGGACTTTGCTCCGTGGCCGACGGCGCATTCCGTCCGCACCACCGACACCGTCCCCGCCGACACCAGGGATTCGATGCGGGCAAGGTCTCAGTCGCTACCAGGCGGCTGCATTAGCGCCAGTCTCGTAGTCGACCTCCGAAGCGTAGTCCCATTCCTCTCGCGTAAGATCCTCATAGGCATCCTCGACAGCATCGAAGACATCCTGTGCCCGGTAGGACCAGGAACCGGAGAACTGGGCCGGATTGTGTTGGATTTCAGTGAATCTGGAAGACCCGGACAGCACCACTGCACACCGAGCGAAAAGGAAATGATCACCGGTCTCGCCCGGCCCATCGTATGCTCCGAAAAAACGGTATTTCTGCCGGGCCAAGTCGCGTCGGTCTAGCTCGAACAAGACCTCGGACAGCTGGTCGTGAAACTTTTCGAGCTCCCTGGCGGAGAGTTCCCCGAGAGCCTCCCTGAGGTTCTCGATCGTTTGCTCTGGATCGACGGCTACCGAGTCGTCGACAAGCGCCCAAAACTTCTCGCGATTCACGCGTCAAATTCCTCTTCTTGAGTGTTGCGCAAAATTTTGTCAGTCAATTTTTGGATTCCCCTTCGACAGGCGGCTGAATCGTTGAATATGCTTCCTGATCCTTGCGTGTTCGAACATTTCTGCCCGTTTGACGTTGCCGAAGCTTTTCTGCATTACCCTGGACTCGTATTTCTGGCATCCCGCAGCTGCGTTGAGCGCGCGTACTTGCCGCTCTGCGATGTGACTTCCCGTCCCACGGAGCGCCCGGCTTGATCGTATCGGCGACCAGTGGCGTCTCGGTCCAGTAGGAGCGGGTTCGGTCCTGCCGGTCTGCGGGTCGGTGACCAAACCCGGCACGCCGGTGCTCAGGAGCCGGTCCACCGGTGTCTTGTAGTTCCCAACGATGGTGTCGTTGATGGAGCGGTAGTTGAAGCGGCGCTCCCACTCGCACAGGGACGTGAACGTTCGGTGCCGCGTCAAGTCGCGGATGGTCCGGAGCATCATCGTCCTCTCGAGGGGATCCGGCCGGACCGAGGGACCTTCAGCCTCGCCCTCGGACAGCTGCAGCAGGTGCTCCATCTCCTTGAGCGAGTGCCCGGCGATCAGCGCTTGCGGGTCCTTATCTGGCGTCCCTCGACGGGCCAGTTCCAGCTGCGGATGGACGACCGCAGCAAGGTCACGTTCCCCGGGGGCCAGCCGCAGCGCAGCTGACCCGCAGGACGAGACAATCGGACGGCGGCAAGACGGCAGGCCACTGCGCAGTAGCCGAGACCGCTGGCCCACCGTTTCACCTCCGACCTTGCCCAGCAACACCAGGACCTGCCACCCGGCACTTCCCGGACAGCTACGGCCTTCGCATCACCTGAACTCAACCAAGGAGCCCGGGAAGTGATGCGAAGGCCGTACTGGCACACAGCGCCTCGCGATCCGTCCCCGGAGCCCCTTCTGCTCCCAGGAATCGCGGGTTCCAGGGTCGTCGTAGGGCCGATGGCGCGCACACGCGGTTGAGCCGCCGCCCGCCCAGCCCCTGCGTCGCCCGGTCCGGTTCGGGAACGCCGGCTGCGCCGCCGGCACCTTCTCGGCGGGACCCTTCGTGAGCCGCTTCCCCATCACCGCCCCCGTCCTGGCGGTGTGGCGGCTCTGTGCGCCGGGTGTGTCACCGGCCGGTCCGGCCCGCTCGCCGGGGTGGTCCCGTCCTGGGAGGATTCTCGCGGGGTATCGGGGAGGTGCCCGGGATGTGCCCGACGGGGGTGGGATGTCATGAACGTCCGGTACGGGGACACGGCTCGGTCCTCCGGCGCTTCCCTGTGGTCCCCGCGTGCGGTCGTCGCCCAGCTGGTGTGCGCTCTGATCGTGCTGGCGGGCCTGGGCCTGGTCGTCCTCGGCTTCCGCTCGTTCGTCCTCACGTACGACGAGGTGACCGCCTACCGGCGCGCACCGGTGTGCGGCGCGGCGGCGGCGTCCGGCGCGCACTGTCTGCGGCACGAGAGCGGCAGGGTGGCGCAGCGGTCCACCCGGGGCGGGCGCGAAGGAACGGTCTACCGGCTGGTGGTCGCCGGGGAGACGGGGTCGGTCTACGGCGTGTACGACGTCGACGAGGCGTTCTACGACGACATGCCCCCGGGCTCCGCGGTGGAGCTGACGGTCTTCCGGGGCCGGGTGGTGGAGGTTGCCGCGGCCGGGCACCGGGTCAGGGCCCCGCAGGTGCCGTTGCGGGCGTGTCTGGAACTGACGGTGCTGGGGTTTTTGGGATCGTCACTGGTCATCCACGGCACGAGGCCGGCCCTGACCCGGCTGGGGCTGGGGAGGCCGACCGTGGGCCTCGTGCGGATCACGGTCGCCTCCGCCGTCTTCTTCGCCGTCCCCCCGCTCTTCGGCAGCGTGATGGCGCTGCAGCTCCACGTGCCCCCGGCCGTCGTGCTTCCCCTGGCCGTACTCGGCTGGGCGGGCCTCATGGTCCTCCTGTCCTGGCTGATCCGCCACGAATGACGCCGCTGCGAGCGGGGCGCCGCCCCGAACCGTGCCCCGGCGGGCCCGGTGCCGCGTTGCCCGGTCCGGCCCGAGGATCCGCCGTAGTGCGGCGAGATGGTCCAGGGCGGTGCGGGCGGTCTGCGTGGTGCCGCCCGACGCTGTCACGGCCCGACCCCGCCCGTGCGCAGGCAGATGGAGCCAGGCCGCTGGCGCGCCGCCTTCAGCGCGACGTCGCCGTCGCCGCCCCGGGCAGAAGCCACCGGGGGCGACCAGGCCGTCCAGCGCGTGGCCGACAATGCGGGCGCATTCCGCCAGGGCCGCGCGCACGGCCTCGGTGACCAGTTCGAGGCGGGTCAGATCGCGGACAGTGGCCAGGGCGTGGGTGGAGTTGGTGCGCTGAATGGTGCGCTCGCGGACCATTCCGACGGCTTTCGGGCGGGCCAGGGCAAGGTCGAGGAGGCGGTCCGCCCGGCCGTGCTTCAGTAGGCGGTCGCGGACGTCGGTGAACACGCTGTGGTGGAAGCCTGGGGCGTCGAGTTCGAGGCCGAGTGCGTACTTGAAGTCGATGCGGCAGCGCACGGCCTCGACCGCATCGCGGTCGGACAGGCCCGGCAGGAACTGCAGCGCGCTCACCGTGGCCGGCTGCGCGGGCGGCAGTCCCGGGCGTCCGTCGCGCGGATACCGGTCGGCGACGTCCTCGTCCCCCCACGGGCCGTCGAGCCGGTCACGCACCCACATGGCCGTCGTGCCACGGGGGTTGCCGGCCCGCGCCATGCGCGCAGTCAACACCGGGACCTCGGCGCCCCGGGCGGGGGGCGGACCGACATCTCGCACTCCTCGGCAGTCTCGCGGGCATCATGCACCCGCGAGACTGCCGCACCACCCTGATCACGGGCAGCCGAACACCAAGATCCCCGGCAGGGTCGAGCTCAGGGCGATGGGGCGAAGGTGCGGCGGTACCTCGACGGGCTGGTCCGGGTCATCGCGGTGAAGTGGACGCGCAGCGACTCCGCGGAGCCGAAGCCGCATCGGTGGGCGATGTCGTCGATGCCGAGGGGGGTGGTTTCGAGGAGTTCGCGGGCGCGGGCGACGCGTTGGACGGCTATCCAGTTCATGACGCTCGTTCCGGTGGCGGTCCGGAATTTGCGGCGCAGGGTCCTTGTGCTCATGTGGCTGTGCCGGCTGATCGACTCCAGGGTGAGCGGCTCGTCGAGGTGTCCCAGGATCCATGTGATCACGTTGGTGATCTCCGAGTCGCCGGCGGGTGGGAGGTGTTCGATGAACTGGGCCTGTCCTCCTTCGCGGTGCGGGGGGCTGACGAGGAAGCGGGCCATGGTGTTCGCGGCGGCCTGGCCGTGGTCGAGTCGTAGGAGGTGCAGGCACAGGTCGGTTCCGGCGAGGATGCCGGCGGAGGTGAAGACGCCGGTGTCCTCGACGTAGAGTTCCGCCTCGCGGACCTTGACCGAGGGGTGGCGCTCGCGCAGCAGCCCGGCCCAGTGCCAGTGGGTGGTGGCGTTGCGGCCGTCGAGGATGCCGGCGGCGGCCAGGGCGAACGCGCCGTTGCAGATGGACACCATCCGGCTTCCGCGGCGGTAGGCGTCGGCCAGCCGTTCGACCAGTTCGGGGTGCGGGGGCTCGGTGGGGTCCTCGACTCCGGCGACGATCACGGTGTGTGCGCTGTCCAGCCGGTCGAGGGGTTCGACGTCGCGGGGTACCAGTGCGTTCTGCGCGGGAACCGGGCTCACCAGGCTCAGTTCGTAGGGGACGCCGCCGGGCCAGGAGGCGGTCACGTAGTGCGGCCAGTGGCCGAACACCTGCTGAGGGACGGCTATGTCCAGCGGGGCGTAGCCCTGCTGGACCACGATCGCGATCTTGGCCGGATCCTTGGTATTCCTGTCCATTTGGCCATCGTACGGGGGTCCCGGTCTTCCTAGGCTGGTCGCATCAGGCCGTTGGCCGGTTGTTGGAGGAGAGGCGCAACATGTATGTCGTGATTGAGACTTGGACCCCGAGGCCCGCGTTCCACGCCGCGGACGAGCAGACGCGCAACGATCTGCTCGCCGGGGCTCAGGAAGCCATGAGGCAGCTCGCGGAGATCGGCGTGGTGACCCTCGGGTGGGGCCGGGTGGAGCCGGCGGCGAACTCCACGTCCCACGCGTGGTTCGCCGTCTGGCAGGCCCCGTCGAAGGAACTGGCCGACAAGCTCCTCGAAGGTGTCGAGGACTCCGGCTGGTACACCTACTTCGAGCAGTCCAACGCCGTCGGCGAGCTGCGGCCCGCCGAGGCGGTCATCGCCGAGCACCTGGCGCTGGGGGCTGACGCCAGGTGAGCATTCTGGAGAACCTGCCGGAGGAGATCGGAGGGTGGCCGCGTACGGCGGCCACGGAGGCGGCCGTCGCCTTCACCGCCGAGCACTCTCCGCGGTGGCTGCTCAACCACTGCGTCCGCAGCTACTTCTACGCGCGGAGCATCGGTACCGCCAGGGGCCTGGCGGCCGGGGCGGACTACGACGACGAGGCGCTCTTCCTCGCCACGGTGCTGCACGACATCGGTCTGACCGATGAGGGGCAGGGTCCGAACCGGTTCGAGGTGGACGGTGCGTTCCGGGCGGCCCGCTTCGCCCGCGAGCACGGCCTTTCCGATGCCGCCGCCGACCAGGTCTGGGACGCGGTGGCGCTGCACACCTCGCCGGGGATCGCGTCCCACCTGCATCCGGTCGGCGCTCTGGCGCATTTCGGAATCGGCGCCGATGTGTTCGCCTTCGGCGTCGAGGAGGTGGACCGGGCGGTCCTGGACGCGGCGCACGCGGCGTTTCCGTATCTGGACCTGCGGAACAGCATCAACGCGCAGGTGGCCCGTCAGATCGACGAGCAGCCGTCGAAGTGGGCTCCGCTGTCGTTCGTCGACATCGTGTACCGCAGGCACTGGCCGGACAACCCGTTCCCCGGCCTCGAAGAGCTCGTGGCCGCCCCGGTGCTTCCGTCCTGACGGCACGTTGGAGCGGCCGCGGCGGATGCCGCGGCCGTTCCAGGGCGGGGAACCGACGAGGAAGGCGCGGACCCGGGCACCGACGTGCGCCCGGGTCCGCGCCTGTTTCCGGACGCAGCCGTGCCCCCGGCGTCCGAGCGCCGCCATCACGGCCCCGAGGAGTGCCGGTGCGCCTTGCGGCTGCAGGCGATGGTGCCGGTGCCGGTGCGGCCGGGATCGGCGAGGCGGCGTACACCGGCAGCGGCCGGGTCCGCGGCGTGGACCACGGCTTCGGTGCGGACGGCTTCGAGTTGCGCTCCCCGAAGCGTGGGACGGCCGTCCGGGGACAGGAAGGCCGCCGAGTCGGAGCCGGCCGGGCCGGCGCATCGGCCACGAGGGCCCTGCCCATCCTGCTCCACGGGAAAGGAGCCGCCCTTCCTCGTGCGGGGACGGCCGGTGAGTTTCGCCCCGCGGACCTCACCGACGCAGGTCACAGCCGTGCGCGCAGCGCTGCTTCTGCGCCGCGGCAGGCCGGTGCGGCAGCAGGACGACGGGATACGGCAGTCGTGCTGCCGTTGGCCCGGTACGGTCCCTTCGAGGGCGCACGAAGAGGCCGCCGCTTTGTGCCGGGGAGGCCCGCCACTTACGGCGCTCGCGGTCCGAACCTCCCGACGACAGGAGCGGTAGATGACCGACAAGGCGTTACCCCCGTCCACGCAGATCTCCGTGCGGCCGAACCCGTTCTTCGGGCTGCCCGTCGCGGCGGGCGGCCTGCTGATCTCTTTGCCCAAGGCACTCGATGGCGGCTCGACCGCACCGGTGTACGCCCTCGCGGTGGTCGTGAGCGCCCTGGTGCCCGCGATGGTGCTGCTGCTGTCCGTCACCGTCGGCAGCGGTGTGATCACCGTGCGCCGGGGGCTGCGCCGCACGTCCATCCCCTTGACGAAGCTGCGGTCGGTGGTGGCCGAGGGGAGCGGAGATCGCGGGCCGCACATGCTGGTGCTGGAGGACCGTGACGGGACGCGCTGCCGGATTCCCTTGCCGGCCGTACGGCGCCGGGACCGGCAGCGACTTGTCACCGCCCTCGAACGCACCGCCCCACCCGGCGCCGTACGACAGGACCGGGCTCTGCGTCACCTGCTGGGACTCCCGGGCTGACAGCGCGGCTCCAGGGCCGAGGCCGACACCCCGGCCGCAGCGGAGGACGACGGCGGGCCCGGGAAGCGGCGCCGTGGTGCCGGCCTCGGCGGTGCCACCCTTGGATCCATGCGGGCGCGGGCTCGTCGGCCGCCGGGACCACCCGCACGGCCGGTGAGTTCCGCCCCGCCGACTCCGCCGGCAGCCCCTCCGCGAGGCCTTCGCGGGCCGCCTCCGGACCACCGCTGAAGGCCGGCAGCGCGGCCAGGTGTGTCCGGCGCTCGGCCCGGACGGCCTCCAGCGCGCGCTGCGCCGCGATCAGGTCGTCGGGGTACTCGAAGGTCTTCTCTTGCCCATCGCACCATCGTGCGAGTGCCTCAGCCGGGTCGTGGCCGCGCCCCGCCGCGGGCCCGCCGCCGGTTCGTGGCGGGCCCGGAGCGTCCTCGCCGATGGCGGCCGGTGGCCCCGGGGCCCGCGCGGGCTGGTCGCCGGGCTGGTTGAAGCGGGCCGGCCAAGCCGCCACTACTCGAAGCCACCGCCTGGCAGGCGGGGCGTCTGGTCCGGATGTCCACGAGACCCGCGCTGCCCACGGGGTGTCATCGCCCGGCGCGTAGCCCACTGAGTCCGGCTCCGACCCTGGCCGGCATCTGGCCGAGGAGGTGGAGGGCCCGTGCCCGTGTCGGCGCTCCTCGCGCCGTTCCCGTCCAGTAGGTGTCGGTGAGGGTCTCGGTCATCGCGAGGATCCGGTCTTCGTCCCGGGCGGCCAGCACGAGGGCGAAGCGCACGTAGTCACCGATGTCACTGCCCTGCGGGTGCTGGTGGACGAAGGCCTGCAGGCGTGGGATCAGGGCGGGCAGGGTGCGTTCGGTGGGAAAGACAACGGCGAGGCCGGCGAGGGCCAGCCGAACCGCCGGGCATTCGGCCGACCAGCGGATCAGCAGATCCGGCGTGTGGGCCTGAACCGCGCCGCGGGCCCGGGCCTCACTGTCGGGATCGGAATGCCGCCGGGTGGCCGGCCAGGCCTCGGCGAGATGGCGCTCGGCGACGGTGGCGGCCCTGAACAGCAGGCTGACGGCCTGGAACCGCTGCCGGGCGGGGACCCGGTCGTCGACAGCCAGGGCCGAGAGCAGGACGAGTCCGTCGGCAGTGGTCGGCCGGCAGGTGTCCTGGTGGAGGATCTCGTTGTAGAAGTCCCCGAGGAAGCTCCGCTCGTCCCAGCGGAAGTCGACCCCGGAGTCGAACAGCACCGCCGCCTGGGGCGGCCTGCGGCCCGGCAGGCGATCGACAATGACATCCCGGAAGACCTGCCGGATCGGCGGACCGGCAGCACCCGCGCCGCACCGGACCTGCTCGGCTTCGGCATCCCTCTCCATGACCGGCGCAGCCTACTGGAGCATCCCGGTCCGGCAGCCTGCCGCCCTGGCCACCTGGCCTGTTGAGGACTGCCGCGCCCCCCGGCGCCCGCTGCCGCGACCCGACCCGGCTACGCGCCGCCTTCGCCGAACTCCTCACCGACTGCCCCGCCGACCAGGAGCCCCTCGAACCCGGCGAGCAGAGGTCCGTTCAGCGCCTGCTGGAGCGCCTGGCCACCCCCGTCCCCGCGGGCCACTGCCCGGTCTGCGCCCGGACGCTGCCCCCGCCGGCATCCGGCCCCGCGCCCGCCGCTACCGCCATGGGGGTGCGGGGTGGAGGAGCCCCTTGAAGTGAGCTCGCCGACCGCCCCGCCGGCATGGGTGGAGGTCTTGTGCGCGGCGGCCGGCCGTGAGGAAGCCGGCGGCCCCACCCCGCGACGCTACTGGCGACCTGCTCGAACCCCTTCACACCGAAGGCCGGCGGGACGTGGTCGATGATGGCGCGCAGCAGCGCGTGGCAGGAGAACGGCTGCTCGTGCCGATAGTTGAAGTTCAGTTCCTTGCACTGCTGGACCAGCTTGCCGGTGAAGAAGCTGCCGGCGCCGTCGAGCTCGGCCAGCTCCTCCACGCTGGTCCATCCGCTTGACCACGTAGTCCCAGACCGGCCAGACGCCGGTCTGCGTGCAGGGCATGACGATCTCCAGCAGCAGCGCGGTCTGTCCGTTGGTGAGTTCGCTTGGCAGGGCGCCGGGCCGCTGGTTGGGCGGGATGGCGCGGACGAGCTCGCTGGACAACGGTGCCTCACTCGCCGGGCCAGGAGGGCGGAGAAGAGCGGGACGCGGAACGGCCGACCCCGAAAGCGGCCGGGGCCCTTCGGCGTTGGGCGCACGTCTGCAGGACGACCACCTCGGCGGTGATCGACTCCGCCGCCGAGGTGGCGACCAGGCTACGCCGCCGGGTGGCCCGTTTCGTACCGGTTTCCTGGACCTGGTGTCCCGTGTCAGATGATCTTGGCCGATTGCCAATGGATCTTGACCGTCCAGCCCGGAGTGCCGCCCTCGGAGCGGGGCGGATCGGGCAGGAACTGCCCGGGGATGCAAGCTCAGCAGTACGTCTCGATGAAGAGGAGGACGCGGCCGTCGACCGCAGCGAATTCGTACGCCTCGTGGACTGGCAGGTCGGCGGCGCCGAGCCGGGCCCGCGCTTCGAGCCAGGCGGCCGGGCGCTCGGCCTCCGGTAGGAAGCGGGGAAGCCACCATCCGGCTTGGTCGTCGTAGTAGGTGCCCATCGACATCACATCGGCATCGACCGCAAGCCGCCTGGCCCGGCGGGGGTCCAGCGGCCCGCGGACGAGCCTCCAGTAGCAGCCGCCGGCGTCGGTGAAGCCACCGGCCATCAAGGGCGGGTCGGGGCAGGAGCCGCCCGACTCCTCCGCCGGTGATGACGGCAGGGCCGCGATCATCTCGGCGAGGGTCACGGCACGCCTTTGCTTCTTCGACACCCGCACAGGATGCCAGGGCCACTCCCGCTGGCTACCGGTCAAGGTCACTTGTCAAAAGGACTTGACGGGTGGGCCCTCTCCGGGGCGGTCGTTACAGGGGGGAGTAGGTCTGGTACTTGCCCTGCAGGGATGCGGTGGCCGCGTCGGCTACGTCGGCCCGGGGGCCGGCTGCGCACTCCTGGAGGAATCCCTGAATGCGAGGGCCCGTCCATCCTGCTGCGGCTGCCGCGGCCCAGAAGCGGAGGCCGTCGTGAGGATCCAGCGGCGCGAGGACGTCGACGATGTGGTCGATCGTGGCCGCGTCCAGGGGGAGTCGCTGCATGGCGACGGCGCGCAGGGCGCCGTCGGCGAGCATCGGGGTGTCGGAGCCCAGACACCATTGCAGGGAGCCGGCCGCGTCGTCAGGAGCACTCAGCCGGATGATGGCGTCGCCGAGCGCGACGTACACCATGGTGGCCTTGAAGGGGCGCTGGGCGAGGTCCCGGAGCATGCCGAGGGCGGGCCGGTGGCCGCACGTTCCGAGGGCCATGACGATCTGGTACTGGGTCTCCCACGTGCGGGCATCGCGAACCTCCCGCCGGAGGGCCTCCAGCAGCGCCGGGCCCGCGGCCGGGTCGGCAAGCCGGCGCAGGCGCGACGCGGCGGACCGCCGCTTCGGCGAGAGCCGGTGGCCGAGCTGTGCCACGGCTTCATCCAACGTCAGTGGCATTCTGGCCTCCTTCTCGGCGACTGCGTCTTCCGCGGCAGCGTATGTCCCTGCTCCGACAGCCGATTCGGCTTCGTGCGGCCGGCCACCCCCGACACCGATCAAGATCGAGTGGCAGAAACCCATCATCCGCCAAGATCATTTGACAAACGGTCAAGATCATCTGAGACGGGACGCGCACCACTCGCAAACTACGGCGCTCCGCCACAACACGAAGCGGTGATGTTCGTTTGAAATGTGCGATCCAGTAGTTACTTTCACGCTAGGGTGTGACGTGGAGGTGAGGTGTCGATGAGTGAGGACCTGTTCGCGTCGATCGACGCGCTGCTGGCGCGGCCGAAGCCGGTGGAGGACCTGCCGGTGCCCGCGGAGCGGGAGCGGCTGCGCAAGGCCGGCGAGTACACCCAGGAGGAGCTGGCGGCCGCGCTGAAGACCCGTCGGGAGACGATCGTGCGGTGGGAGGCCGGGACGACCGAGCCCCGCCCGCCCAAGCGCGAGATCTACATCAGGTTCCTGGCGACGCTGGCGCTGCAGCACGGCACGGTCGAGCCCAGCGAGTGGCTGCGCCGCGCGCAGGCCGCCGGCCTCGTGCGGCCCGCCGACCAGCCGCCCAGCGCCCCGGCCTCGGATGCTTCGGCCGCTGCCGTCGTGCCCGCGCCCGCGGTGGTCCCGGCCCCTGCTTCGGTCGCCCCGGCTGCCGCTCCGCCTGTCCCAGCGGTACCGACGGTGTTCGGTGGCGGGGACCAGGCGGTGGTGGAGCTGGACCGCACGGCGGGCGGGGAACTGGTTGCCGGTCCGTCGGCGCCGTGTGTGCGCTGCGGGCGGCTGACACCGTATCGCGCGCAGGGCCGGCCGATGCACGTGGGCGGCTGGTGCACTCCCGACACCGGCGTCGCCGGACTCCTCCAGACCGCCCCGGCCGCCGCGGCCGCACTCGTCGAAACCGTCACCGCCGACCTGCCGGCGCCGGCTCCCGACGCTGCCCCGACCGCGTCGACCGCTCCCGCGCCCGGACCGGCGAACACGCCGCGCCGCGTGGCCTCGTCGCGCCCGGCCTCCCCGGCGCAGGCTCCCAAGGCCCCGGCGAAGAAGACTCCGGCGCGGAAGCAGGCCGCCACGGCTGAGGGCCCGTCGGACTGGGAGCAGGCGGCGGCCGCGCGGTTCCCGCTCGGGCCGCTCGCGGTGCTGGATGTCGCCCCGACCGGACGCGGCCTGGTGGCCTACCTCGCCGACGGCACCCCCGCGCCGACCGCTCCGGTCGGCCGGACGCTCGCCGACGTCGTGGAGTGGGCGCTGGAGGCACGCCTGGGCTCGCCGCGGCTGCACCGGCACGGAAAGGACGGCGACGCCCTGATCGTCATCTCCGACGCCGCGCTCGCCGAGCTCGGCCTGCCGCCGCTCGGGCGGGACGAGAAGAAGGACTTCGTGCAGCGCCTGGGCGCGCTGCCGAAGACCCACAAGACGGTCAAGGCCCTGGAGAAGGCGGGCTGGCTGCTCACCCAGCGCGGCCTCGGCCCGTGGGCCAGGGTCTACCGCACCCCCGAGGACGGCAAGCGCCAGTGCGTGCAGCTGTGCATCCCCGCCTGGGGCGCCCTCGCCAGCGGCGGCTGGACCATCCCCGACGGCCTGGACGCCCCCGGCCAGGCCCGCCTGCTCGGCACCTACGCCACCCGCGTCCTCACCCCCCGCGGCTCCACCGCCGTCTCCGGCCTCGAACTCGTCACCGCGCTGCGCCCGCCCACCCGCGCGGTGCGTACCGAGGCCGGCTGGACGTCGGGTGCGGTGGAGGGCTCCCGGCCGAAGGACGCCTTCGACCCGGCGCCGCCGGAGGTCCCGGACGTCCACCCGCTCGCCCAGGACCGCGAGCCGGGCGCCGAGCTGGTCACCGAGGCCTGGGACTGGCACCGCGAGCTCACCGACGACGAGAAGCGCACGGCGCTGTACGCGGTGGGCCTCGATGTGAACATGGCCTTCCTCGCCGCCGCCGGCCGCCTGTCGCTGCCGCTGTCCGGGCCCGTGCACGAGCTGAACCCGGTCTTCGACAAGACGATCCCGGGCTCCTGGCTGGTCGACCTCTCCCACGTCGACACCGACCCGCTGCTGCCCAGCCCGTTCTCCGCGGACGGCGAGCGTCCGACCGGGCCGGCCTGGTACTCCACGGTGAAGGTGGCGTACGCCGTGGAGCTCGGCGCGACCGTGCGGCCGCTGGAGGGCTGGCTGCGCTACGAGCACGGGCCGTACCTGGACCCGTGGCACAAGCGGCTGCGGGCCGCGTACCTGGACACGATGGCCGCCCTCGGCGTCCCGGGCGACCTCGCCGACACCGACCCGCTCGCGTTCCTGGACGCCATGGCGAACCTCAAGGCGACCGGCGACCCGGCGGAGCTCGCGGTCCTCACCGCGATCAAGCAGACCGCGAAAGGCACCGTGGGGAAGTTCAGGGAGCGCCCGCGCGGGCACGGCTACAAGCCCGGCGAGCGCTGGGCCGCACTGGAGCGCCCGACCTGGGACCCGCTGATGCGCGCCCTGGTCATCGACACCGCCACCGTCAACCTCCACCGCAAACTCCGCAAGATGGCCGCCGACACCGGCCTGCACGCCTTCGCCGTCCTGTCCGACTGCGCCGTCTTCGCCGCCCCCGGGCCGGGTGCCCTGGACATCCTCACCAAGCCGGACGGCACCCTCACCACCTCGCTGCGCCTGGGCGTCAGCCCGGGGATGGTGAAGTTCGAGGGCTCCCGGCCGATGCCGGAGATCGCCGAGCTGCTCGCGGACGGTGCGAACCCGGCCCGGCACATGAAGGCCGGCGGCGTCGTCTCCGCCGACGAGTAGCCCCCGCGCGGCCCGCCGGCACCCGGCCCGGCGGGCCGCCCATTCCACCACGACCACGATGCCGCCCCGGCCGGGGCGGGGAAGGACCTGATGCCCCGTGGGGGAGATCGACGAGGGCCTGGAGCGCGCCGAGCGCACCCGCCCCATCCCGGTGCACCTGAACACCCGGGTGAAGTTCCTGTGGGAGAAGGTCGCCAAGGAGGACACCGCCGCCCTTGCCCGCGCGGCCGGCGTCTCGGTGCGCACCGCGCAGCGCTGGGTGCACGCCCTCAAGGCGGTCGCCGAGGGCGAGCTGAAGGGCGACATCCCGATGGCCAAGGTGAACGCGGCCAAGGTCGAGCGTGCGGTGCGGGCGGCCTGGCAGCCGCGGGTGAAGCAGCGCGTGCGCCGCGATGCGGAGAAGAACGGCTTCATGCTCCACATCCAGGCGACCTTCGGCTACAGCGCGGCGGCCGCCTCCACCGATGACCCCCGCCAGCGCGCGATCACGCAGAAGATGCCCGGCGAGGTCGCCCAGGCCCTCTACGCCGCCCGGGACGTCGGAGCCACCCAGGCCGAACAGGAGCAGATCCTGGCCGACGCCCTCGGCGAGCACTACTTCCGCCAGGGCGGCCGCGCCCGGCGCCTGGACGTCGAGCTGAACGACATCGCGTGGATGGACCTGGAGCTGTACTGAACTTGAATGGGTGATGTCGGGGAACGGTGAGCGTGGTGGAGCCCTGAGCTGGTGCGCCAGGATGAGCGCATGAGCGAAGCGGATCTGCTGGCGCTGTTGCGCGAGCTTGATGACCCGGGGTGGCTGGAGTGGCCGCAAGACTACGACCGTGGCGAGAGCGCAGCGCGCCTCGGCACTTTGGTGGCCCGGCTTGAAGGCGCCTTCGCAACTCGCTGCACGGTTGAGCCGGACACCCAGGACTCCAGCGAGTACGGACGCGTCACTGTGCCCGGGGAGGCGACTGTATGCGGGACCCGGATCGTCGTCTGTGTGAGCAAGTTCGGCTCACTTGCTCTGATCTGCGCGGACAATCCGGGTGCCTTCCTCGGAATTGATGAAGCCCAGGCCGAGGGCGAACTGGCCGGCGCGGACCTTGCCAAGGTTGACCGGGCATTGACCGAGCTCGGCTATGTGGTGGTTCCCGAGGAGCTGTTGGAGATCGACTACGACGGGCCGAGCCGACTGCCCTCGTATGTTCAGCGGCCCAGCTGGTGGAATCGCTTCTTCGGATACCTCTGACGATCACCCCGCCAGGGTCAGGCCGGCACCCGCCAGGCAGCCGTCGATGACCTCCGGCCGGTACTGGAGCATCTTTAGCTTGCGCTTCACTGTGCGGGTGACCTGGCAGAGGTCGGCGGCGGCGAGGTTGCCGATGTCGCGCCTGACCAGCGACCAGATGCCCTCCTGCGGGTTGAGATCCGGGGCGTAGGTCGGCAGCTGGAACACGGTGAGCCAGGCGGTGTTGGCCTCGAAGAACTCCCGCAGCGGCGCGACCAGGTGCATGCGCAGGTTGTCCCAAACGAGCACGATCGGGCCGCCGAGCTGTGTGCGGGCGCGGAGGATCAGGCCACGGTAGTCCTTCCATCCGAAGCCCTTCGGTTCGGCCTTGCGGCCCCGGTACTCGCGGATCGCGTAGATCAGACGGGACCGCTCGCCGGGCTTGTAGCAGGTCATTCCTGCCATGGAGACGCGGCCCGAGCCTCGGCCGCGCACTCGGACGATGGGGGTGTTGCCCTGGCGGCCCCAGGTTCTGGCGCGCGGCGGTGTCATCGACTGGCCGGCCTCGTCCTCGAAGACCACCCAGGCGTTGTTCACCGCCGCGGTGCTCTTACTGATCGTTTCAGAATGCAGCGTCGGATGGTCCTTCGTCGTCGAGCTGCTGGAGGACCTGTGTGAAGTCGCCGTCGTCGAGGAGGCCGGCCAGAACTTGGGTCATGCTGTCGATGCCGGGTTCCCGAACGATGAGGCCGTCGGAACACCAGAAGTATCGGCCGCCCAGCGCCTCGCCAGTTCGGGACCACCTCGCCATGATGCGTTCGACCTCAGCGAGCGTGAACACGGTCGCGCTCCAGCGTGAGCCATCCGCTGTCAGGCGGATCTCGACGTCTACGTTGCAGACGCTGTCCAGCGGCTCGTCGGCGTTGGGCAGGAACGACGCCTCGAACCGGTTCGTTCGGACGCGGTACCAGGGTCCGTCCCATCCCTGCTCAGGGGCTTCTTCGGTTCTGGTGTTGGCCATTTGGGGAGTATGCCGAGGGGACTCGAAGGGCTCAACTGGGTTCTCTGGCATGCTTCCGGATCATGACCACGAACCTTGTCCCCGACGAGCTGTGGGATCAGATAGCCCCTCTGCTGCCGGCACGGCCCGCGCGCCGGCACCGCCATCCCGGGCGACTACCGGTACCCGACCGGGTCGCGCTAGCCGGAATTGTCTACGTCCTTCGCAAGGGCGTCGCCTGGCGCGACGTACCCAGTCAGGTCGTTGGTTGCTCTGGCGTGACGGCCTGGCGCAGGCTGCGGGACTGGACCGAGGTGGGCGTCTGGCCCCGCCTGCACGCCGCACTACTGGCCGAACTACGCCGAGCCGGTTTGCTGGACCTGGACGACTGCGCCGTGGACGGCTCACACATCCGGGCCCTCAAAGGGGGGATCACGTCGGCCCTTCGCCCGTCGACCGTGCCAGGCCCGGCTCCAAGCACCACCTGATCGTCGACCGCCACGGCACCCCGCTGGCCGTCACGCTCACTGGAGGCAACAGGCACGACGTCACCCAGCTCCTGCCCCTGCTGGACGCGGTCCCTCCGATCCGGGGGCTACGAGGACGTCCCCGCCGCAAGCCCAGGCGGCTGTAC
Source organism: Kitasatospora sp. NPDC058115 (assembly GCF_042884635.1). Classification (NCBI taxonomy): domain Bacteria; kingdom Bacillati; phylum Actinomycetota; class Actinomycetes; order Kitasatosporales; family Streptomycetaceae; genus Kitasatospora; species Kitasatospora sp. NPDC058115. Next base: position 109,023 of record NZ_JBHVTL010000028.1, read on the forward strand.
GCCGACCGGGGCTACGACTTCGACAAGTACCGGCGCCTGCTGTGGAAGCGCGGCATCAAGCCCGTGATCGCCCGACGTGGCATCGCCCACGGATCCGGGCTGGGCAAGGTGCGTTGGGCGGTGGAGCGTGCGTTTGCCTGGCTGCACCGGTTCAAGCGCCTGCGCATCCGACACGAGCGCCGGGCGGACCTTCACAAGGGGCTGCTCGAACTCGCCTGCTCAATTATCTGCCTGCGGCGACTCTTGCGATCATTCTGAAACGATCAGTTAGCCGCGGCCAGACCTCCCGCTTCCACAGTTCCACCGCGTCGTCGTCGCGTTCGATCGCGCGCCGGGCGGGCTGCTGCCAGGACCAGCCGTGCCGCCGCAGCAGTCGCCACGTGCCTTCCACGGTGTACGAGACGTGGAACAGGCGGCCGATCATCGTCTTGACCCGGGCCAGCGTCCACCGCTGGTCGGCCCACCCGTGGGCCAGCGGGCCGCGCTCCAACTCCCGCTCCAGCCGGGCCATCTGCGCGTCCGACAGTCGAGGTCGACCAGGCGATCCCTTCGACGCCACACCGGCAAGGCCCTCCTCGCGCCACTGGCGCCTCCAGCGTTCCACCGACCGCTCCAAGACCCGCAACGCGGTAGCGACCTCCCGATTCTTCTCCCCGCCCTCGAAGCCAGCGACGGCCTGGAGCCGGACGTGCTCCCGCACGGCCCTCTCAGCGTCGGTCAAGCCACCGCCCTGCGGATACCTCACCCCGCCAGGACTGCCGAAGCCACCCGCACGCTGTCCGGCGAACAGCCCGACATCACCCGATCAAGTTCAGTAGCCAGGCCCCGGCGCCCCTCGTGTCGCCGAAAGAAAAGTCCCGACCGCCTTCCAGAGGCCGGGACTTTTCCATTTAGCGACCCCCTCGTGTGAATTCCCTGACGAAATTCTGGAGAACCGGACAACCGACACCGACGACCACCGCCGCCCCGGCGGCGCGCCCCGCATGCGGTGCATCGCTGCCGTCGACCGGACTCGGCGGTCCGATCTGCCGGATCGGCACGTGAAATGGTTTGTCTGTCCCCGGCCGTTAGGATTCCAGGGCCCGCACCCGTGTTCCGTGGAGCGAGCTCCTCCACGAGCGGCGGTGCGGGGCTGTGTTTGCGAGAGCCCATGAGACGGTCCGCAGGTCGCGGGCCGTCCGTGACCAGTGGAGTTCGAACAGCATGAGACCTGGACGTCTGCGCCCCCACATGTACATAGGAGCCCTCCTCACAGTCGGGCTCCTGGCCGGCTGCTCCTCGTCGGACGGGTCGGCCGAGCCGACGCGTGCGGAGTCGTCGTCCGGCCGGCCCGCGCAGGGGAGCGCCGGCCCGAAGGAGCCGTCCCCGGCCTTCGCCACCCCGGCCGAGTGCGACGGTCTTCAGCTCAAGGGTGGTACGACCTTCGCCGGTTCGGACCTGTCGAAGTGTCTGGTGGCCGCCCTGAAGGCATACGGCTCGGGAACGGAGTCCGTGCAGTCGGGGGACGAGGCGGGGACCTCGCGGTTCGTCTTCGGGGACGATCCCGCGCTGGCCGGCTCGATGACGGGGCCGGAGGGGGAGAAGGCGTACGTCTTCAAGGGCGACGACGAGTGGATCAAGACACCAGGGCTCGGCAAGTGGGTCAAGGGGGACAAGAACAGCAGTGACCCGCAGGAGCAGATCGTGGCTGCCACGGGGAAGCTCTACCGCGCGCTCGCCGATCCGGAGGTGACGGCCCAGATGGTCGCGTCGGCGCCGGAGTGGACCGTCGAGCAGGAGCGGCCTGTGATCTCCCTGGAGAACGGGGAGGACGTCACGGCGTGGCGGATCGTGAACAAGAATTCGTACACGTTCCTGGGCGCGGCCGTGCGGGAGCACATTCTCTGGTTCGGGGACGACTTCACGCCCTACGGCGGTCAGGCCGAGTCCCGGACGGGCGGCGTGCTGAGCACGACCACGCAGCATTTCTACGACCTGGGCAAGCCGGTGACGATCGAGGCGCCTGAGTAGGCCCGCGGGCCCGCGAACCTGTCACGTCCTGCGTCCGGCGTCCCGGAGCGCGGGATGCCGGCGGACAGGCTCCTACAGCGGGACGACGACGAGGGCCGTATCGTCGGCGCCCGCCGCCGGCAGCAGGTCGTCGGCGGGTGCCTCGGCCCCGCCCTGGCCCCGTGGTGGCGGGTCAGGGCGGAGGCGAGCCTGGGGTGACCCGGCCGGGCGGGTGGGCCGCCCGCGGGCAAAGGTGTGCGGGCGGCCCCGGGGATCGTCCCACGGGCCGTTACCGTCCCGGGGACGGGTTGCTCTGCCAGACTGGCGATCATGACCTCCATTCCGCGCCGCCCGTTGTGGCGGCCGTTTTCCGAGCCCGCCACCGACGAGGCCATCCCGGCCGGCGGCGGCCGGGCCCGGCTCCTGGCCGTGGAACGGGCCCCGTTCCTCGAACCCGCCGCCGACCTCCCCGCGCGGCAGCCGGCCTCCGGCGGCCGCCGCCGGCTCGGCCGCGGCGCCCTGGCCGATCCGGCCGAGTCCGCCTGAAACGCCGTACCTCGGCCGCCGCGGCCGAGCGGCTCCGCGCTCACCGGGCAGGCCGGGGCGCGCCTTACCTCCGGCACGGCCCGGCCGCTGCCGCGCACCGGCCGGTGCGCGGGTTTCGGCGCGGGGCGAAATCCCCGTCCCCGGCCGGCCCGGGTCCGATCGGGGCGAAACGCCCCGGGGCGGAACGGCCGCAGTGGCGGGGTCCCTTTCCCCGCTTCCCGGGACCTTTCCGGAGGACGGGGCCCGGGGACAGCGCCGGATTCCGGGGCAGCTCCCGCAGAGCTTTGCCAAGGGCTTCGAGCACCCGCCCGCCCTCGATGGCCCGCGCGTCCCCGGTCAGCACGGAGTACGGCACGCGAGCAGCCCTTCGGCACTCCTGCCGATCACCCGCCCCCCACGTGCAGGACCTCCTCCAGGGCCCGCCCGGCGACGTGGCCGGGTACCGTCCGCAGGGCCGGCAGACCGAGCCGGCACCGGAGACACCGGTACTCCTGGTGCGGCTCGCACCTCCGGGAGGCCGACGCCCGCCCGGCCCGGACGCACTCTGCTTCCCGGCGGGAAGGCCTGGCGACCCCGGGCGGCTTCGCCACGAGGAGCCGGGCGTGGACGACCCGGCGTGCGAGACCACACGATCGCGTTCCGGGAATGACCGGCCCGACGCCGCCGCCCGTCTCGCCGCAGCAGAGCCGGCCACACGCAGGGCCGGCCGGAACCCGTCAAGCGAAACCGACGAAGGCCGTCCAAGCCGGCCAGGTCCTTCCGCCGCTCGACCATCCCGATGCCCACCACCACCCCCCGACCCGCACCGCCAGCCCCGCACCCACAGAACGGCCCACCGGGACCGCCCGTGTCCCTCCCCGCGCCGACCGGCGAGTTTCTCCGTCGCCCTGGCGACTTTCGCCCCGGAAAGTTGGTGACTTTCCGACTTTCGCCCCGCCGACCCCGGCGGCGCGAATCCCATGTGCATGCGTAGCGCCGCCGCCCGCCCGAGTACGGCAGGGCAAGGGGGGTGCAGCAGCACCGCTACCCGCCGCGCCGGGTTTCGCCCCGCACTCGGCAGCGAGGCGAAAGGTGGCCGGGGTGTCGGGCCCGGCGGTTACGATCCCGGGCATGGACAGCACGCCGCCGACCGCCGTCACCGACCAGCACCGGTGAGGACCCGGCCCGGCTGTGCGCGCGGAAGGGCTGCTCCAACCCCGTCCCCACGCCGCGCACCGGGCGGCCGCGGACCTACTGCTCGCGGTCCTGCCGCAGCAAGGTCGACCGCGCGAAGGCCAAGGGCCGCGAAGAAGCAGCACAAGCAGCAGGCGCCGCTGCACCCGACCCGGCCGCTGCACCGCCCAGTGCAGCACCTGCTGCACCGGCGGCGGCCGCCGGGGCCGACGACGTCCTCGCCCGCTGGGGAGAGGATGGCCGACAGCTGAACAAGACGATCGCCCGCTACGGCCATGTCGACCTGCTCTGCATCGACGAGCTCGGCTATAGGGAATTGGACCGCCGCGGCGCCGAACTGCTCTTCCAGGTGCTGACCGAGCGCGAGGAGAAGAACAGCGTAGCCATCGCCTCCAACGAGTCGTTCGGCAAAGCGCACATGTTCCGGCGAACGTGTGCGAGGCGGTGCCGAAAGTCGACGGGTTCAGGACGGAGATTCCGCGCTGCGGAGAACTGCGGTGGCTATCAGCGCTACCAGGTTGTCGGTCCAGCAGTCCGATTCCTTGGTGGCGATGTCGGCATCGCAGCTTACGCAGACGAGGTTGGGGCCGTCCTGGCCGTCGAGTCCGCAGCATCCGTTGCGACGGCTGGAGTTGGGGTGCAGAGCGGTGCCCGGCACGTCGTCAGGGTGCAGGATGAACAGTGTGGCGTCGTAGCTGGTCGCGTAGGTGCCCTGCGCAATCCGCGGGTCGGCGATGCGGTGGTCGGACAGGTGATCGCTGGCCGGAGAAGCCTGTGCTTCCTGTAGATCGCCGGTGAGAGGGTGCTCGCAGTTCGCGCAGGTGAAGAGGGTCACCGGGACATTGTGCCGGTCAGACACCGCCAGCCTCGGAGAATTTCTCTGGGCTATGGGAGCCGGCCAGCGTCGACGTGGTCAGCGAGGTAGATCATGACGCCTTCGGGGGCCATGCCGAGGGCCGCAGCGACGAGCTTGGGATCGAGTGTGTTCACGAGGTTGGCGAGGCGGGTGCTTCGCAGGGTTCGGGGCGATGCCGCAGGGGTCCAGGATGTAGCTGGCATAGGCGGTTGAGGCCGGTGTTCGGCCGGTCTTGGTGATCCGGGTGACGATCACGTGGGGGTTGTGGGTGTGCTGGTCCGCGCGGTGGGCCAGGCAGCGTTGGAGTGCTGACCAGCTGGCCGGGGCCAGAGGCACCGGGTGTGGCCGTTTGTCCGCGGTGTCGAGCTCACAGACCGTCACCGCCGCCGGGTCGCCGGGCACGTCCGGGTCGGAGCCGGCCGCGTGCACGACCAGGCGCACGGGGTCCTCCGGCTGCTCGACCACCACGATGCCCACCACCCCACTCTCCCCAGCCCGCACCGCCGGCTGCGCACCCGCAGAACGGCCGCCCGGACCAACCCGCCGGCCGGTGAGTTCTCCGCCACCCTGATGGGTTCCGCCCCGGGGCGGCCGGTGAGTTTCGCCCCGCCGACCTCACCGGCGCAGGTCACAGCCGTGCACGCGGCATTGCTGCTGCACCGCAGCATGCCGGCGCAGCAGCGGGACAACCGGTAGGCAGCACCGCTACCCGCCGCGCCGGGTTTCGCCCCGTGCCCGGCAGTGGGGCGAAACCTAGCCGGGGTGTCGGGCCCGGTGGTTACGATTCCGGGCATGGACAGCGCCCCGCCGACCGCCGCCACCGACCAGCCGGCCACCAGCGCGGAACCGGCCCGGCTGTGCGCCCGGAAAGGGCTGCGCGAACCCGGCGCTCAAGGGCCCCACCGGGCGGCCGCGGACCTACTGCTCGCGCTCGTGCCGCAGCAAGGTCGACCGCGCCAAGGCCAAGGCCCGCGACGAAGCAGCACAAGCAGCAGGCACCGCTGCACCCGCCCCGACCGCTGCATCGAGCGGTGCAGCAGCCGACCCCGCCGCTGCACCGCCCAGTGCAGCACCCGCTATACCCGCTGCACCTGCTGCACCGGCCGCGGCCGTCGGGGCCGACGACGTCCTGGCCCGCTGGGGCGAGGACGGCCGACACCTCCTCGACACCGCCGACGCGCTGCGCCGCCGGCTGGCGCGCTTCCTGGAGGAGACCGCCGCCGGCGATCCGGCCGCCGCGTTCGCGGAGCTGGCCAAGGTGCTGCCGGTCTACGGCACCCGCGCCTACATGGCCGCGCAGGACATCCGGGACAAGGCCCGCTGGCCGCACCTGGACGAGCACGAGCGCCTCATGGCCCGCTCGCGCGAGCGGATCGACCGCTGGGACCATGACGAGGACCCTGACGCCGCCGTCCCGGACGCGACAAACGCCCCGCGAGGCGAAACTCCGACCATCCCCGCTCCCGCCCCGGCCGAGCAGCCACCCGCCCCCGCCCCCGCTGCCGTCCCCGATCCCGAGCCGGACGCAGGCCCGGTGCCGGCCCAGCGACCGGCGGCCGCCGCGGCCGAACAGGCTGAGCAGGCCCGGCGGGAGGCCTGCACCGACCCCGAGCGCCGCTTCGACTTCCCCGACCTCCTCGACGACCTGGAGCCCACCTTCGGCCCCGGCTGGGAACTCGGCTCCTGGCTCGCCCCCGCCGCCCAGGGCGTCCTCCAGCTGCGCCTCGACAGCACGCCGATCGGATGGACCGCGCCCCTGCCCGACGGGCCGTGGGGACAGGCCGGCTGGATCGCCTGCCTCTACCAACAAGGCGGCCGGCTCCTCATCGACAACCTGTCCCGGCCCAGGACCCTCCCCACCGCGGACCTGGCGCTCGACGCCATTCTGCGCGCCCACCAGACCCGGTCGGCCTCCGCCCGCTGACCCGGCTTCGCCAGGGCGCGGGACCGCTCTGGTGGTGCCGGGCAACAGCCTCCAGCAGCGCCTGCCGCGCGCCCCACAGCCAGCCCTGCTCGGCGGCCAAGGCGTCGGCCGCCCACACCGGCAAAGGCCGCCCGAGTACTGTCGTCGTGTTCTCGCAGATCAGAGCATGGTGTCGCCTTAATCGTCCAGGTACTGGTTCTTCCAGGAAACGCAGGTGGGGCGTTGCCCTCCTGACGACAGGAACTCCCTCACGGCCTCCCGGACGAGGTCGAGGGGGATCTCCACCTGGTCCCGGAACTGGGTCCAGTGTCCGGCGAGGTAGTACTCGGGGGCGTTCCTCGAATCCGCGGGGCCCGCTGTCACGAAGTTCCCGCTGCGGTCGATGAAGAGCAGAACCCCCACCTGGAGTTCCTTGTCCACTCCGACCTGGAGCTGGTGATCCGGAATCTCCGTCCCAGAGCCGGCGGGGTCCCCGAGGACGATCACTTCCCGGTCCAGGTGGATGATCTGGGCCAGGTTCTCGTTCACCGGGCCCGCGAGGAGCTCGTCGATCAGGACGTCGACGTCCTCGAGGGAGTCGAGATGGTCGGGTATCTCGATCCGGTCCCGCCTGTATCGGACTTCAGCACGTAGCGACATTCCGTCACCCTAGGGCCGACTTTCAAGGTGAGATGTCGCCGCCGGGTCACCAGGGCGCGGGGCCGCCGTGGTGGTGCCGGGCGACGGCTTCCAGCAGGGCCTGCCGCGCGCCCCACAGCCGGCCCTGCTCGGCGGCCAGGGCGTCGGCTGCCCACACCGGCAACGGCCGCCCGAGCGCTGCCGCTCCCAGCGCCCCTTCCAGCGCGGTGCCGGCCTGCCTCCAGTCCTCCAGCTGCCGCACCAGGCTCCGCACGAAGACGTCGACGGCCCCGGCCGGGTCCTTCCCGTCCTGGCGGGCCTCCTGGGCCACCTCGCCGAGAACGTCCTCGTCCAGGTCCTCGAACACGGCCTCCCACCGCCCGGCCACCAGCCGCTGATGGCCGGCCAGCACGCTCTGCAGCCCGTCGTCGACAGACTCCTGCGACCAGGGAAGCGGGGACCGCGGCGCCCGGCCCACCACGGCGAAGGCCCGGCCGGCGACGCCCGGCCCCAACCCGGCGCCACCGCGCCGAGGGCGGGGAGTGGAAGTGCTGCTCACCCCCGCTCCAACGCCGCCGGGCCCCCGTTCGTCACCCCGCACTGCCGACCCGGGCGGCGCGAGGCCGGCCGATCCGGCGTGCCGAAGGCCGGCCCGGGGTAGGGTCCGATCAGAGCCTGAGCCGCCGTCACGGCGCGCTGGCGAGGCGAAAGAGTCCGCTGGAATTCCCCGGGTGTCTCCCCGGGGCCTTCCCCGGGTGGTGCCCCGGGGGGAAGCATTCGCCGACCTTTCGACATTTCCCCAGCTCATCCCCAGGATTCGGGCCGCCCAGGGTTGCCGACAACCCTCTCCCTTCCCTTCTTTGAGCTGTTGGTGGTTGGTGGTGCAGTTGGGTTAGGTCGGGTTCGGGTTCACCGCCGGGTCCAGTGCTGCCCACCCGCTCCATTGCCGCTGGGGCCCTCCTCCCTTCCCGGCCGGGTGGCCGGGCGCCTCCCGGTGGTCGGCGCGCGGTGGGGCGGGCGGCGGCGAGCGGCGGGCGAGCAAGCGCGGGCGGGCGGGGCGGCCCCGGTGTCGGTGGTGTGCGGTACAGCAGAGAAGATCACCACCACGAACCACCAGGGGGCAGGGCATGGACCACGACCAGGACGACGGCCACGGCGAGCGGCATGACGGCGAACAGCCGGCCCGGCCCGGCCGGGTGCACTTCCGCCGCTCCGCCCGCAACCCCAACGGCAGCACGGCCCCGCTGCGCGCCGACGTCCTCGCGGCGCTGGGCGTGCTGAAGGTCGCCACCTACAAGCAGCTGCACGCCCTGATCGCCGCCGACGAGTACCGCGCCCACCACCGCGTCGAGCACGTGGCCGAAGCGGTCCGGGACCTGGAGAAGCACAAGCTGGTCGACGTCCGCGGCACCACCTCGCCGCCGGGCCGCCGACCCGCCCCCAAGACGGCGCCCACGGCCACCCCGGCCCGCCGAGGGACAGGGCGCCAAGCCGAAGCCGGGCGGGCCCGGCGCGGAGAAGATCGTTGGCCTCACCCCGCTCGGCCTGGCCGCCGCCGCCGAAGCCCTCGGCGACGACCGCGACATGGGCGGCCACGCCCGCGGAGCCGGCCTCACCGGCGCACCCCACGCCATGCTCGTCAACGAACTCATCATCACCGCCGTCACCGGCACCACCACCCACGGCGCCCCGCCCCGCACCGACAAGCGCCAGGCACCCCCGCGCCGCGCCCTGCCCTCCGGCCCGCTGCCCGGCGGCATCGAGGCCTGGGCCACCGAGACGCCCCACACCATCACCGGCAAGTTCAACGTCATCCCCGACGCCGTCGTCCGCCTGCCCGAGCTCGGCATCCCCGTCGCCTTCCTGGAGCTCGACCGGGGCACCATGACCGACATCCGCAAGGTCGCCGGCAAGCTCGACAACTACAAGCGCTACTTCGACCGCACCGTCCACGACGGCGGCCAGGAGCGCCTGGAGGTCGAGGTCCGCTACAACGTCCCCGAACCCGCCTACGGCTACCGGCAACGCCGCGCCGTCCGCCCGCCGGTCCTGTTCGTCCTGGACCAGGGTACCCGGGGCAGCCGCCCCCGCTACAGCCCCGAGGCCCTGGAACAGCGCCTCGAAGACCTGCGCAACGCCACCTGGGAGCACTGGCAGGGCCAGAAGTACGAGCAGGAGGGCGTCACCTACGCCACCTTCGACGGCAAGATCCCCGTGCTCGGCACCACCGTCGAGCGCCTGCGCGAGCACGGCTGGCAAGGGCCGATCTGGTGGCGCTTCGGCCGACCCGGCCGACACTCCCTCACCGACGCCCTCGACGACGAACCCAACTGGGACCTCATCGCCCAGCGCCGCCAAGAACGCGAAGACCGGGAACACGCCGAGCAGGAGCAGGCCGCCAAGGCCAAGCAGGACGCCCGGGACGCCAAGCAGCGCGCCAGGCTGCTCGCCGCCCGCGCCCACAACGACGCCCTGCACCCCTGCCACACCTGCCACGGCCCCCTCGGCGGCGCCCACGACTCCGAAGACGAGCTGGACGAGAATGCCCACCCGGACCGCCTGGAATGCCCCTCCTGCGACCATCAGCGCCGCACCGACAAGCGCCGGCCCATCATCCTCGACCTGCCCACCACCCGCGCCCTGCGCCGCGCCGAGAAGCACGGCCCGCCCAGCGACGACCCCTGGTGGAACGTCCGCCTCCTCCACGCAAACCGCTGGCCGAAGTACGACCGAAGCAACGGAGGAACCCCCTACAGCATGACCCAGATCCCTCACGGCCGCTCAATGCCAGAAGGGTACTGAAAACACCGATACAACATGCCGCGCATTCCATAAACGAAAAGAGCGCCGAAAAGTCGAACAGAACGACTTTCCAAAGGCCATCGCGAACACACTCGAACCATGGCCAGAAAAGAAAACCGACAGGACACCTGCCCACTCCACACCAAATACACAGCACGCAACCCGGAGCCTGCCCCCTCACCTAACAGAGCACAATCCAAGACCACATCCTCGCCCTACTGGAACACCACGCCGACCAACCCCTCAACCTCCGCCGCTGCCCGGCCAAGCGCCCTGCGGCGCCTCCTCGCCGCGGCAGAGCGCTGAGTCGCGGCCCGGTTCGGGCGCCGGTCCGATGGGTTTACCGGTTGCGCGGCGTGAGGCAGGAACGCCCTGGGCGGTACGCCACACCTGGGAGTGCTCCGGCGGTTCACCGAAGGCGTTCGGTTTCGACGGGGCGGGAGGAGGGGGTTCCATGGATCCAGCCGCGCTCGCGGCCCTCGCGGGTTCGTCACTCGTCGGGGCGATGGCCACCGATGCCTGGGAACACGCGCGGGACGGGGTGGTCGCCGTGTGGCGCCGGTTCCGTCCGGACCGTGCGGAGCTGGTCGGCGAGGACTTGGCCGAGCTGCGCCGGGAGGTTCTGTTGGCCGAAGAACAGGATGACGAGCTCCTGCGGGAGGCGCTCGCTGCGGACTGGCAGCAGCGGTTGTCTGAGCTTCTACGCCGGCAGCCCGAACTTGCGGGAGAGCTGGAGCGGGTGCTGGACGAGGTGCTCGCTCCGTCGCTGCCCGAGGAGGCGCGGACCCGGGTCTACAAGCAGACCAACATCGCCCACGGCAATGGACGAGCCTTCGGCGTCCAGGACGGGAACCTGATTTACCACGAGGGCAAGGGGCAGGGCGGCGGCAGCCCGGAGGGCGCCGCCGACTGACGTCCGGGCCGGTCAGTCGCTGAGTGCCGCGCGCAGCATGTCTCGGAGGGCTTCGAAGCGCCGCAGGTCGGCTGTGAACGCCCCTGGGTTTGCCAGGGCCGACTCCTGCATGATCTCGATGGCCTCCTCGGTCATCGCCAACCCCTTGCGGACGAAGCCGGTCTGGGCCCAGTGGATGGCGTGGTTCGCGAGTGCGCGGGCCAGCGCAGGCCGGAACGCCGACGGGTGCTCGTCGGCCAGGGTGCCGTAGATGCCCACGGCCGCGTCGGACATCCTCAGGGCGTCCTCCGTGCGGCCCACCGCGGCGAGCCGGTTGCCGAGGTTGTTCAACGCCTGGCCCACGCTGTCCCGGTCGACGTCCTTGCCGCTCGTAGCCTGCCTGCGGTAGATGTCCACGGCCTCGTCGGTGGCCGCCAGCGCCGCCATCGGCCGGTCGAGGGCGGCGAGCCGGTTCCCGAGGTTGGACAGCGCGGCGGCCAGGAACTCCTCGTGCAGGACGGGGTTAGCCACGGCCAGTTCGCGCCACTGGGCCACAGCTTCCTGGCTGGTCTCCAGCGCTTCGACGGCGAGGCCCGCCGCCCACTGGTAGACGCCGAGGGCGGTCAGTGACCGGGCGAGGGCGGACCGGAAGACGTCCGGGTTGACGCTGGCCAGCCGACGACGGATGTCCACGGCCAGGGTGGCGAGGGCGCAGGCGTCCTCGCCGTGTCCCGTGCCCCACAGGTGGTTGGCGACGGTGGCCAGGGAGTTCGCGTACCGGGGTTCGTACCGGTCGGGGTCAGCTGAGGCCAGTTCCCGGAAGATGGTGAGCGCGGCGAGGCCGACCTCGACGGCGTCGGCCCGGCGCCCCAGCTTGAAGAGCACGATCCCGGCGTTGACCAGCGCGCGGGCGAGGCCGGGCCGGTGGCGGTCAGGGTCCGCGTCGGACAGCTCGCCGTAAAGGTGCACCGCTTCCAGAGCGGTGTCCACAGCCTCCTGGAGGCGGTCCGCCTCCAGGAGCTGGTGGACCAGGTTGCCCAGGGGGCGGGCCAGGTCGGCCTGCGGCAGGTCGGGGTACTCGGCGGCGTGGCGGCGGGCCAGCCGTACAGCATCCTCGGTGACGGCCAGCGACTCGGGGAACCGTCCCATCGTCGACAGGCAGACGCCGAGGTTGGCCAGAGCGCTGGACAGGCCGGGCAGATGCTGCGCGGGATCCTCGTCGGCCGGGCCGCGCAGGCACTCGACCGCCTGCTCACTGGCGTCGAGCGCCTCTCGGTCGAGGCCAGCGTGGGACTGGCGGGTCGCCAGAGCAATGTAGAGGAGCGAGCGTTTGGCCGGGTCCCGGGTGAGGCCGAGGCGATGGGTGGTCAGGATTGTTGTCACCGCGGCTATACCGGGGTCCAGGTCGGTGTGCTGCCCCTCCGGGAAGTACGCCTCCACGGCTTCGAGGACGGGGACGATGTCGGGCAGGCCAGCGAGGATGGTCAGCGCGGCGCTCCCGGCGTCGACAGCCAGCCGAGGGTCCGTCAGCAGCAGTGGGTGCACGTACTGCGGGCCGAGGTGTTTCCAGTGCTGGGCGGCGGACAGGAGGAAGGTGACCGCGCGGGCGGTCCAGGGCGCGGGGACACGCGTGGTGCCGGGCCCATCGTCGGACCGTTCGAGCAGGGCGGAGGTATCGGCGGCCGCCCACGGTTGGTCCGGGTAGCCGAACCGGTGGCCTGGCATGGTGAGGGCCAGGAAGTCCTCGGCGAGGCGGTCCGGGTAGAGAGGCTCCAGGACCTGGTCGGCACCGGATTCGGTCGGTGGGTAGCAGGACCTGTGGTCGTCCAGTACCTCGGGGGCGTCGGGCACCCGAAGCCGGCCGAGGACCGTCCTGCCGGCGTCGCGGGAGAGCGTTCCGGTGAGGACGGCGGCATACACGGTCCGGTTCATGATCTCGGGCGGTGTCCGGAAGCCGTTCCCGTCCTGGCCGGCGTTGGCACCGTCGCCGTACAGCCGTGCCCAGTGCAGCCTCTCACGGTCCAGGAGGTACATCGTCAGGCCGGGCCGGTCGGTCGGCACCTCGGGGCGTGGTGCGGGTCCGGCCGCCGCCGCGTGGACGTCGACGGCGACCAGGGCGGCCATGTGGACGGCCAGGGTCAGCCCAAACTCTGCTCCCTCCAGCGTCGGGGGCGGCTGGATCGTGGTCGCGTTGCGGAACCGGTAGATGCTGGCGAAGGCGTCGCGGGCGGCGGTGAACATCGCGTTGCGGTGCTCCCCGCCGGGCGGCAGGGACTCCAGGGGTTGGACGGAGACGTCGGCCTGGTAGGTGTCCAGGATGCCGCGGAGCTGCGGCAGTTCGTTCATCGTGCGTCCCAGCATCAGCACCCGGGTGGTCACGCCAGTCCGGTGCAGCAGGGCGTTCTTCAGTAGCCAGGTGAGGTTGGTGGTGAGCCATCGGTCGGCGTAGTCGACGATCAGCAGCAGGCCGGCCGTTCCGTTGGGCCGCAGGTCCTGGCTTCCGGGCTCGATCGGGTCGGCATCGGGGCCGTGGAAGGCGACGGCGACCGTCCAGCCGGCTTCGGCGGACTCGTCGGCGAGCCGGGTGGCGAGTCGGCTCTTGCCCTGACCGCCCGGCCCGTACAGCCACCGGACGCTGAGCCGCCCCCCATCGTCCCGCCACTCCCGCAGCTCCTCGAGGTCCTCCTGTCGGCCGGTGAACGGCACCACGGCGCGGCGGGCGTTGAGCATCCGGCTCGGCAGCTTGCGGAACCAGTCCCGGTCGGTGTCCGCCACGCCCTGCCAGGCGCCGAGGAGGTAGAGCGGGAGCCCACTGGCGCCGTGCACGTGGATGTCGGCCCCGATCGTGCCGAACGCGAAGCCGCTGACGGCGATCACGTTCTGGACGTACAGCGGCTGCGATTCGTCGGATTTTCGGTCGGCGTCGCTCACGAGGCACCTGCCCCTGCTCAGTATGCCCACCCGGCATGTGACGGGAAGTCGGATAGACCCTAGCGGGCCGGGCGTGATACATGGAGGGAAGCAGACATCCACCCGTCACATGCCGGGTATGCGGCGGGCTGGGTCTGGTGGCGGCGTCCGGCGGTGCCAGCCGCGCCGGGCCGGGCCGACGACGACTCCGCTGTCCTGGCCGAGCCGGGGCCGGGGGGTCTGCGGTTGCTCCGGGAGTTGCTCCAGAGATGCCCCGGGAGCGGGCCGCCCGTCGGATGGCGCGGATGATCCTGGCCGCCACCCCGGCGGGCCATGCGCCCGAACCCGAGGCCGTCGACCTCCACACCATCCGAGGCCTGCGGCGTCTCCTCCACCACCGCCGGCGCCTACCGCAACCGAGACAGCTGCCCTGTTCGCTGACGGGTGCCGCCCGGCGGCCTGAGCCGCACTGTGAGTTCCTACCGCTGCGCCGAGGCTTGAGCGGCCTCTGACCGGTGCATCTCGTGAGTCCGGCGGGATCGCCTGGGTCGTCCGTCAGGGGCGTCGAGCCGGTGTTCCCGGCCGGGGCCTCCATCCACGATGGAGGCCCCGGCCGGTCATAACCTGCTGACTTCGCCGGTACACGGGAACCACGTGAGCGTCCCGGGAATCCCAATACCGCCCGCTACGCCCACTCCACGCCGTGCCCGGCGAACTGCGCGAGCTGCCCGGGGCTGAGCTTCGTCCGGCGGGCCTTTTGTCTGTTGAGCCGGATGTTCAGCGCGAAGTGTGGCGACGGATCCGGCGTCCACTGCTGTTCCGTGCTGGGACTCCGCTCCCATGGGCAGCTGGAACTGATGGTGTGCCAGAGGTCACATTCGACGGTCTCCACAGCCGCTGGCCCGTTTGGCGTCAGTCGGGGTGTACGACACCGGGGCAGTGCAGCGGGTGGGTTCTTGCACTCCTCGGCCCCTGCCCGACGTTCGGCCCAGGCGGTGTGGGCCGGAGAGGATTTTCATGAGCCACGAAATCGATCCCACCGGCGGTCCCCCGGTGACGCCGGCCGAAAGCCCCGAGCACCAGGGCCGGTCGCTGACCGAGAAGCAGATTCTCGAGATGTGCATCTCGGTGGTGCGCGCACTGGTCCGTAGGGGCGCCTCGCGGGAGCAGGCGGAGGACCTCGCGCAGGAGAGCGTCGTCGAGACGGCCCTCCGGGTCGCTGACCTGAGCCGGGAGCCCCTGCGCAGTCCGCTTGCCTACGCCCACACGGTCGCTCGCAATGCCCTCTTCGACCAGCAGCGCAGGACGAAGGAGGTGCCGACGGAGGACGGTCTCGACCGGCCCGGCCTGTGGTCCGTGCCGTACACGGACCTGGACCTGTCGCTGGAGCGAGCCCAGACTCTGGCGGAGGTGATCAAGTTCTGCCGTGAGCACCTCACGCCCCGCCAATTCGAGGCACTCGACCTCGTCCACGCGCAGGACCTGACCAAGGAGCAGGCCGCCGAGATCATGGACGTCGAGGTCGACACGATCCGCTCCCACCTCCACGACTGCGTGCGGAAGCTGCGCGAGCACCGACCGGAACTGCTGAAGCGACTGGGTCTGTAGAACCCCGTCCCTGGGGTACGGCGCACCCATCCGCGCCGTACCTCTCGGACGGGGCTCTACCAAGCCCCGGCGCCGCAGCCGCGGAATCACCCAAATTCACGATAGGACCCACGGAGGAGCGATCGCATGCAGGATCAGCTGCACCACCCGTCCACGGACGGGCCGCCCACCATCGACGACGACGCCGTCCTCGCCGCGCTTGGCCGCGTGCTCAAGGACGCCGATGCCGCCGAGGCCGCCCAGACGATGGCCAGCCCCGCCTGGCAGGCCACCTTCGCCCGCATCCGTGCGAGCGTCCCCGCTGCGGCAATCACCGACGAGCACACCCCCCGGAACCCGGCCCAGCCGGGCTCCGGCAACCAGTAGGAGGCTTCGATGCTCCATCACGCCATCCCGGCGCTGCCGGCGTCCAGGGTCATCGTAGTGATGATCCTGACGGTCCTGACCTTTGCGACGGCCGCGATGGTCAGGCTCATCACGGTGCGCCTGCGGGGGAAGAGCGCACCGACACCTCGGGGCCGCCAGGACCGGCATGCCAAGCCGGCCCACGTGATGCTCAGGCCCGCTGTGTTCGCCTGCATTCAGGTCTAGACGGCCCCCTAGGTCCGCCGCCCCGACACGGGGCTGGGGCGGCGGACCCGGCACCGACAACACCAGCAACCCGAGAGGGAAACGAACAACGCCATGACCAACCCCGCCAACCCGACCGCTATGACCCACGGCACCACGCCGACCGGCCCCGTCAACGCACCCAGCCATACCGGCCAGGCCGGCACGGACAACCCAGGAACGGACATCGCGGGGAGAACACCAGAGCCAGCTTCCCCCGGTGTGCCCAGCAGCCAGGCGGGACCCACCGCAACGGGGCCCCCGGCCATCAGCATCAACATGAGCGGCAACGCCCGGCTCAACCTCAACGGACTCAACGTCGTCGACCACGGCTCCAGCAACACCCCGACCGCCACTACTGCACCGGCCCCGGCGAACACCACGGCCAGCACCCCGGCCAAGACCTCGATCTGGCGCAGTGGCGTCTTCTGGACCGCAGTCGCGGCGCTCGCCGCCGTGGCCGCAGCCGTCGCCGCGTTCATGTAACCCCACGGGCGCCCGGAGAGCCGTACACCTCGCCACCCTCGGGCCGGGAGAACCCGCCAGGCAAGTCCAACCGCTGCATCCGGTCGCGGTGCACCTGACGGGCCCTCCTTCCCAAGCCCGCCCGTTATGCCCACTCGACGCCGTGTTCGGCGAGCTGCGCGAGCTGTCCCGGGGTGAGCTTCGCTCGGCGGGCTTTCTGGTTGTTGAGCCAGGTGCCCAGGGCGAAGTGAGACATCACCAGCTGTTCCTCGCCTTCGGGGCGGGCTTCCACGGTCTCGACCGGTTCCTTGTGCAGGCGGGGCACCCGCGGGTGCCGTTCCCGCTCGACGAACTGGGCGAGTGCGGTCAGACCCTGCTGGAAGCGGTCGATGCGCGACAGCTTCGGTTTCGCCTCGGCGGCGGCCTTCGCGGCGACCAGCTCGGGGTCGGCCTCGATGCCGATCGCGGCGAGCAGGTCCTGCTGGTCGGCCTCCAGGCCGGGCCAGCCGGCGCGCTGCGCCTGGACCCAGCGGCCGAGCTGCTCGCCCTCGTAGACGGTGTCCAGGGGCAGGGTGGTCCAGTCGATCTGGCCGTCGGTGTCGAGCCACCACATGCGGGCGGTGGCGTAGGCGCGCTGCCAGGTGACCGGCCACACCGGGCACCACCAGGGGTCGATCTCCTCCAGCGCGGCCCGCCGCTCCGGTGCCAGCGCCCCCGGCTCGCCCGCCGGCACCGCTGCGGCGGCCCGCAGCTCGGAGAGCCAGGTTCCGATGGCGTAGCCGCCGACCGAGGCCCGCGCCGGCGCGGCCAGCGAGCCGCCGTGGCCCTTCGCCCAGACCCGGGCCCAGTCGAGGCCAGCCTCGAAGCGGGCGTCGCTCACGGACCAGATCATGCCGAGCGCGTCGAGCATCTCCACCCGATATGGCGCCATCTCACCATTCGCATTCTCGCCGCGCCGGTCCGAAAGCCACTTTCCCAGCCGGTAATTCCCGTTCTCTCCGACCATCGCGGAATAGGGTACGTCGAGGCCGCCGGTCTCCTCGAACCACCGCCGTGCGTGACCGATTCCCTCGCGCCACAACTGCGTCTCACCGACCAGGACCCGTGAGGCGATGAACAGGGCGAGCACGTTCTCGTCCACCGGTGTCTGGAACCGTACTGGCAGCGTGAACGCTCCTCCACTGCCCGCGCCGACCATGCTCTCACCAGGCCCAATAGCAGCCTCGGCGCTGCGCCCCTTGGTCCGCTTGCCGGACTTCTGCGGCACCGCGAGGGCCTCCACCACCTTGGCGTCGTGGCTGCGCAAAGCGGTCAGGATCTTGACCAGCGGCCCGTAGGAATCCGACTCCAGAATGTCCCCGGGCTCCTCCCCGGGCTTGAGGAAAACCGGAACGATCAGCGAGGCGGTCTTTCCCTCTCCGGGCTGCATACGCAGGGCCCGGCCGATGGCCTGGACGATATCCACCATGCTGCCCCGGCCCTGCAGAAGAACCGAGTCCGCATTCGGGATGTCGACGCCCTCGCCCAGGACCTTGCACTGGGACACGATCCGGTGCTTCAGTCCGTCGTCCTCCTCGCCCTTCCCGAAGTCCCCGATGACCTCCTTGCGGAAATCAACCTCGTGCTCACCGGAGAGCCACTGCGCCCAGAACTCCGGCGGATATTTCTGCGGGTTCTCGAAGTGCAGCTTCTCCACCGTCTGGTTCAGCGTCTCCGAGAAGTAGCGGGCCTCGATCGTGCGGCTGTGGAACGTGATGCACCGCTCCAGTCCCCGTTCGACCACGGTCTTGGCCAGCCCGGCCTGGATCGCGGCGATCCGTGCGGCCGGCACCTCGTCCTCGCTCCCGTCCTCCGCCTCGCCGACACCCGGTCCCCACGGCACGCCCTGCGCCTCGGCCGCGGCCCGGTCGCCGAGCGGGTCGCGCAGCTCCAGGACCACGATCTCGAACGGGGCCAACAACTTCCGGTCGATCGCCTCCGCGAGGCCCAGGGAGTACACGTGCGGGCCGTAGACCCGCTGGTCGTCCATCGAGACGGCCAGTTCCTCCGGCAGCGGCTGGTAGGCCCCCTCACGGTTCTTCACCGGGCGCTTGGGCGGCGCCCAGATCCGAGGGGTCGCGGTCATGTAGAGCCGGCGCTCCGCCGGGATCGCGCCCTGGTCGTGGACCACGGTCCAGGTCTTCTCCACACTGCCCGAGGAGCGGTGCGCCTCGTCGCAGACCATCAGCCCGAGCGGGGGCAGCACCTCGCCCTGGCGCTCCGCCCAGTACTCGTAGGCGTCCGCGACGGCCCCGACCGAAGTGTAGGTGGCGAACAGGGTGGTCGGCCGGCGGTACTTCGCGGCGTTGGCCAGCCACCTGCCGATCATCCGCGGGCTGGTGCTCGCCATCACCCCGAACGGCAGCTCACGGTCGACCAGGGAGCAGATGGCGTGCATGTCCCCGGACCGCCCGGCCGCCCGCCAGGCTCCGACCATCTGCACCAGCAGGTCCAGCGTCGGCACCACGACCAGGACCACGCCCCGGGGCACCAGCTTCTGGCCGGCCGCAGCACCGACGTACGACTTCCCGGAGCCGGTGGCCATCTGGACGGTCACCCGCAGCCCGTTCGGCGCTGGATGCCCCGGACGGGGCGTCAGGCCCCGCACGATGGCCTCCAGCGCCTCCTCCTGGTGTCCCCGCAGCGAGATGCCGGCGGCGGACTGAACGGCCTTCAGACCAGGCTTTACGACGTTCACGAAGACGTGTCTCCCCTCACCCATTTCCGGACCCACATCAGGGATCACGCGGGAAATTCTGACAGTGCCCTACTGATACATTCAACGAACCGGCCCGAGAATCGGGGCGACCAGAGAACAAGCCCAACGAAAATGGCTATTCGGCAGGATATCAGCTCACGGTCACGAATTCCGGCGAAAACCCGAAAAGAACGGGTCCGGACGCTGCGTTCGGCGGGATCGCCTGACGCTCTGAGACTGATACATCGAAGACCGTTGCTCACCCTTCGAGGGTAGCGCACTCCGACCCGTCGTGAGACCGAAACAGAGGTCTAGACCGTGGACTAGACCAATCCGGCGGGAGTGAAGCCGACCCACGCACCCCCGGCGCGCCACCCGCTTCCCAGCCAGCCTGTCGTGAGATCAGCTAAAAACCAGCTCAACCATATGACCAGACCTCAACCCCCAGGCCTCATGGAGCGAAGCGGAGTGAGGCCGGTCAAGGCGCGAAGCGCCGGGCCCACCCGGGCGAAGCCCGGGTGCGGACACGCGGAGCGGGTCCGCCGCCTGACCGAAGGTCAGGCGCGAACGGAGGGCCGAAGGCCCGTAGGGACCCGC